>JAHFES010000060.1:0-3113 GCA_023248355.1 Nitrospiraceae bacterium
CAGGTCAGCGTTCCGATATCGACTCCGGCCAGTCGAAGGGTGCGGGTGGGCGGCGCCGTCATTGCTCGTTCCGGATCTCATCCATTTCCGCTTCCAACTTCTTGCGCGACTCTTTCAATACTTGAACTTCTCGCACCAATCGCCCGATCTCGGCATCGTACATCACACGCTCGGCGGTCTCGCCGCGCTCTTTCATATCAACGGCCCGCTCCCCGATGTCTTTGTAGAGGTCCGAGAGCTGTTGATCGAGCTTGCGGATCTCCAATCGCATTCGAAGCAGTTCCGTTTCCTCGAGCGCGCGACCGGCCGCTTGTGCCGTCCCTAATCGCAAGGTCGCGAGTCCCGTTCGTAGATCATGTTTCAGCTGCTGTAAGAATCCCACAAGATCTCCTGGCTTGAGGCCAGAGGTGAGGGGCAAGAGGAAATCTTCCGACCCCCTAGCCTCTCGCCTCGTGCCCCTCGCCTTTCTTAGCTAATCGAACCTAGATCTAACTTCTTTTCCCACTTCCGCAACATCGTGTCCCGCAATCCCTGATGAGCCGGCGCTTTCAAACCCGGATCCAGCTTCAAGAGCGAAAAGGCTTCCTGCCTGGCCTGCTGCAGCAAATCGCCGTCCCGCACGATGTTGGCAACGCGGAACTCCGGCATGCCCCATTGGCGAAGCCCAAAGAATTCACCAGGTCCTCTGATGCGCAGATCTTCCTCGGCAATGACAAACCCATCGTTGGATTGCACCAACGCCTCCAATCGTTCCCTCGCGTTGGACACAGGCTCGTCGATCCCTCCCGGCCCAATCGGTCGTCGCCCCAGTTGCACCTTCGCCCGCCCCATCGCCGCCATCAGCAGACAATAGGATTGCTCCGCGCCCCGTCCAACACGCCCGCGTAACTGGTGCAGCTGGGCCAGACCGAATCGCTCGGCATGCTCGATCAACATGATGGTCGCGTTGGGGACATCCACACCGACTTCAATCACGGTCGTGGCGACGAGCAGATGGATCTTTCCGGCCTTGAAGTCGGCCATCACCGCTTCCTTCTCCGCCGCTTTCATACGACCATGCAGCAGGCCGACTCGAAACTCGGCAAACTCTCCATTCTGCAATTGTTCGGCCCCTTGGATGGCCGCTTGCAGATCGATTTTCTCCGACTCCTCGACAAGCGGATAGACCACGTACGCCTGTCTCTTGTTCCGCAACTCGTCGCGCAAGATCTGATAGGCCCGCCGCCGTTGCGCTTCGCCGAACAGGAACGTTCTCACCGGTTTCCGTCCGGGCGGCAGCATATCGATGATCGACACGTCGAGATCGCCATAGACCGTCATAGCCAGTGTTCGCGGAATCGGCGTCGCCGTGAGCACCAGCACGTCGGGCTTATAGCCCTTGTCGATCAGCGTTTTCCGCTGTAACACGCCGAATTTATGCTGCTCATCGACGACGGCCAACCCTAAATTCTTGAACGCGACGCCTTTCTGAATCAGCGCGTGCGTGCCGATCGCCACGTGAATCTCTCCCAATGCGAGCTGGGTGGCCTGCGCCTTCTTCACTGCCGCCTTATCCCCTCCACGCATGAGGATCGCTTTCAGACCGAGCGCTTCCAACATCCCGGAAAGATTCCGATAGTGCTGCTCGGCCAAAATTTCTGTCGGCGCCATCAGCGCCGCTTGATAGCCAGAGCCGCAGGCCATGACGATCGCGTGCAGCGCCACGACCGTTTTCCCCGACCCCACATCCCCCTGCACCAGCCGATTCATCGGTCGCGGAGCTATCATGTCGCGGAAGATTTCTCGAATCACCTGATCCTGCGCCGGCGTGAGGCGGAATGGGAGCAGCCGGCCCAACTTCTCGAGCAACGGCGTGCGTGGATTGAAGTGCAGGCCCTTCGGCTCGTCCTGCACCGATCGCTGCCGCGTTGCCAACGCCACTTGGAGGAGAAACAATTCTTCAAAGGCCAATCGTCGATGCGCCGGCGTCTTGCCCTGTTCCAATAAGCGCAGGTCACTTCCGGCTTTAGGGAAATGCACGTCCTGCAGCGCCTCTTGAATCGGAACCAACCGCTGTCGGGCCCTGACCTGGACGGGCAGATCATCGCGTAGCTCAAGCGCATGTTCCTCCAACAGGCCCTTGGCCAACACGCGCATCTGCCGAGAGCTCCACCCTTTTGTTTCGTGATAAATCGGCACGATCCGCCCGACGTGCAGCGCAGACTCCATTTCTTCCCCGACCACTTCGTACTGCGCCACGTCCATCCGTGGCACCATCCAGCCTTGCTTGCCGGCAATCACACGCCCGCTCATCATCACGCGCTTCCCGACGGCCAGAATCTCTTCCAGATAGGGCTGATTGAAAAAGACGACCTGCATGCGTCCCGTTTGATCCTCGACCCCGATGTCGAGCACGCTCAGTCGCCGATTCCTCGTCGGCTTTGACTCACACTTCCCGATTGTCCCGCAGACTGAGGTGACCATGCCGGGCACCAAATTGCCGATCGGCGTCATCACCGACCGGTCTTCATAGCGCCAGGGCACCGTCCACAGGGCATCTTCCACCGTCTCAATTCTCAATCGCTGCAACAGGCTCGTCCGTTTGGGCCCTACCCCCTTCACAAACTGGATCGGGAAATTCCATAGATCGCGTCGAGCTGCGCCGTCCGCGTGCGACTCAAACACGGGATGCTCAGACTCGGCTCCCGAGGACTCGGAGCAATGCCGTGCGGCGCCACGCAGCGCCTTCACAAGCGCCGCTGCAACATGCAGGCGCCGGCGCTGCTCATCCAGAGGAAGTGTCTGCTGGAAATCGACGAAGAGATCCCGCAACGCAATCAGGCGAGACTCAATCGCCTTCGGATACACCTGCTGGGCAAGAGCGGACAGGACTTGGCCTGCGACAAAAGTACTAAGATTCTTGACCGCGCCAAGATGGGCACATTCGTCCCGGCTCGCAAACTCAATGGGGCGCGCGATGCGGTCCAACCAATCCTGAAACGGCGTTATGTGGCCCGACTCGGCAGGAGTCTGCATACGGGGCCGGATCGTAGCACAGCGACCACTCCCGCTCAATGACCGCAAGACGCTCAACGCCGTCGAGCATCACCACATAATCGGCAGAACTCTTTGTC
>JAHFES010000060.1:3213-15212 GCA_023248355.1 Nitrospiraceae bacterium
CCCGACTCGGCAGGAGTCTGCATACGGGGCCGGATCGTAGCACAGCGACCACTCCCGCTCAATGACCGCAAGACGCTCAACGCCGTCGAGCATCACCACATAATCGGCAGAACTCTTTGTCAGGTTTGCTTAGCCCGCATTATTCATGAGGGTTCGTGACGAAACCGCTGAGACGCCTAGCGAGACGGACGCGCGGAGCCGCAAGGAAGGGAGGCATCCTTGAACAGGATGTTGACCGCCCGAGCGGCGAGCCCGCACGCCTGGCTGCTTCCAACTCGCGGCCAGGCTTGTCGCAGCGGCGTATCGGCAGTTGCAGTAGAAGCCCGTCATGAATAATGCGAGTTAGGGTGCTACACTCAGCTGCGAGGCCCCTATGTATCGTCGCAACATCACCCATATCCTCGTGCCGCTGGGACTGATGCTCGCTCTGATTATCGGGGATCACCTCTTCCTGAAGCCATCATCCGTAGCGCCACCTTCTTCAACGGAATCGAACCCCTCAGAAGCTGTCGAGGCCGTCGCACCGCCGCCCCCGCCGGCCCGTAACGGGCCACGCGAGGAGGAGGTGAAACAAGTCCGTGCGCTCGATCAGGCCGTGATACCCGAGACCCCGCACGACGCGTTACTGGAAGTCATCCGCGATGAAATCGAAAAGCGCAATCTGTCGCTGGCCCAGACCAAACTGACGGAACTCCCCAGCGCAGCACTCGCGAATGAGAAGGTCAGGCCCTTCGTGGCGATTCTCTGGAATAACCTGGGTTTGCAACAGGAGCGCCTCGACGGCACGCCAGCGTCTATCAAAGCCTTCAAAAAAGCGGCCGCTCTCGATGGCTCCAACCCCATCATCCTCATGAATCTGGCCCATGCCTATTGGGAGCAGCGCGACCGCGCCTTGAACCAGGACTTTCTGAACAAACTCATTGCGCTCGCCCCCAATGAGCCGTTCCCTCACCTGGCGATGGCCGACCTGCTCCAGGAACAAGACCGGCTCACTGAGGCCGCGAAGCACCTGGCACAGGCTACGGAACGTGCGCGGCAAGATCCGGCACTGCATTTCTATCTCGCGTCCGTCACCGCGAAGGTCCGGCGCGCCGATTCAGCCGAAGCCCGCATGACCACCAGAAGCAGCACCCACTTCACGGTGAAATTCGAAGGGGCGGAAGATCAGGGTACATGGACGACTATCCTTGAAATTCTGGAAGAAGCCTATCGAGAAATCGGGCAGAAGTTCGGACATTTCCCGTCGAAACCCATTATGGTCGTCCTGCACACGAAGGACTCGTTTCAGGGCGCAACCGGCAGTCCGGCATGGGCGGATGGATTGTATGACCCGACACTTGGTCGCGTTCAGATCCCCACGCAGGGCGCCACCGTGGATACGAAGTGGCTCACCACCGTGTTGCGCCATGAATACGTGCATGCACTGCTACACGACCGTTTAGGCTCCAGCAACGGAGCCCTTCCGACCTGGTTGAACGAAGGCCTCGCGATGCAGCTGGCAGGGGGCGCATGGCCCGACTTAGATCAGGCCCTGCAGGGTGAGGTAAAGATTCTTCCGCTCCAGTATTTGGAGAGGTCGTGGGGAGGACTGCCACACGATGCCGCCACGCTGGCATATCTCGAAGCGAACTCCGCCACGCACTACTTGATTGAACGATGGGGGATGTCCCGTGTCGATGAATTGCTCACCGCGTTCAAAGCCAGAGAGTCAGTCGCGACGGCCCTCCAAACCAAGCTGTTCGTCTCCTACGAACAATTCCACCGCCAGTGGCTCGACACGTTCCAGCAGAAACGCACGTAACCGCGCACGCCATTCCTTCAGAAGATCGAAATCACCTCGGTTGATCGCGGCAAATGCTAGATGGCCTCTGGCGCAGGGTCTTGCTGAAACAGCCGGGGCCAGGCTGGCAGCATGTGGGCTTGGTCGTCGACGGTCTCCTGGCCTTCTTCCTCCGCCTCTTGCTGCGAAAACTGATCTTCCCACAGCACCGCCTGACCACTGGGGTCGAACATGCGAATTCTGAAGTCAAACGTATGAGAGGTCTCAGGCGCGTTCGCATCCAGGCCAATCAGCCGATTCGCAATCCGTTCTCCCCGTGCTGAACGTCCGCCGTCGGTCGAGAATTCGTCTTCCCAGAGGAGCCCGCCGGTCGAGGCGTCCAACGCGCGTAACAAGAATGACGGCTGCCGCGGGGCGACCGCAGTAGCATGAATCTTTGTGACCGTTGCGCGACGAGGCACGACGGTCGACACCGTCTGCCCGGCACCCGTTCCATCGCGCGGCGTGAGATTCAGCTGTCCTTCCCATTGAAACTTGCCGGTCTTCACATCGTACACGCGCAAGACAAAATTAGAGAGGTCCGTCGCACCAAGACCGACCCCGCCGGCAAAGATACGTCCCTCTGAAGGATTCGATCGCACATGGTCCCCTTCTTTCACATTCAAATCATAGGCGTCATCGGACAGCACCTCACCGGTGGCGGCATCATAGACCTTCACCGTAATCATGGATGTGTCGCCGACCTGATAGCCGAAGCCGGCCGCGACGATGGTCCCTTTCCCTTCTTTCTGAGGGGCAGCTACCTGACCCCACGCCGGACCGCTGACCAGCGACAGGCACAACCCCGCACTGGCTATCCAGGACATAGCGTTCACACGCTGCGAGCAAGGATGAGATGGTTTGCGATCGTTCCGAATCGGAACTGGGACAGGTGGTAGGACAATCAGAGTTCCAAGGAGTCGGGACAGCCAATGGATAAGCGACATAGACCCTCCGTGATGCTATGGCACATTCTGCAAGACATTGGATCTCCGGTAAATTCCCCACTGTGGGAAGATTTCCCTCGAAAGAGGGGGGATGGGGGGACGCCGTAAGCGGGAGACAAGAAGATGGCTCTCTCAGGACAGAGCCAGGATGAAAGGCTTAACAACGATCTTATGGGGGCTGAACCTCGCCAAACAGCCGATAGCGATGCCGGGCTATCAATTGGTAGCCCCATCTCGCCAGACTCTTGACCAGTGGCGCCCGTAGGAGCCACAGCAAAACATGCCCGCCTGGAAGACCGGGAACGAGGGGAAGAAACGCGTCCAGCCCCTGACAAATAGCTCCCGTTGGTTTGACGAGAAACGCCATATCAGGACGCCCTGGACGGTAGGCCGATCCCAGCACCTGCTTTGCCTCATCGCTCTGGTAGGAAATAAATCTGACGTTGTGACCGGCTCGCCCCACGCCCGCCTGTTCGATCTTCTGTTTCGTTGAGACACAGAGTCGGCACTGCCCGTCGTAGATCAACAGGCAGGCCTGCCCAGGCGCCTGATTGCGGGCTCGTTCGTCCTGCGTCATACAGAAAAGAGCCTAGCACTCAGTCTCACGCGCTCACAAGACAGCCGTTGCTGTGTCTACCTGCCCGGGTTATAGTTCAGTCATGAAACGAAAGGCCTTGCTCACTGTATTGGTCGGAGCCCTGTTGGTTGGAATAGGGTCCTTCGTCATGAACCGAGGAGAATCCACAACTCCGGCACACGATGCCTGGTGGATCGGCTTCTTGATCCTGATGCCGGTCGGACTGGCAGTAGTTGTCTGGCTAAAAATTCGATGGGCCACCATGGCCTGCGTGATCTACGGCACGGTTGGGTTGGCGCTCGATCTGGCGACGATGGTCCAGATACTTACAAAAGATTCACACGTGCTCTTGTCCCTCATAAGCAGCGTGGCTAGCGGGCTCTTGAACTTCCTTTTGATCGTGTTCGGCGGGCGATCATTTTTGGACGTGACCCAGGCGCCACTGCCTCTAGAATCCCGTCCTCCCAGTCCTCCGACCCCTTTTTGACCCGCAGCACTTTGACCCGTCCGAATCCTGTATCCTTGAGCCACTTCGATATCTCCGCTGCCGAATAGGTGTTTCCCCCCTCCGTGAACAGCAACATCGAAACGGCGAAGAGACTCGCCTCCGCAGGGAACAGCCCCTCGCGATCGTGAAGAAAGGCATCTTGTACAATCAATCGTCCGCCGGGATTCAATGCCGCCAAGGCCCGCTTGAAGATGACCTGATTGTCCGCCGGGGAATAGATGTGCAACACATTGGAGTACCAAATCACGTCGTACGTGCCAGGAATCGATGTCCGGGTAAAATCGAGCGGCAAGTAGGAGAGCCGTCGTCCCGCTCTGTGCGTGGCGGCGATCTCTTGAGCCACGTCCAACGCGGCCTCTCGATCGCAGACCGTGGCACGCAGCTGAGGGTTCTTGGCGAGGAACGCCATCGCGTAGGTTCCGGGGCCCCCACCGAGATCCAAGAACGTCTTGGCCTGGCGTACGTTCACCTGCGCAGCGATCGCCGGTGCCGTCTCCAACGTGCGGTGATGCATGGCCCAGGTGAATCGCCGGCGATAGTCTGGACTGTCCGGCACATCATGGTCAATCGGCAATCCGCTGCGTACGGATTCCAGCAGCCGAAGCCAATCCATCCAGTGGCTCTTGATCAGGTCCAAATAGCTGCCGCGATAGGCGGGATGATTGGCATTGAGTGCCGTGGCCCCCAATCGACTGTTCTTGTACGTCGCCCCCTTCTTCTGCAGCACACCGGCCATCGCCAGATTGCGGCAGAGGATGGCAAGCCCTCGCTCACTTACGTGAAGCACCTTGGCCAACTCGGCAATCGTCCAGCTTCGTTCGCCGACGGTGGTAAACAGATCCAGTTCTAGCCCGGCCAGCAGGACACGCGGCAACCGGTACCCAGATACGGCATCGCGAAATTCGTTGAACGTGGTGATCCGCGGCGTCATCTCATGCCCCCAATCTGCCGACAACACCATCGGATGAGATCCTGCACCTTGGAGAGATTCTGAAAGTCCACTGGACGTGCAAACGTCGCCGCAACGAACTCTTCATTCATCTCTGTTTCTTCCGTGAATCCGGACTGCAACAAGAGTGGCCGAAACTTCGACACCGCAGGCTGAATAAAATATTTCGCCTGTTTCGCCACCTCGTCAGTTCCAAGATCCTCCGGCGTTCCCTCGGATAAGAGCGCCATCACATCGTCCATCGCCACACCGTACTGGCAAAGCACTGTGCCCTCAGGCTTGATCTCCAACAGCCATCCATCGGACCCCAGATCCATGGCCAATGGTCCGCCAGTTTCTAATTCGTAGAGTTGAGGGAAGGATTGCATCAGCGCGGTACGAAGCTGCGTCCACGCCGGGGTGCCTGGGTCACTCATGCATGCGTCTCTCGATACGGCGGTGCCTGATCCTGCTCTGCAAGGCGGGCACGAAGGGTAGTCAGGCGCTGAATATTTTCTTCGAGCTTCGGCAGCTCATACTTGCGGTCCATATAGACGACTTGCTCGAGCAGATCCGCGGCATCCCGCAACCGGCCCATTTCTTCGTAGCATTGCACCAGCACATAGCGGGCGCCGCCTGTACGCAGTTCGTCGCGCAACCGCTCCGCAATCGACTGGCTGGTCTGGCAACAGGCAATGGCATCGCCATAGCGTTTGTGAATCAGGAACGTCCGGCCGATCATCCGCCACGCATCCGCCACGCCACCGTGATTGCCCAAACGGCGCATCAACACCAGCGACTGTTCGTAGCAGTGGATGGCCTCGTCAAACTGGCCGGTCTCTCGGGCAACGAGGCCGAGGTCAGAAAACAGCACCGCCTTGGCGGCCTCATCGTGGGTCTTCGTCATGAGATCGAGCGCCTCCAGATAGTAGGCCCGCGCACGGTCCCACTCGCCGGCATCGGCTCGCAGATTTCCCAAATTCGCCAGCGTCGTGCCGATCCCCTTCTCATCACCGAGAATCTTCTGGAACTCCAACACTTCCTGATAGTGCGCCAGGGCCGAATCCCGCCGGCCGCTCACCGCACAGATATTCCCGAGATTGCCGAGCGTCGCCACAAGGGCTCGCTGATCGCCCGTGAGCCGATTGCACTCCAGCGCCTTGGCATAACAGGCATAGGCATCCGTGTAGTGCCCGCGCGAGAAATGCTCGTTCCCCTGACGATTGAGTTCTTCGGAGAGTCCGTTCCGGAGTGCCATGGTTATGCTTGCAGCAGCTGCTCGACCGGCTGCTTTCCGCCGGCAGGGATCGAGGTACCGTCTCCAACAAGGAGACTCTCGAAGTTGTATTTGAGAAGACGCCGGAGGCCGTCTTTCGCCTTTGCTGCATCCGCATACTTCTCTGCCGCCAGCATGGTGACGGCTCCGGCTGGTTTGCCGATCAGCGCATCGCCCACAATCAGCACACCGCGTCCCTGCTGGATAAACAGGGCCGATTCACCCGGGGACTTCTGATCCTGCAGATGAATGGCCCAGATCCCGCCGGGAAGGAGTTCGCCATCCTTGAACGTCTTTGTCGGCTTGAGGTCCATCTGCGGGGCATCGGCTTCCGGTACTTGAAGTTGGCACTTGAACTCCGCCTGGTAGGTCGCGGCTTCACGGGCATGATCCCGGTTCGTGACAATGATGTAATCGACCGGGCCATTGCGACGGATGAACGTGCTGGCCTCCGCGGTCATCGGGGGCGGATCAACCAGAATCTTGTGCTCGCCGATCATGAGGAACAGCCCGTTGAAGTCGAGCTGCTTCTCCGCAGAGAACCACGACCATTGCCACATGCCGGGAAGGATCTGTTTCATAAAAAAGAGCTGATAGCTGATGGCTGATAGCGTATGGCACTAACAAACCTAAAGAGCTGCCACGGCATCTTTCACAACTTTCGTCACCTTGGCAAGAATACCGGCTTCATTCGGTAGGTCCATGATGTCGTCTTCCGACACAGTTATAAACTTGCGGTTCGGGCCCTTGGTGAGAGAGATCAAGAACATGCTGTTGGACGGCGTGACCGGCATCACAACGAGCACCGTGCCATCAACGCTCTTCACGACATTGAGAAACTTCTGCTTCCCCTCTTCCATTTCATCCATGAACACCTCGCTCGCTTACAGGCACAGAAGGCACCAGGCTGACACGAACTTTCTGCTAGCTTGTCAGCTTGCCGACTTGTCAGCCTGTCAGCTTACATTTTTGACGCGCTCGCCAACAACTTCTCCACTTCGGTCAGAATCACATCGGCCCCGGCCAAATCCATGTTCCCGACACGTTGCCAGCGGATCACCCCGTTCTGATCGATCACGTACACGTTCGGGATAAACTTCCCGCCGCCATAGAGCTTGTCGGTGGTTTTATTAGGGTCCAGCAGATAGGGATAGGTGACCTTCACCGGAAACACAGACAGGAACTCACCAACATCTTTCTTGGAATTGCCGGAAGAGTTGACGCCGACCACAGCGACCTGTTTCCCCTGCGTGGACTCAAACACCTTCTGCAGCGTACTGCCTTGCATCATACAGGGGTCACAGATATGAAAGAGTCCGAGCACCACTACTTTCCCTTTATAGGAATCCAGCGACACCGTTTCACCCGTGATCGCTGTGAGCGTGAATGTCGGAGCTTTTTCCCCGACCTTGAAAAGCCCGGCGGCAAGCACAAGCGGAACGAAGAGCACGGGAAGGGTCAGGGTACCCAGTGCGAGCAAGAGCCGTCTCATAGCGACCTCCTTGATCAACCGCCTGAACGTGATTGCATCCTAACACGCTGATTTTTCGTGGAGCAACTGAGGAGGCGACGGAACTACGCCGAAGAAGACGAGTCGTGCGGATTGAGCATATCTTCGAGCTGCTGCTTGGAGTGGCCATCGAAGCGAACAAACTCTAGCCCGAACCGATCGCCCCGCTTCCAGCGAACCACCGCTAAGGTAATCACTATGGGAGGACGAGCGCCCGTGGCCTGCACCAGCAGAGAGAGACGGCCATCGATGGGAAAATCAACCTGGCTTTGTATTTCCGCGCCGGCGATCGTCAGATTCGTGAGCGTTCCGTTTCCGGACAGCTGATCGCCGGTAAACGTGACAGGATAATCCACCTCGATTCTCGGTCTAGTCCTCGGCTGCATGCGTGGTGTCCCTGCTCTTTACAGTGTGACGGTCCGGTTCGTCCTGGCTTTGTGTTCAGTGCGCTGATTCAAAGAGACCCAATTGGAGTTCTTCCGCGCGGGTAAACGGAATGGGGTACTTCTCGGTAAAGCAGGCGTTGCAATACTGATTGGGCGTTCCCGGTGCAGACTTGAGCATGCCGTCAAGGCTGAGATAGGCCAAGCTGTCGGCTGTGATGTATTTGCGGATTTCTTCCGTCGAATGGTTGGAGGCAATGAGTTCTTTTTTGGTCGGCGTGTCGATTCCATAGAAACAGGGCGAGATAATCGGCGGCGAGCTGATCCGCATGTGGACTTCCTTTGCACCGGCTTGGCGGATCATCTTGACAATCTTTCGGCTGGTTGTCCCGCGGACTAAGGAATCGTCTACGACCACCACGCGCTTGCCGTATAACACTTCCGCAATGGCATTCAGCTTGACCTTGACGCCGAAGTGGCGAATCGATTGCTCCGGTTCAATGAAGGTCCGGCCAACATAATGGTTCCGGATCAGCCCTGTTTCAAACCGGATCCCACCCCCCTCGGCATACCCCAGCGCGGCGGGCACTCCGGAATCCGGGACGGGAATGACGATATCGGCCGGCACCCAGGATTCCTGAGCCAATTGCCGCCCCATCGCCTTGCGCGTCGTATAGACCGCATTGGCACCGAAGATCCGGCTGTCGGGCCGGGCAAAATAGACATACTCAAAGACGCACATGGCCGGATCCGTCTTGGGAAACGGTCGATGGCTATCGAGCCCTTGATCGCTGATGACGACCAACTCGCCAGGTTCGATTTCCCGAACGTATTCCGCGTCGAGCAAGTCAAACGCGCAGGTTTCGGACGCCACGATCCAACTGCTACGCACACGCCCGATGCAGAGCGGCCGCAATCCATGCGGGTCGCGCGCGGCAATGAGGCCGTTATCGGTCATCAGCACCACAGAAAACGCCCCCCGCACCTGGCAGAGCGCATCGATCACACGCGCGAGAAATGAGTCGGCTCTGGAGTGCGCGATCAGATGGATGATGACTTCGCTGTCCGAGGTGGACTGAAAAATTGCCCCGTAGGCTTCGAGCTCGTTACGAAGGACCTGCGCATTGATGAGGTTGCCGTTGTGCGCCAAGGCAAGATTGCCGAGGGCAAAGTTGACGATCAACGGCTGAACATTCTTCAGATCATTGCCGCCGGAGGTGGAATAGCGATTGTGGCCAATGGCCATGTAGCCGGGCAGTTTTTCCAACACCGATTTGTGGTAGATGTCGGCGACAAGCCCCATCCCCTTCTGCACGAAGAACTGGTCCCCATCCCCCGAGACGATACCGGAGGCTTCCTGCCCGCGATGCTGCAGCGCGTAGAGCCCAAGATAGGTCAGATTGGCCGCCTCTTCATGGCCGTAGATGCCGAACACGGCACATTCGTCGTGAAACTTATCCGGTGAGATGATGGGTAGTTCTTTGGTCATAGTGGCGAGCTGTCTGAGTGATAGCCTATGCTTGATTCAGCGTCCGTTCCAGCGAAAAGGCCCAACGATCGTGGAGCGTGGCAATGGGGGCATCGATTGTCTTCGTAGTCGATTGCTCGTCTCCCAAATAGACGACTAGCCGATCGCCGGTGACCGCCCCGATCACTTCAGCCGGCACACCCAGGCGTTTCGCCTGGTCGAGGATGGCTTGTCGATGCCCCGGATTGGCCGATAGCACCACCCGCGACTGGCTTTCGCCAAAGAGCACGGCATCTTTGCGGAGCCGGCCAGGGGTTAATCTTACCACAGCGCCCAGCCTGTGGTCTGGTCCGGACATGCAGCTTTCCGCAAGCGCCACGGTCAGCCCGCCGTCCGAGCAATCATGCGCGGACACGATCAGCCCGCCACGAATCAGGGCCAGCACACAGTCATGCAAGGCCTTCTCGGTCTCCATATTCAAGAACGGGGGCGACCCTTGCTCGCGGGCGTGAACGACTTTGAGATATTCCGACCCGCCTAAATCTTCACGCGAGGCTCCGAGCAGAATGATGTCGTCGCCTTCCTGCTTGAACCATTGGGTCATCGTCTGCTCAGCCTGTTCGATCAACCCGACCATGCCGAGCATCGGTGTCGGATAGATCGAGAGTCCATTGGTCTCATTGTAGAAACTGACGTTGCCGCTCACGATGGGTACGGAGAGGTGCTCGCAGGCATCCTTCATCCCCTCGATTGCGAGCACGAACTGCCACATAATCTCAGGCCGCTCGGGATTGCCGAAGTTGAGGCAGTCGGTCATTCCGATCGGCTCGGCTCCGGAGCAGACGAGATTGCGGGCCGCCTCGGCCACCGCAATGCGAGCGCCTTCATAGGGATGCAAGACACAGTAGCGCCCGTTGCAATCCACCGTCATGGCCACGGCTTTGTTCGTCCCCTTGATCCGCACCACCGCCGCATCAGACCCAGGCCGGACCATTGTATTCGTCCGGACCATATGATCGAATTGTTCATAGACCCAGCGCTTGCTGGCGATCGTCGGGGATTCCAAAAGAGACAGCAGCGCGGCATTCGCATCCTTCACATCGGGAAGTGCGTCATAGTTCAGGGCGGTCAGCATGTCCTGATAGCCTGGCGGCGAATAGGGTCGCTCATAGCGAGGGCCATCGTCGGCCAACGATTTGGCCGGAATCTCCGCGACGACGTGCCCCTGATCCTTCACACGCAAGATCCCGTCGCCTGTCACGCGACCCACGACCGCCACATCGAGATCCCATTTCTTACAGATCCGAATGCATTCCTCTTCCTTGCCCGCCTGCGCCACCATCAGCATGCGCTCTTGCGATTCCGACAGCATCAACTCATACGGCGTCATGCCCGGCTCACGACGCGGCACGTCGGTCAGGTCCAGATCTATCCCATTGCCGGCGCGCGACGCCATTTCGCAGGACGAACTGGTCAGCCCCGCGGCTCCCATATCCTGAATACCAACCAGCAGATCGCCAGCCATCAGTTCGAGACAGGCCTCCAACAACAACTTCTCGGTAAACGGATCGCCGACCTGAACCGTCGGCCGCTTCTGTTCCGATTGGTCATCAAACGAATCGGAAGCCATCGTCGCCCCGTGAATGCCGTCGCGGCCCGTTTTCGAGCCGAAATAGATCACTGGATTGCCGACCCCGGCCGCCGTGCCGAGGAAGATCTTGTCCTTGTGAGCGATGCCGAGACAGAACACATTCACGAGCGGATTCTGCGCATAGATGTCGTTGAAAACGATCTCTCCCCCAACCGTCGGCACACCCATGCAGTTGCCATAGCCGGCAATCCCGGCCACCACGCCCCTCATGAGATGGCGGTTTTTCGCCGTGTCGAGTCCGCCGAATCGCAGCGCATCGAGCAACGCAATCGGCCGCGCGCCCATCGTAAAGATGTCGCGCAGGATCCCCCCCACCCCTGTCGCCGCGCCTTGATAGGGCTCGATGAACGACGGATGGTTGTGCGACTCCATCTTAAAGACCACACAAAGTCCATCGCCGATATCCACCACGCCGGCATTTTCGCCAGGACCTTGTATGACACGAGGCCCCGTCGTCGGCAATTTCTTCAAATGGACGCGCGACGACTTATAGGAACAATGCTCCGACCACATAACGGAGAACATGCCGAGCTCCGTCAGATTCGGCTCGCGCCCGAGAATCTCAATGATCTTCTTGTACTCGTCGTCCGTCAGATTATGTTGGGCGATGAGATCTTTGGTAATTATGGCTTGCATAAAAAATGGCCTACATTAAGGGGGAACCTATCGACCGGCACCGACAGGAGCCTGACGTTTGCTCGTCTTCAACCCCTCCACCATCGACGCCAAAATTAATCGCCCATCTTCACCGCCCAACACCGATTCGGCGCAGCGTTCCGGATGCGGCATCAGGCCAAGCCAATACCTAGGACTTACAGCGCCACTTCCAGCGGTTCCTTCTTCAACGCGCTGACCTTCAACACGGAAAAGCCAAGCACGTTGCCTTCCTCATCGACCTTTTCCATGACCTGGTCATTGGTCGTTTCACGGAA
>JAHFES010000061.1:0-1287 GCA_023248355.1 Nitrospiraceae bacterium
TCCGTTCGCCCTGTTTGGTGGTGACTTCATAGAGCACCGTCGGATGGCCTTCGCGAGTTTCAGTCCCGATCTCTTCCCGTGATATCTCGCCGTCGAGCTTTTCCGTGACCATCAAATCCTGCTCCGCACTATAGGGCATGGTCTTGAAGTGCTTCATGCGCGAGAGCAGCAACCACACGACTTGCTTATCCTTTCGAACGATGCTGATATTCACCGGTCCCATCGAGTGATGCTCAATCCGCCACATGTCGTCGCGATAGTAGAGGACGGCCTTGCCTGTTCGGCCATCCATTTTGGTGATGCGATCGGCGGTAAATTCCAAGGCCCAGCTGGGAAGACTGGTTCCAACTCCCAAGGCCATGATGAGCAGCGCGGCGATTCGTGACATAGCCATCCAATCTACCATAGCCGGGGGGCCTGCTGGCTAGTTCACATCGAGAGGACAGCCGCGCCTTGAAACGATCCGGCCTTGAGCGCTTGTAACGCTTGGTTGGCCTGTTCAAGCGGGAAGCGAACCGTATGGGGCCTGATCGGAATGGCCGCGGCTTCGCGCAGCAGATCGAGTCCATCCTGCTTCGTATTGGCCGTCACACTGCGAATCACCCGTTCTCCGAAAACCTCTTGATCGTAGTTCAGCGAGGGGATCGGCGACATATGAATACCGGCCAAGGCGAGCGTGCCGCCACGTTCAAGCGCGCGTAACGCAGGCGGGACCAATTCGCCGGCCGGCGCAAAAATGATCGAGCCGTGAAGTTTGTCCGGTGGACTGTCGGTCGCCCCACCGATCCATACGGCTCCGAGTTGTCTCGCCAACTCTTGGTGCTCGGTCTTGAGAGAACTCACATACACCTGACAGCCCCAGTGGCGCGCGAGCTGAATGGCGATGTGCGCCGAGGCGCCAAACCCATATAGGCCGAGCCGCTGACCCGGCTTGATTCCGCTAAGACGAAGCGCGCGATAGCCGATGATGCCCGCACAAAGCAGCGGGGCCGCCTGGTCGTCTGAAAAGACTGGTGGGATCGGATAGGCAAATCGTGCGGGGACGACGGCATACTCCGCATAGCCACCGTCTACCTGATAGCCGGTGAATCGCGCCTTGACGCACAGATTCTCGCGGCCGCTCGTACAAAATTCGCAGGTCTCACACGTGCCCTGGAGCCAGGCAATCCCGACTCGATCCCCTCTCTGCACCTGAGTAACTCCGGAACCAAGTCGCACGACCGTCCCCACCGCCTGGTGTCCGGGAACAATCGGGAGCGTGATGTCTGACAGTTCGCCCTCGACCAC
>JAHFES010000061.1:1387-14979 GCA_023248355.1 Nitrospiraceae bacterium
TCCCGACTCGATCCCCTCTCTGCACCTGAGTAACTCCGGAACCAAGTCGCACGACCGTCCCCACCGCCTGGTGTCCGGGAACAATCGGGAGCGTGATGTCTGACAGTTCGCCCTCGACCACATGCAGATCTGTGCGGCAGACGCCACAGACATGGATCTTCACCAGAACCTCGCCGGGCCCCGGAACAGGTATCGGTCGATCATGCAACTGTAACGGGCCGCTGGAGACATCGCCCGTGTGACTGAGCACCATGGCTTTCATGAAAACCAACTCGCCTTGTGGTGTATCCGGCAGGTCGCCCCCGGGAGAAATCGACTCCGGGGAGGATTCAACAAAGGCTTGAGGAACAATGCTGACTAGGGCTTCTTCGCCTTGATGCACTCAATGTCGAGCCGGATCTGCACTTCGTCGCCGACGACCAGCCCGCCGCTATCGAGCGTTTTATTCCAAATCATGCCGAAGTCTTTGCGGTTCAACTTTGTTTCCCCACTGAACCCAGCTCGGGTATTGCCCCAGGGGTCTTTGGTCACGCCATTGAAATTCCCGACGAGCGTGATCTCTTTCGTCACGCCACGGAGCGTCAGATCGCCGACAGCGGTGTAGCCATCACCGTGTTTCTTGTAGCTCTTCAGCTTGTACGTCATCGTCGGAAACTTTTCGACGTCGAAAAAGTCGGCGTTGCGCAGATGGGCGTCGCGTTTCTCCTGGTTCGTGTTTATAGATGCGGTGTTGATGGTGGCTTCGATCGTCTTGAACGTTTTTGCCTCCGGGTCCATTTCGACGAACCCAGTGTAGTCCATAAACTTTCCAGCCGTTTTCGACACCACCATATGCGCCACGCGAAACTCGATGATCGAATGATCTGGATCGACATCCCAGCGAGCCGTTTCTGCCGCGGCCCCTGTGGGCAGTACAGCCATTAACCCCCATAAGACTACACTCATCATCCACATCGCCCCTGCTCTCATTTTCTCTTCTCCTCCATTGTTTCGTTCGCGATGGCCTGTGTTATCGCTTCGGGGTGACGGCCCCAGAATTTGGATTCGGCGCCTGAGGGTTCGTCACCGACCGAGGCTCCTGCGACCCTCCCTTCACGCCCGTTCGCATCCGCACATGCACATCGACCGGTTCCGTCCCCACATCGTCAGGAAAGGGAGGAAACGGTTGCGCATGAACCACGGCATAGATGCCGGCCTCATCGATCGCCCGCGCGCCCGACCCTTTTTCAATCTCAATCAGTTGAGCGCGTCCGCTGGGGTATAACCGAAACCGGACGCGCACGGTCTCGCTCGATGGAGAATGGCGCACCCGGCGTGCGGCGCGGCTCCAGCTCCGACTCACGAGTGAGCTTACTTGCTGCCAATAGGCCTGCCCTTGTCCCGACGTGGGCAGCGGCAAGAGATCTTCCTCGACCACATGTCCGGTTGCGATGGGCTCCACATCGGGTTGAACCTCTTCTTGCGTCGCTCCTCCTCCGTTCAGTTCCTCGCGACTCGAAAGCGCCGGCTCAGTCGTATCGCTCGCACCATCTTGCTTTCCCAATGTCACATACACGATCCGGGTCATCACCCGCTCCAGCTTGTCTTTCTGAGACCGCGCGAACGTCACCTGCACCCGTGCGACTTTTGGAATCACTGAGAGTTTCCCTTGCGGCATCGGTTCCAGGGTTGCGGTGGCTTTCATCACCATCGACAGGGGATCTGGCTCCAAGGTGACCACCTGTCGCTGGAAGATCACGGACTCACAGATCGCAACGAACGGGGCATGGCCCTGGGCTACCCCGCCGAGGGATAGGGACAGCTCGAACGGCTTGCCGGCTTGGATCTCACCCGACGTATCAGCACTGACGAAATCAAACGTGACCCATCGCTTCCCTGAAGAACCTGACTGAGGGCCGGCGGGCGGGGATGCTGCAAGGACCACTGCCTGGGGAAAGGGCTGGCACAGCATGGCCCCCAGCAAGCCGGCTACCAAGAGAAGGCGGTGAGGAGCCAGTCGGACCATGCCCGGCATCCTACCCATCCACGGGAGGCCTGTGCAACCCGATTTTTTATCCTGGGAACAAACAGGAAACAAAGATGATCGAGCCGCACGAATCAGATAGAATAGGCGCATGCGCGCACTCGTCAAAACCACCGCGGCGCCGGGATTGACGGCAACGACCTGGCCCGACCCGACCCCAGGGCCACGCGATGCGATCGTCAAGGTGACCGCGACGTCGTTGTGCGGGACTGATGCGCATATCTATCGCTGGGACGAATGGGCACAGCGTCGTGTGCATCCCCCACGCATCATCGGCCATGAGCTGTGTGGGAACGTCGTGGAAGTGGGACGAGACGTCTCCTTAGTAAAGGTCGGCGATTATGTCGCCGCGGAGTCCCACATTACCTGCGGCCACTGTTTCCAATGCCGGACCGGACAGGCGCACGTCTGCAAGAGCTACAAGATTCTGGGGATCGATCACGATGGGTCCTATGCGGAATATGTCGCGCTTCCCGAAGGGATCTTGTGGCAAACCGCTCCGGAGATTCCTCCGGAGCTCGCCTGCGTCCAAGAACCTCTGGGGAATGCCGTCGATGCGGCGCTCGCCGAAGACCTGACCGGGCGTACGGTCTTGATCACCGGATGCGGGCCAACCGGCCTCTTTGCTGCCGCGGTCGCCCGTGTGGCCGGTGCCGCGGTCATCATCGCCTCCGATGTCAGCGACTACCGTCTGGGGCTCGCGAAACAATTAGGTGTGGATCATACGGTGAACGCGAAGACGGATTCGCCGGAGACGATCGCCGCAGCGATTCGCGATCTCACGGCCGGAGAGGGAGTCGACGCCGCGTTAGAAATGTCGGGCGACCCGACCGCCATGCATCAAGCCTTTCGCACCGTGAAAAATGGCGGCCGGGTGACGCTGTTCGGCATTCCCACCGGATCGGTCTGTTTCGATCTGCCGAACGAAATTATTTTTAAAGGCATTCGCGTCTACGGCGTCACTGGCCGGCGGCTCTTCGGCACATGGTACCGGCTCGCCGGTCTGTTCAAAGCCGGGCTGGACATCCGTCCGGTGATCACGCATTCATTCCCGATGGCGGAGTTTGCCACGGGTTTTGATTTGATCCAGTCCGGGCAATGCGGGAAAGTGGTCCTCTTTCCATAAAGATTGGCGAGGGGCAGGTGGCGAGAGGTTTTGAAGAGAGGGGTGGATGATCTCTAGCCCCTAGCCTCGCGCCTCTAGCCCCCAGCTACCAGATGGCTTACAAATCCTTAAAAAGAGTCCTCGAAGCCCAGATTGCCGAGATTCGATCGGCGGGCCTCTATAAGAGCGAGCGTCAGATTCTGGGCCCTCAAGGCACTGAGATTCGAGTCGCCCAAGGATCTGTGCTGAACCTCTGCGCCAACAACTACCTTGGACTCGCGAATCATCCGGACATTCGCCAAGCGGCAGTGGACGGGCTCAAGGATCATGGCTACGGCATGGCATCGGTCCGGTTCATCTGCGGAACGCAGGATCTCCACAAGCGGCTCGAACAGACGATCAGCACGTTCCTCGGCGCCGACGACACCATCCTCTATAGTTCCTGCTTCGACGCCAACGGCGGATTGTTCGAGGTGTTGCTCGATGAACGCGACGTCATCATCAGCGACGCCCTGAACCATGCGAGCGTGATCGACGGCATCCGCCTCTGCAAAGCCACACGTCTCCGCTACGCCCATAGCGACATGACAGAGTTGGAAACGAGGCTGAAAGAATCCGCTGCTGCTCGACTCCGCCTGATCGCCACAGACGGCGTCTTTTCCATGGACGGCGACCTCGCCAAATTGGATCGGATTGTCGAGCTTGCCGACCGCTACGATGCTGTGGTGATGGTCGACGACAGTCACGCGACCGGTGTTCTCGGCCCCAAGGGACGCGGCACCCCCGCCCACTTCGGCGTGGCCGACCGGGTAGACATCATCACCAGCACGCTCGGAAAAACCTTGGGCGGCGCAGCCGGTGGATTCACGTCAGGGCGCGCGGAAATCGTGGAGGTGCTCCGCCAGCGTTCCCGTCCCTATCTGTTCTCGAACGCGTTGCCCCCCGTCATCGCGGCAGCCGCGTATCGGGCCGTGACATTAGTCGAACAAGGGGATGCCCTCCGCACCCAGTTGCGCGAGAACGCCGCGTTCTTCCGTGCACAGCTTACCTTGCTCGGCTTCACACTCGTGCCCGGGCAGCATCCCATCATTCCCATTATGTTGGGCGACGCTGCGCTCGCGACGACCATGGCCGATCGACTGCTCCAGGAAGGAATCTACGTGGTGGGATTCAGTTATCCCGTCGTGCCGAAGGGGCAAGCAAGAATTCGTGTGCAGATGTCCGCCGCTCACACCCGCGCGCAGTTGGAGGCCGCTCTATCGGGGTTTGCGAAAATCGGACGGGAGTTGGGCGTGATCTGAACTCAGGCTAGGGGCACGCGGCGAGAGGCTAGAGGTATCTTTCGACGCTTGTCCCTTGCCTCTAGCCCCTCGCTCTTTGCCTTATTCCTGGATCGCTTTCGCCCGCTTCTGGAGATATGCATTGCGGACCGCGGTGTAGAGATCGAGGGTGGCTTCTTCGACGCCCTGGAACTTTTCCAGGTTCAGCGAGCGGTCGTTCACAATTTCAAAGACGCGGCCTCCGGTCTGCACAATAGAGGTGGTGTCCCGATTCTCATGGGCAATCACCGAGGGAACATTCTTGACCTCGATGAGCGGCGCAACCAACCAATTGATGGGATTCAACATGATGTCGCCGACATATCCCGCAAAGTCGCGAACCGTGAAGGGCGGCAGCAGTGGAAGCACGAGATAGGGCCCTGGTTTGACCCCGTAGAAGCCGAGTGTCTGACCTGTGTCCTCCTCCGGAGTCTTGAGATCCATATCATTCGCCACATCTACAAACCCCGCAAATCCCAACGTCGAATTCACCAGAAATCGGCCGACTTCGATACCGGCTCCCTTGAATTTCCCTTGAAAGAGATTATTGAAGAGGCGTGGCGGAAAGCGGAGGTGGAAAAAGAAGTTGCTGATGCCGACCTGCACTGGATTCGGCACGACAAAGTTATACCCCTTCGCCGCCGGCTTCATCACCCACCGGTCCACTTGCCGATTAAATTCGAAGACCTTCGTATTGACAGGTTCCCACGGATCGTACTCGTCGAGGCCCTCTTCGCCCGGCTTCGCAAAGGGATCGAACGGATCGTCAGGCAGGTTCTCCGTGGCGTCCGCCGCGAGAGGCGTGGCAGAAGATGCATCGGCGACAAGAATGGGTGGAGCGCTGAGATCGAGCGTGGATACCGGCACGGTCACCGAGCCGGTCCGACCGGCACAGCCTGTGAGCCATAGCAGCGCAACGATCAGAAACAGCCCGTATTTCATGCCTCTCTGATCGGTCGTTACGCCGTCGAGCTTGATCGTCATTCTTCCTCGCCCCGTCTCGATTGCTCCGGACCCGGCCTGGAAAGCGAAGGTCGCACTGTATCACGCACTGTATCAAATGTTCGGCTAATCGCCAAATTGTTATTTTCGGGAAGACGGAAGTATTTTCGGCTAAGTGCTGATGGCGTTTCGAATAAACTCGGCGATCCGGCGAAAGTAGGCCGCGCCTCCTACCTGATACGTGTTGTTATGATCGGCACCGCGAATCACATACCATTCCTTCGGAGGCTTTGCCGCGTCGAACACTTGGCGTCCGAACTCCATTGGGATCGTATCGTCCCGATCGCCATGAATAATCAACTTGGGAAGGGAGAGCTGGGGCAGTCGGTCGATCAACCGAAATTCAGCGCCCAGCAGCCAGTGAACCGGCAAGCCGCCATAATAAAATCGAGCGATGGCCTCGACGGAAGGAAACGGCGTTTCGAGAATCAACCCGGCAGCCGGCTTGTGTGCCGCCAGTTCTCCTGCCACCGCCGCGCCGAGCGACCGGCCGAAAATCACGATTCGTTCAGGGCGAAGCATCCTGGTGCGCGTCAGGTACTCGTAGGCACCCAACGCATCCTGATAGAGCCCCGCTTCGCTCGGCCGAAGACTCTGGCTTCTCCCATAGCCTCGGTAATCGAACAAGAAGACCGATAATCCCAGTTGGTAAAGGAGCTTCAGGTTCTCAAGGCGGTGGATGATATTGCCGGCATTGCCGTGGCACCACAGAATAACCGGACGGTCTGCCTGCGCCTCGACGTACCAACCGAACAACCGCGCGCCATCGGCAGCCTGAAACCACACCTCTTCGAGCGGCAGCCCACTGAGCTTCGCCCAATCCCGGTCTTGCCAGGGATCGGGATGATAGACGAAGAGTTGGTCGAGGATGTTCACGCCGATCCGCTCCAGAAATCAGAAAAACGTTTGGACCGTGAACAGCACATCATTGTCGTAGGCGCGGTGATTGTATTCGAGCCGAAGGGCCCAATTCTGTGAAATCGTATAGCGCGATCCCGCGAACCAACGGATGTCATCGGACTTATCCCCGAGGGCATACCGCAGATACGATCCCGTGAGCATAAGCTTCCAGCGGTCGGTCAGATCGCTCAACATGCCGACCGTTCCGCCGCCGCCAACGCGATGGCGCTCTTCGTAGGCGCGGCTGTAGTTCGCCTCGGCTTCTGCAAAGGCGAACAGAACTTCCCGTCTCAACAAGCGAGACTCAAGGGCCGCCCCGATCCCGCCGTTCATCACGCCGTTGCTGCAAAGCTGGCACCCATTGTGCCGGATCGTTTGCATGCCGATGTTGATCTTCCACGAGGGTGAATGGAACAGCGAGTCTATCGGTGAGAGGGACAGGACATTGGCCAGTGTCGCCCGCTCAACCCTGGTCTGATCGGTGCGATTGTAATGCCGAGCGGTGAGAGACGCGATTTCTATCTGGGCATCCGGCGTGTAGCCGATCTCTGGATCGAGCAGATCGTGATACCCGGCCCGGACGGTGACCTCTTCAAACGTGTCGTTGTTTCGCCAACCTGCACCGACTGAGGCACGAGACGTGTCGTGCCCAATTTCTGGTCGTTCAGCGAACGGGCGTATGGTCAGTTGCTGGGAGGGGATTCTCAGTTCACTTCTGGTGGCAAGGATGGCGCGATTGAGTTCTTTCTCCTTGGAGACATCGCCTTTGTCGGATTCAATTTTATAGCGCCAATAATCTGAGGCCACATCGAGCAGAAGCGCCTGTCTTTGAGGGGATAGCCGACGGAACTCTGTTGTTTGAGCCAGCATCACATCCCAAGCGAGCTGTGCCGAAAGCTCCCGCTCTGAAGCGGTCAGGTACTCTCGCTTTCGACGGATCAGCGTGCTGCGCGATGGCCGAAAAGCAATATCCTTCACCAGCCCAGGATGCGCCGCAATGACGCGTACCGTGTCAGCTGGAACTGTCCACACATGGAACTCATCGGTCAGGTGCAGGGAAGGATCGGCATATTCCAGAAGCGAAAGGAGGTGGTAAGAGCAATTTTCCTTGAAGAAAAAATAGTCAAAATAAGCGTTACCCAATTCCCACGCATGTTCAAGCAGCCGACGTACCTGCGCCTCCGAAAAGCTCAAGCGATATTCCCAGATATCGCGATTCTCGATATCCCGATACTCCCGCACCTTCAGGTAGTACGGCGGGGTCATGAAGTAGCCCTTGAATCCCCCGAAGAGCCCCTTGATCGGATAAGCCCAGCCAGAGTCGGGTGGCACCTCAGCCGCATAATTGATCGTATAGGCGAGGATTCTCGTCTGCTCCGTCTGCCCTTTTTGATCCACGCGGAGAAATGTGTGGCCGAATGACGATGCGGGATTGTTCACAAAAGCGGAGGCGAAGATCAGCGTGATGGATTGGGGATTGAGCTCTGAGAGCCATTCATCGAATCGGTCACATCGTTCGGGAGGCAAGCGTACATCATCGAATGCCAGCCTCTCCTTTAACCAATGATACCGCGCGATGAAGGCACATTGCGTCGGTTGCTTTGACCGCCCGACTGGCTCCGCTGAGAAGAACTGGCGCAGAGTGGCTTCCAGTTCAGCTTGAGGGTCGAGCTTGCCGGTCGGAGCGAGAAAAAACCCTTGGTCATCCTGTTCGCTGGTATATCCGCCCAAAAGATTGGCGCGGTAATGAAGCAGGAGGTGCCACTCACGTTCGTCGGCGAGCCGAGTCACAGTCGCCTGTTGTATCAGTTCACTGAGGTAGAGATTTTCAGAAGGGTCGGCAATTGCGGTTGGAGGAAGTGTGAGGAAGAAGCCAAGCACGAGCCCGGCCAGTCGTAACAAGGCAAGGCACGTCATGTAGCAGGGAGAACGACGTACAGGATAGATTTCTCAAATCGGATATTCAATGGAAATCCAGACCGGGCTAGGCAAGCATCAAACGATGTCCCTTCGGTTCAGGAACCGGATCGCCAAACTCCCGTGCGGTGTCAATCCACAGCTCAATAGCCTGGTTGGCATTTGTAAGTGCCAGTTCCTGAGAAGGACCGTGAGCCATACAGCCAGACAGCTCAGGCACTTCGGCAATAAAGACCTGATCCTCGTTGCTCCAGTAGAGAATAATTTCGTACTTATGCATCCACTACCCCTCCCAATTTGTACTTCAGAATGACACTGCGCACCTGCCGTACTTGATAGGCTTTGGCCTTGCTCCCATCACGCTGGAGGTTGATCATCTCCGCAATGCCCTGCTTCCTGAAAATGAGATGACTGCCTCGAATCCGTTCATCGAATCCCATTCGACGTAGCATTTGGCAGAGCTCGTCGAAGAAGATATTCGCATCCGAGGTACCAGCGAGAATTCGAGCGAGTAATTTGTCACTCTGCCTCACGATGGGGAATTTACCATAGAAGAGATGGAGACAGGAAACAGAATGAAGAACAAGCCGGACCCTGATATTGAAGCAGTGGGCTCCGGTCCAACGGCCGGAGCCCCGATGTGCAGATTACTGAGCGGAGAATTTAGCCAGAACTGGGTGGGCGGCAATTGCATCATTGAGCGCTTTCACCATCGCCACAGGTGAGGCCTCTCCGGCTTTCACCAGCGTGGTGTACCGCCCTTGGGTCATCGCGAAGAACTCCGCCTGGTGTTCAGCCGGCACGCCCATCAGAGTGGCTAGCGAGGCCAGATGCTCACCATGTCCCTGAGCCATCTCCTGTGAGAGATTCTCAAAGTTGATGGCGGCGAACATGCTCGCTTTCTGCTCGGTCCAAATCTTGCGGTTATTCTGGCAACCCCAACTCCCTGTCGTAATCCCACCCGCCTGCAAGGGAATGAATGGGTTGTTCGTGGTGGAGATAAGGAGATGGTGCCCAACGGTGTCGGTCCCCTTGGTGTCCTTCCAGATTTCCTTGCCAAGGCCGCACCCAGGCCCCGTATCAGCAACCCCGGCCAGAACGACCCCTCCTTGACCTGCAAGGAATGCCCCCATAATCAACAGAACGAACAGCGCCTTGCGCATAGCTACCTCCTCTCTTCTTTAAGTTTGAATTGGATTTGTATGGGGTGAAACCATCTTCAATAAAACGCTATATACATGAAAGGGGCTCGTGAGGCTAGCAGAACATTCCTCTTTGGGTCTCATGGTTCGCTACGCACCAGCCAATACGCTGCGAATAACCAACGGCGTTGAACTCGAAGGCTGAGACTTGAGTTTCGACCACGATCAAGGCATAGAAGGACTTGATGGAGCGTTGGACAGTTTCGCAAGGACTGGATGGGTTGCCATTGCTTCATGCATAGCTTCCTGGATCTGAGCAGGAGCATCTTCTCCTGCATTAACCAGGGACACATAGCGCGCTTGGATCATCGCGAAGAATTCGGGCTGGTATTCCTGCGGCACGTGCAGAAGCGCCGCCAACGAGGCGAGGTGCTCGCCCCCTCCACGAGCCATATCCTCTGTAAGACTGGCGTAATTGACTCCAATGAACAGGCTGGCCCTCTCGCTATCCCATATCTTCCCGTCATGACTACAACCGGAGGTTCCCGAACTGATGGCAAACGAGTAACTTCCAGACACGTTGGTACTGGACATGAGCACTTGCGGCGCAATTTGCTTCTGGCCCTTCCAGTCCTCCCACAGCTTCTTACCTAGTCCACAGCCAGGGCCAGTGTCTGGATTGGGCGTGGCGAACACAAAGTCGGTTAGCGGACCGATCAAAGACATCACGAACAGTAGAGAAAGCAGCTTCCTCATCCCAGAGTCTCCCTTTTCTCCTCTCAGCTCCTGATCACCCTTATAGAAGTCCGCGCGCGGCGCGTAGTAGGGCATTCCGCATGAGACAAGCTTGAGATCATCGAATCAGATTTAAAAGAAGCGGGCCGCGGCCAAAAGCAGCCGCAGCCCGCTACGAGATGACTCGATCGTGGATTCAGCGCCTATACGAAGCAGTTTGAGAAACCGTTCCAGCAATCTCCATACATTGCTGCCCCCAAATATATGGGATTACCCAGCCCTTAGCAGTTAGTACCACGTCAACCATCACATCCCCTTTCCCTCGTTCTAATGCCTGGTCCATGGCATTTTTCCAGTTTACCTCTCCCATTGGGATCATGCCAAAGAGCATGCTGACACAGTCCTCACCTGAAAAACGGTCGCCCGGCTTCACTCCAGAAACATCCACGTTCTTGGTGCTTATAACCGTAAAGTCTCCCAAACGCGTGGTGCACCCAATCATCATGAACATGCCTGCACAAAGCATCGCCGCTAACATTATGCGGCTCTTTAAAATTATTTCCATGGTTCCCCCTTTTTTGCACGAATACGCTTCAGGTTGTGGATCAACTTGACGTGCTAGACCCATTATTTTTTCCCAAGCTCAGCCCTAGCTACTTTCCCCTCGACTTTGAAACAGTGTTGGTTGAAGACCAACGCAACGATGTGGCTTTCCCACAAAACTGCATCTGCCACCACATCACCCTTGGCCCTTTCCAAAGCCTTGTCAACTGCGGTCTTAAAATTGGGCATCATAGGGCCAGAGATAGGAATGAGCCCGAGAATATTGCTGGAGCAATCTTCCCCCTCAACCTTGTCTCCCTTCTGAGAGAGCTGGCTGATGTTTTTTGTACTACCTACCGTGAAATCCCCGACCCTCATGGCACAACCACCCAGTAAACATCCCGTAAGAACGGCGATGATAGAGCGTTTAATTCCAGAACTTAATAACATGGTTCCTCCTTTGCGTTTAGGGAAATGGAGCGCCTGCTGCCTACCCAACGACCTACCTTCCTGCCACCGTAATTTGTATTTTCCCCCTGCCGCCGATCCGTTCAAGTGGAGGCTGGAGAAGTGGTGTCTGATCACGATTGAGTTCCTCTGATGCGATCGAAATGACACCATTCCTCACATATTGGAATAGTTCATCGACTTCCACAGTACCACTTTTGTCGCTATCCGCCTCCCCTCGCAACCCCTTCAGCACATAGTAAGTAAAGAGGCCATGTTGCTCCTTGTCGTAGTCGGAGCTGATCTGCGTACCTGTCGCGGCGGCAAGAATGGCAAGTTTCCCAGAAGCCAGCACTGGGTTCTCAATCGCAATACCCACTGGTCGAGCGCCAGACGGAAGCACTGATCTACCAGAGGCCCCAGAAAAGCATGAATCAAGCATGACGACCACTTCCTTGGCCGGCAACCGCTCGAGATTTTCGTAGAGCCGATCGAGAGGATAGAGTTTGTTTTGAAAATCAGGGTGGCCATCATACGGGAGGAGAAACGCTTTGCCCGTGGCTGGATTTGGGGTTCCATGCCCCGCGTAATAGACAAACACCGTCGTGTCTTTTGACACTCTGCGTGGCAGCCATTCTTCAACATATGCTGAGAGGTCGCTGTGAGTTGCCCCCTCATCTGTGAGGACCTTTATTCTCGATCGAGCAATGCCGCTTATTGATTCCAAATATGCAGCCATGATTTCAGCATCACGTTTCGCATACCGTACCTGTGGGATCGCCTCGTCCCGATACTTTGAGATACCAATGACAAGCGCAACTGCGTCCCGACTCTTGTCCAACTTTCTTGATTGTGGAATCTCATCTACATCACTGGTCCTTCTTGGGGTCTCGCGTAACGCCTGCCTCTCGCCACCACGACGTGAAGCGACCACGGTTTCTTTCTCTTCTGGAAATGGAGTGAGAGAGTAAAAGTACACGGGATCCAATCGGTATGTCAGTCGCATAGAATCCCACTGGCGTGTGATGACCCTGATCACCGGTTCATAGCCTTCCTTCCTTACCTCAATGGTGAAAGTCTTTTGCGAGCCGGAAGGATCGTGAAACGTCACCGGACTCAGTCCTAACTCCTTTCCATCTACAATCACTTTGGCACCAGAAGGGTCGGTTCTTACCACAACCTGCATAGATGGGTCGCCGTGTACGATTGACATCGGCCCTCCTCCTACACCAGACCCACATCCACCGACCGAGAGACTGGTGATGCCGAATAGCACTAAGCGTGCGCAGGCTGCAGATGCCGAGATAGGAGTAATTACCGGGTTTCTATACGACATTGAGGGTTCTTTGTAGTGCAAGCCGGTGCCGCCGAGAACTTAGCTCAAGCGAGCCAGGAAATCCAAGGAACGACCCCCAATAGTGCTATTGGAAGGACCTAATCATGCTGTGGCCAATTCCTAGAGTCTCTTGCCTACATCGGTCGCGATACTGTGCAAGTTCAACGTTTTTGTCAAGGCGCTAAAATCTACTTCAATGTCTACTTCCTTACTTCATATGGAACGGTCATCTCGGCCCACTCCGCTTCATCTAGGAGGGAAAGCTCCTTGAGGAGCTCAGTAACCAGGGCTGCGTCCTTTCCTGCATAGACTTGGTATACCCCCTCGCGGACTTTGCCTTTCATCAGATCAATCTGTTTTGTCGTCGCAATGACTTTGATCTTCTCCATAGCTTTCCTTTCGCCTTGGGGTGGAAAGACTCGGAGTCGAATCCCCATCGTCCTTTGCGATTCGTCAGGAAAGACCAATTCTTGTTGAGCCTGGACAGCATTGCTAGAGGTGAACCGATTCGGGAGCAGCACGGTGACGGTATCATCTTGCCCGATGTTGAAGATATGGAAGTGTGCGGCCTTTGTCGTCGCCGCCGTAATCTGCATTTCCTCGCCTTCCTGGAACACGGTCTTATTGAGAGCTGCTTTGACCCTGAAGTCGCCCTTCCGCTCAGCCCGTACCGGCTTCACTTTGGCTTTTAGCTTTGTTGCATAGAGCAGAGCGGTGGCTCCTGTTTCCTGACCAAGCTGACGTACCCCCTCTTCTAGTATTTGTTCTTCCACTACGATGCCCCGAACCAGAGAGTGAACGAGATCCTCGGCCACTTGCGCGTTATAGATGATCGTCTGGCTCTTTACGAACGTTCCCACTGCCTTCTCAATGGCCTTCCGCCGAGCTTCATCTCGTGAACGAGCTTTGGCCTCGGCCAACGTCGTATCCTCGCCAAGAGAGACAACCCCTTCGGCTTGGACCCAGATTCCTTCCCTTGGTTCAGAAAACTCTGGCTGCAGCGGTGAGATTTCTTTTTGAGCCTTAGCGCTCTCAAGGATTCTCGACATCTCTGCCTTGGGCAACACTGCCACGGCATAGGCCGCACCGGCGTCTCTAGCCTGCTCGACAATTTCTATCCCCC
>JAHFES010000140.1 GCA_023248355.1 Nitrospiraceae bacterium
CGATGGCAATGGCGATTCCGCCCAGCGACATGATGTTCGACGTGATCTTCAAGTAGGCCATTGGGATAAACGCCAGGAGCACCGCCACCGGCAGGATAAGGATGGCCACGAGGGCGCTGCGAATGTGAAACAGAAAGACCACTGCGACCAGACTGACGATCACGCTTTCTTCAACCAGCTTTTCACGGAGAACTGCGATGGCCCGATGAATGAGATCAGAGCGATCATAGGTTGGCACCATGCGTACGCCTTTGGGCAGAGCAGGCGTGATCTCTTCCAGCCGAGCTTTGATCCTCTCGATCACGGCGAGCGCGTTCTCTCCGGCCCGCATGATCACGATGCCTCCAACCGTCTGGCCCTTGCCGTCCAATTCGGCGATGCCCCGACGCTGGTCTGGTCCGATGTGGACCTGGGCAATATCTCGAATCAAGATGGGCGTCCCGCGTCCATCCGTCCCGACAGGGATCAGCTCAATATCATCGACCGAGCGCAAATAGCCTCGCCCTCGAATCACATATTCAGTGCCGGCCATTTCCAAAATACGGCCGCTCACCTCCGCATTGCTGTTGCGGACCGCTTCGATCACGGTCTTGATCGGCAGCCGATAGGCGGCCAACGTGTTCGGGTCCACCTCGATTTGATATTGTTTGACGAACCCGCCGATCGCCGCGACCTCCGCCACGCCAGGCACGCTCTCCAGTTGATAGCGCAGGTACCAATCCTGAAGACTGCGGAGCTGTGCCAGATCGTGCGTTCCGGACTCGTCCACCAACGCGTACTGATACACCCACCCGACGCCGGTGGCATCTGGTCCTAATGTCGGCGTGACTCCAGATGGAAGCTTACCGGTCAGTTTCTGGAGATATTCGAGGACGCGACTTCGCGCCCAATACAAGTCTGTCCGGTCTTCGAAGATCACGTACACATACGAGACCCCATATTCCGAGACCCCACGCACCCGTTTGACTTTGGGACCCGCGAGCAGAGATGTCACGACTGGGTACGTAATCTGGTCCTCAATGAGCGTAGGGCTTCGACCAGACCACTCGGTGTAGATGATCACCTGGACATCTGACAGGTCCGGGATCGCATCCAGTGGAACCTGAAATACCGCCCACAGTCCCCAGGCTGCCAACAGCAACACGCAGAGGATGACCAGAACCGGATTGCGGGCACTCCCTTCAATGAGTCGCGCAATCATGAATCCATGCCTCTCCCAGCGACCGAGAACTGAAACTGTTCAGCGATCGGTGGCCGTCCGGGGATCGTCACGTTCACCGTCACCACCCAGGCGCCGCCCATGCCGAACATCACCGTGCCATCGTAGAGGCCATCATTGATGTGCCGGGCTGTGGCCTTGGAATCTGTCATGCCCGGCATCGGCATTGTGTAAACGAATATCACTTGGGCATTGGTCACTGGTTTGCCGGTTTGATCTGTGAGTTTGAGCCGCAACAGCACTTCACCAGCCTTGGGTTTGTCCGGTACCGTGCTCAACGAAAGAGAGAAGCCGCCTGTCTGACGGGTCTCAGCCACGACTATCTCTTTTGTATTCCCCGTGCCGCTCATGCCCTTCATCTCCCCCATCGGCATGCCGGGCATATCTTGCATGCCGTCCATCTTGCCCTCGTGCGCGCCGCGCATCTGCCAATCAGCCATGCCGATCCGGCCCATCATGGCCTGCATGCTCGACGCCGATACTAACTTGCTCTCTGCGTCCAATAAGAAATTGGCCGAGGTGACGATGCGATCTCCTTCTGTGAGTCCTTCCAGCACCTCCACATTATCCTGGCTTCGACGCCCCAGCTTGACTGACGCCGGCTCATAACGGCCTTGCCCCCGATCCAAGAACACGAGTTGGCGAAGCCCCGTTTCCAGCACCGCTTCCTTTGGCACGACCAAGGTGTTGACCGCATCCGTCTGTAAGATTACGTTCCCGTACATGCCGGGCTTCAGCTTCAGCTCTGGATTCGGCAATTCCAACCGGACTCGCACGGTGCGGGCTTCCGTATTCAACGAAGGGTAGATGTAAGCCACATTGCCGCGAAAGGTTTTTCCTGGATAGGCGGCGAACGTGACCGAAGCAGGCTGGTTGAGCCTCACCGCCGCGACCTCGGACTCATAGATGTCGGCAGAGATCCAGACCGTGGAGAGATCCGCCAACTCGTAGAGTGTGGTGCCTGGCTCCACGTATTTCCCAGGCAAGGCTTCTCGCTTGAGGACGATCCCGGAAGAAGGAGCATAGACCGTGAGAATCGGCTCGGCTGTGCCTCGACGCTTCAGCGCCGCGATTTGTTCATCGGTCACATCCCACAATCGCAAGCGCTCCCGCGTACTGGCCACGAGGGACGCCGCGTTGGCTTTAGCCTCGCCGAGCGGGCTGGCAGCCAGTTGGCCCTGCGTTTTCACGGCGAGGAGATACTCGTCCTGCGTGGCCAGGAGGTCCGGCGAGTAGAGGGTGAAGAGGGGCTCGCCTTTGCGTACGGGGCGACCGATCGAATCGACAAAGACCTCTCGCACCCACCCAGAAGTTTTCAGCGTGACCTGCGTGAGTCCACGTTCGTCGAAACCGACTGTGCCGACCGTGCGAATCTCCTGATCCAGTGTCGCGCGGGCAGCCGGTGCGCTCCGTACCCCGATCAACTGTCTGGTCACAGCCGGAATCACCACAGCCCCGGGCGGTGTGGCGGACATGCCTGGCATGCCCTCCATCGGCATCCCTTTCATGTCCATCTGCTTCATGTCTCCCATCTCACCCGATGTTTTCACCCTCCCGCCCCCGGCCTGCTCAAGCAGGCCGTTTTCCCCATGGCCCGTGGGCGCCGAGACGCCCCCTTTTCCCATGGTCATGCCGGCCATGTCGCCCATCGTGCGATGCGCGGCGAAGAATCCGGCGATGACTCCGACCAACACGCTGACTGCTGCAACACTCACAACAAGACCTTTTCTGCTCATGCCGTGATTCATGGCACATTCCTCCTTTTTAGCTGTTTCCATTCAGATCAGCACCGATCACCTGCTCAAGCTCAGCCAGTCGATGTTGTCGGTCCACAAGGGCCTTGAAGTACTCAAGCTGATATCCTCGCAAGGCCCGCTGCGTTTCAATCAGGTCCAGAAACCCTGCCTTCCCCGTGCGATACCCGACTCGCGCAGCGTCCAGGCTCTGCTCGGCCTGAGGCAAGATCGTGGTGTGGTACAACATGGCCACTTGGTCTGTCGCCCGGAGCTTGGCCAGGAGGTCTTTGATCCGAAAGCGGGTCAGGTTTTCTAAGGTGTGTCGCTGCGCCTGCGCGGCTGCGACTGCCGACGCGGCTTCCTGCACGCCTGCGTCATATTTTGGTTTGGTCCAGAATGCGAAGGGGATGCTCATCGCCACGTAGGCGCCGAATCCGTCGTTGACCTGAAAGTTCTGGAAGCGCTGAACCGCCACATTGAAGTCCGGGTAGTACTGACGTTGGGCTAGTGCGTGGGACTGCTCGTTGCGTTCCACCGCCAACTCGGCTGCTTTCAGCTCCGGACTGGCATTCGACGCGAGACGGTGCAGATCGTCGAGGCTCTTGTCGAGCGGCCTCTGAGGCGGCTCCTGCGCCATGCCCAAGGGAGATGTGAGATCCCGATCCAGGAGCGTATTCAGCATCGCGTGGGCGGTCTCACGACGCTGTTCCAGAACGGGGAGCTGCTGGTGGAGCACGGACAGCTCAACCTGGGCTTTGAGAACATCGGCCTGGGATCCCTTCCCCGTTCGGAACTTCGCGTTCGCACTCTCCACAAACTGTCTGAGCAGCTCCACCTGTTCATGATGAATCTGGACCGATTTCTGCGCGAAAAATAGATCGTAGTAGACCTGCTTGAGGCGGGCGACCAGCTCCCGTTCCTTCGCACGCAGCGTCTGTTCGGTCATATCGGCCGAACGACTCGCCACTTGGCCTTTGAGCGCCAGCTTGCCGGGGAATGGGAAGCTCTGCGAGAGGCCAAAGACACTGTTCTGCGCCTGCGTCACGTTGACGGACTGCGGGACATTCCACAACTGGACTGACAGGGTGGGGTCATCCAGCGACTGCGCCTGCGTGATCCGATTCGTGGCGGACTCCCATTGCTTGCGTGCCACCACAATTTCGGGATTCCGAGCCAGGACCTCTTGGATCAATTCCGGCAACGCCAACGCCTTGCGCAGCACAGAATCAGGATCCTGCGCCATCAACAGTTCACCGCTGAAGAGTATGAAACCCATGATCGCGACGGTCAGACCATGGAGCTGTCCATTCCATTTCATGTGAAGATCCTCCCCAGTTCCCACACATTCCAAGCCCCGCCTGCGTGCTGGTCATGAACACCAAAGAGAACGAGGCAGCGGACAGATCGCTGAGAGCACGCGTGGAACGACAGAAGCTATGACGACGGAGCGATTACGAGAGATGGGCTGGGAAGATCAGATGCGAAGCACGGAAATTTTGAGAAGGAGATCTTGTGGGGGACCATCTGCGGGATGATCATACAAGCGGCTGCCTGGCGAGGCGAGGCTCAGGAGCAGAACTAACGAGGCGGTGTCTTCGGAACAGATGATCTGACAGTCGATGGTTGAGTGAAGTTCAACAGCCGACTGCACGCTGAGCGTCTTAAAGGCATCGCAGAACTGGCGCACCGGTTGCTCATCTGGAGTCGAACAGCCATTTTCCATCGCAGCGGACGCGACGCCATTCACCGGCAGGAGGCAGGCGTAGGCATTGAAGCTCAGGGCGAGAAAGAGCACGATGAGCATACCAAC
>JAHFES010000062.1:0-2076 GCA_023248355.1 Nitrospiraceae bacterium
AGCCGCACGTCGTGCAGACGCTCATGAACGCGGTCTCGACGAAGCGGATCGCGCATGCCTATCTTTTCTCCGGTACCCGTGGTGTGGGCAAAACGACGGTCGCTCGTATTCTCGCCAAGGCGTTGAATTGCAAGCAGGGGCCGACGGGTCATCCCTGTAACACCTGCGCGAATTGCCAGGAGATTACACAAGGGAATTCAATCGACGTGATTGAAATCGACGGCGCCTCCAATACTAGCGTGGACGATGTGCGCGAGATTCGAGAGAACGTAAAGTTCACCCCCTTCAGCGGCCAGTTCCGGGTTTACATCATCGACGAAGTTCACATGCTGTCGAACTCGGCCTTCAACGCGCTGTTGAAGACCCTTGAGGAGCCGCCGGCACATGTGGTCTTCATTTTTGCGACCACGGAGATTCACAAGATTCCTGCGACGATCCTTTCGCGGTGCCAGCATTACAACTTCCGCCGGATTGCGCGGGCCGAGATTATTGAGCGGCTCCGTCACGTGGCCAATCAGGATCAACTCACGATCGAAGAACGCAGCTTCATAGCCCTGGCGCGTGCGAGTGAAGGCAGTATGCGTGATGCGTTGAGTCTGCTTGATCAGGCGATTGCGTATGGAGGCAAGACCATCAGCCATCCGGATCTCGAGGTGCTCCTTGGGGCTGTGCCTCAAGAATTGGTGCAGGGCATCATCAAAGCCATTCTGGCCCAAGACAGCCCTGCTGCGCTGACCGTACTGGCGAACTTGCTGGATCAGGGACATGACTTGCGGGCCTTCTGTGCTGAGGTGGTGGAGCATCTCCGCAATCTTCTGGTGGCGGCTGTCGTTCCGGTGGTGGCCGAGTTGCGTGGTTTGATTGAAGCCTCCGAAGAAGACTTGAAGCAGCTTGCGGTGGATGCCAAAGCCCTGACGCCGGAGCAGCTTCAGGAGCTGCTGACCATCTTTACCCAGGTGGAAGACTCGCTGCGACTTAGTGCCCATCCTCGCTTTGTTCTGGAGACGGCAGCTGTGCGGGCGACGCGACTGTTTCGGCACCGAGAGAGTGGTGCGACACGCCCTGCTCAGACGACATCGGCTCCTCCCAGCCCGAAACCTATCGTTCGTCCGGAAGCGATGAAGAGCGAACCCACAGCTCCCCCCACGGCTCCCTTGGCGACCACGCCCGTGCCACCTCGTCAGGCCGCTCCTGTTGCATCAAAGCCGGTCTCCAGAACTGCACCTTCTTCACGGCCGGAACTGCGTGAGGAGCCGACGCGTGTCTCAATCCGACCGTCTGATCAACCTGTGACCAAAGAGGCACCGGCCACCACGGCGGCGGCAGCGACGGGTACCGGCGGACAATCGACGCTCAATTGGGAATCGGTTCAAGCAGAAGTCGCGGCTTCGTTCCCGAATATTGCGCCGTTTCTGGAAGCCGGTCGGTTTGTCGGGATGGAGGGCGGCGTGGTGACGATTGGGTTTGCGAAGCAGTTGACCTTGGCCCGAGCGATGTTAGAGAAAGAAGATAATCTGCGGTCGCTCGCCACGCTGTGCGAGAGGCAGTCAGGGCATCCCGTGCGTGTCCGTATCGTCGAACTGACGGAGACAGATCCGCCGGGACCGACCATGGCGCAGGTGCGAGCGGCCAAGGAACGGGATCAGCGGCTCGTGCTCTTTGAGCGCGCACGAGCGAATCCCATGGTGAAACAAGCGCTCGAGATCTTCGGCGCCGAGCTGGCCGAGGTCCGAACAGTGGTCCAGAAGGAGGCGAGCGAATGAAGAACCCTTTCGGCAATATGAGCAATATTCTCAAGCAGGCCCAGGCCATGCAGGAACAGATGGCCAAGATTCAGGAACAGGCGGCGACAAAGACCGCCAGCGGAACGGCGGGCGGCGGGATTGTCACAGTGACAGCGAATGGCGCGATGCAGGTGGTGAGCGTGGTCATTGACCCCGAGGTCGTCAAAAGCGGCGACGTCGACATGCTGCAGGATCTGGTGCTGGCGGCCACGAATGAAGCGCTTCGGAAGGCCAAGGACTTGATGGAAGGCGAGATGAAAGCTCTCACCGGTGGCATGAAGGTCCCTGGCCT
>JAHFES010000062.1:2176-12955 GCA_023248355.1 Nitrospiraceae bacterium
CGTCTCCCCGGAGTCGGTCAAAAGAGCGCGCAGCGGTTGGCTTTTCATCTGTTGAAGGCCGAGCGCGAGGATGCCCTGCGTTTGGCCGATGCGATTCGTGCGGTGAAGGATGGACTGGCGTTTTGTCGACAATGTCGCAATATTGCCGAGGGAGAGCTGTGTGAGTTCTGCCTGGATCCGAAACGGGATCGCACCAAGATCCTCGTCGTTGAAGAACCGAGTACGCTCTATGCTGTGGAGCGATCCGGCGCGCACCGTGGGCTCTACCATGTCCTATTAGGCGCGCTCTCCCCTCTCGACGGCGTTGGTCCGGACGACATCCGAGCCGAAGAATTGATCGAGCGCGTAAAGCTGGGCGGGGTGGAAGAGGTCATTTTCGCCACGAATCCTACGATCGAGGGCGAGGCCACTGCGATTTTTCTCACCAGACTCCTCAAGCCGTTCGGCGTGCGCGTGTCGCGGATCGCCTACGGAATTCCTGTCGGCATGGACATTGAGTACGCGGATGAAGTCACGCTGCTCAAATCCATCGAGGGACGACGCGATCTGTAGCCCTGGACGGCCGTCCTCCTCATCGCTCACCCGTTGACCACTTCTCAATCAGGCTGTTATAGTCGGCGCCTGTTTGCCCACGTGTAGAGCCTAGGATGGTTATGAAGGCACGTCCTTCCGCCAAACGCGCTCCCTCAACCAGACCGTCAGTGACGCTTGCCTCAGCGCGACCAGCCAGCAAGAAGAAGCCGGCTACCAAGAAAGCCAAATATCCTGATATCCGCCGTGACCTTGAACGCCAGCGCGCGGCAATCATTGATGAGGTCGGGGAAGTGTTGACGAACCGGCCAGACATCGCAGCTCTGCCGGATGTCAGCGATCAAGCCTCAGCTGAGGTCGATCAGAACTTCTCGATGCGGATTCGTGAACGCGAGCAGAAGTTGCTCAAGAAGATCGATGAAGCGTTGGAGCGCATGGATACCGCGACGTACGGGATCTGTGAGCGCTGCGGCGAAGATATTCCCTACAAGCGCCTCAAAGCCCGCCCCGTTACCACCCTCTGTATCGAGTGCAAAACCCTCGAAGAGCAGGAAGAAGGAGCGCGGCGCTAGCTCGCGTTCGTGTCTGCCGACACTGTAGGCAGTGTCATTCTGGAAGTGAGAGGAGTCTTTCCACGCTCATGTTGTGGCGTCAACGTCATTTTCGCGTGAGTGCTTTGATTCGCTCGCGGACGTAATTAACTCGAGCTTCTTCTTCCGGGATTCCCTCCACCAGGACGAGAAAGGTTTCATATTCGGCGAGGGCGCGTTTCGGATTGGTCGGCTCGTAGGCCTCAGCCAGGTTGTATCGGGCTACGGCATAGTTGGGTCGCAGAACTACCGCTTTTTCGAAGAGCCCTAGGGCGGCGGCCTTCTCTCCCAGTTTCACATGGACCGTCCCAAGATTGTTCAGCACTTCCGGGATATTGGGGCGGATCGCCAACGATTGCAGCATCTCCGCTTTGGCCTTGTCGAATTGACCTTTGGCCTCCCAGGCCAGTCCTAACTTGTGGTGGGCTTCGGCGAGCCAGACTTTGTTGGTAAACCCGCTGGCGATGGACTTCTGGTACGCATCACCCGCCACATCGTAATTCTTGTCGCCACAGTAGGCCAATTGTGCGGTCTGCCCGCGGGCAAATTGCTGCAGTGATGGGAACGGCTCTTTGTCTTCGCTTCCCTGGCTCTCGATCTTTTGTCCTGCTTTACCGCCAGACGGATTCCGAAGTCGATCCAAAAACTCGCGTCTGTAGGGAGAGAAGAGTCGGACATAGGGGTCGATGGTAAAGGAGGCCTGGAGTAACGTCGGATACTCGCGTGTGCCGGTCAGCAAGTATTGGGTTGTGCTTTTCTCGTCTCCTGTTTCAAAGATTGCGCTGGTGTCCATGTTGGCTTTTGTCTCTAGCTGAGACACATTCAAGTAAAATTCCAGCGAAGGTTTTAACAAGGAGAGCGTGTGCCGAAGAACAGAATAGGGTGCGAGATCCAGCCCTCTGGGAAAGGTGAACAGAGCTCCGACGAGCGTGCCGTCTTCGTCGAAGAAGTATGACTCGTCTCCTTGTGAGGGGCTTTGTGCTGCAGGGATCATCAACTCCTGCCCGCTTCCCCAGGCTCTTGATGTGTAGGTTGTCGGCGGGTGTTTCTTCACAAACTCCGGTTTGTGTTCGCAGAGGGCTGCTGATTTGAGCAGAACTAAGTCGGTCTCAGATGGGGGGAGATTGGGGCGCGCAGCGGGTGTCGAGCCGCATCCGATCATCACACTGATTGCCAAGCACAGGCTGGTTGAATGAATGCGTGGTCCGGACATCCACATCAAGAGAACCTCTAGCAGTTAGAGCAGATCTTCAGACCATACACGATTTGCGGGGTCTAGGCGAAGGGGAAAAAGAAGGGCCCGCTTCTGTTGAAGAAGCGGGCCCTTAAACTAGAGCGGAGTGGAACCGGCTAGCGGCGTTGCGCGTCTACCATGTTATCTTCAGATGTATACCCTGTCGCATAGGGAAATAGGCTTGCCAATGCATAGATTGGCCGATTGATTGCGTAGTCAAAGGCTTGACCGATCGGGTGCAGAATAAATCCGAGCCAGCGCCAAGGATTATCGTTCACGGCTGATCCGGCAGCAGGGTCCGAATAGACCATCGCCGTACTATCCAGAATATTGTAGATGCTGGTGGGAGGAGCGTATTCCCTATCGTCGGCTGACGAAGCGTTCTGCTGATGCGTGGTTCCACAGCCTGCAGCCAGCATAGCTACCATCACAATACCAATGGTCCACGACATTGTTCTCATACATAACCTCACTTGTTTCGGTCCAACCGGACGATTGGCTGGGTGCTCTTCAAATATGGTGTGAAGTGTAGCCGACATCCTCTATTCTGTCCAGAATCATGGGAGTTTTATCGATCTCAAGTAAATCACAACCTTGGAGGGCGAGAGGGGCTGCAAAAAGGAAAGAATGGTGGGCGATACAGGTATCGAACCTGTGGCCTCTTCCGTGTGAAGGAAGCGCTCTACCACTGAGCTAATCGCCCACGGGGGTCAAGTCTAGCATGGAGCAATTGATTGGTTCAATTACGGGAAAGAGAGAAGTCCTTGAGTTGCGGGTGCGGCGAGTATGCCGCACTTCCCTCTCAGGATTCTCTGTGCGACATGGCGCCTACATAATGAGAAAACGTCGATTGAGGCTTGGTCGCTATGGTATCGTGGGCATACTCTCAGGAAAACAACTGAGTTTGCCTTCCCGAGGTTATATCTATCTTACGTCTTACGTGCGGAGATTATCCCGATGGCCTTGAGAAAAGTGACGCGGCAGTTATCTGGACTGATTCTGGTGCTGGGGCTTCTCACTGGTTGTGCCGATGAATTCGTTATTCTTCATAGTACGTCGGGCGATCCGATCCTCATCTCACGTCGATCGCACACATCCGAGGGATGCATCGCAAAAGTGAAAGAAGATGCCGCCCGCATGGGCGTCACTTTTCGATATATTCATGTAAGAGGAAGTGTCGTTGGCCGCTCGTTGCTGTGGCCTTTTGAACCAGGCTACGCTTGTGAAGCCTCCATCGGGCCTGAGCAGCACCCGACAGGCGTCTTCCCATTGGGTGCTCATACCATTCCCCAGGGGTCATAGCCCAATTCAACGATCGGCACACTCTTTTTCTCATTCGCCAGGCAATACCTACAAAAATACCCTCCCAAACCACCTTTGACCTGTTGACAACACAGGTTCTTGTACAGTATTACTCCGCCTCCATACTCTGTTGTGGGTTCCCTACAATTCACATCTGCTCGCTCTGTATCGTGTGGAAGGGAGGTGACATCAGCATTCTGGCCCCCCCTTGCCAGACCCTTCGAAGAGGCTAAAGAAATCTGTGGGCCGATCAATTCACGCACACCATACGAGAGCTCAATGAGACTAGGATTTGTCAAGACACCAATGGGTCAGAAAGAGGAGTAGAAATGGAAGATCTTGTCATAGAGGAAGAAGGCGCATCATCCGCACTTAAAATTACATTGGGCGACTTTCTTGTCTTCATCAATTGGATGAACCAAACAGAAAAAGCGCTCGATCGAGCCGAGGCGCTCCCCACCGTGCCAGACCTGGATTCAGGAAAAGTTCGGGGCTGGATTCAATTGGTTCAACGGCTGGAAGAGCGCTTCCGGAGGAGTGAGGAAAAGAAGCTGGCACTCGAAGCCAACGTGATCGCACAGGAGGCACAGCTCGGCCAATTGCTGTCTCACCTGCATGCGAACATCGCCTCGCTCTATGAAAACCTCGGACAGTCGCAAAAGGCCGAGGAAGTCCGCCGACGCGCAGAAGCCTTGCATTGTAGCTAACAGGCCTCTTCCTGCTTGTACAACTCTTTCCATTCCAGAAGTTTGTTTTCATCCTGCCTGTTTCACCTACATCTCCAAGACTGCACGTCCTGAACGAAAGCAACCAATTCGGTAATTAGCTTGTTGAAACAGAGTCTTAAGTTATAATTACTATGGGCCTATAGGATAGAGAGCCGCCAAGGGCACGTAGTCGAGGATCCACAAGGGACGGATGATCAAGATCCTGCTAGTCGAGGACAACGACGCTGATGCACATTTAACCCAAGACATCTTGGCAGAATGGAGCATCGAGCAATTTGATATTACCCATGTCACCTGTCTGAGCGAGGCCTTTACACATCTCGCCCATGAACGGTTTGATGCTGTTCTCCTAGATCTCTCCCTCCCCGATGGCTATGGGCTCCCAACCCTCAGACAGATGCAAGCTGCAAGTCCTACGATCCCCATTATCGTGCTCAGCGGAGTAAGTGACCAGACCCTGGCATTGCAAGCAGTCCAGAATGGCGCCCAGGATTATCTCGTCAAGGGGCAAGGCCAGCCGGAATTCTTGGCCCGCTCCATCCGCTACGCCATCGAACGCAAGCGTGCTGAAGAACGCCTGACCTATCTGGCTCAGTACGATCAATTGACGGGCCTCGTGAATCGAACGTTATTCCGTGATCGGCTCGTACAGGCCATGGCTCGAAGCAAACGCCTTCAGCAACCACTTGGGCTCATGCTACTCGATCTCGATCGATTCAAAGCAGTCAACGACACGATGGGCCACGATGTGGGTGATCAATTATTGAAAGCCGTCGCTGGTCGACTTCAGGAGTGCGTTCGAGAGGTTGATACGGTTGCTCGCATGGGTGGGGATGAGTTCACGATTATCCTGGAAGGTCTCTCCTGCGATCAGGATATTACCATTGTTGCACGGAGAATTACGGAGTCATTGGCCGAACCCTTTCACCTGAAGGAACATCAGACTTCTATTGGGGTTAGCATTGGGATTACTGTTTACCCCTCTGATGACCACGAGATTGACGAGTTACTGAAACATGCAGATACTGCCATGTATCGCGCGAAGCAACAGGGTGGGAGCTCCTTTCAGTTTCACATTCCCAAGGACTCCCCTTCGTCCACCCTCTTCTCCAAGCCATCCTAAACGCCCAACCACTCGCTAGGCGGGCCTCCGTCTCGCTTCCGCACCCACGCGTAACTTGGCGTTGTGAACTGTCCTAATCTGCATATCACCGCTATCGCTTCTGCAGGGCGGCCTATCGGCCGATATCTGCCAGCGGCTGCTCCGAGATGGTATAGGCCCCGCGAGGATTCGTTTCGAGTTGATTTACCGTAGACAGCTCGTGGGGTGCAGGGTTGGGATGAGAATCAGGCGTCATCAGCAAGCCCCACTGCTATTGTGCACCGATTAGCCACATGCGCCTTAGGAGACGCAGTCCGTACAATTCTGTCTGCTAGGCCTCGAATAGCATGAGGGTGGCTCATTCTTGCCGACTACAGGGGTACGAAAGGTCTCGTTTTTCATCGTGTTTCCTGCAGTTGAAAGACTTGCACGTGGCACACCGATTGCGAGAGTACACCATGGGTCTATTGCCCAAGCAGTACGGAGGCATATCTATGACACGGAAAAGTATCTGGATCCTCGTCGTCACGTCGATCCTCTTGTCCGCGAATCCGTCATTCGCAACACCTAGCCAAATGCACGACACGTCACGCCGTTTGTACGATCGCGTAATGGAAGAGTTTAAGCATCGCGACTATGAAGCGGCGTTGGCAGGATTCCGGCTCTTCATCGAATTACACGGCCAATCTGCCTTAGCGGCCAATGCTCAATACTGGATTGGAGAATGTCAGTATCGTATGGGAAAATATAAAGATGCCCTCAATTCGTTCTATAACGTCGTATCGTACTACCCGCTCAGCCCAAAACTTGCTGCGTCAACGTTGAAAATCGGCCAGGCCTACACGAAATTGGGCGATCACGAGAAAGCACGCATGATGTTTGATCGAGTGGTTGATCAATATCCAGATAGTTCCGAAGCCGAACTCGCCCGAAAAGCGATCGAAGTCACCGCCAATAAGAGCGAGCCGATTCCTCAATAGCCTGAATAGACGACTGACCGACAACATGGTCTGCTAAACAGGCAGGCCGCCGTCTCTTATTCATCTGCTTCAAGGCCCAACATCACGGCAAGATCAGGAACTGTATAGGACTTTTGCGGCCGTACCTTCACCAGTTTGATCCCCGCCGCATCCAACACCGATTCGATCACACGTTGGCGCTCCGCCTGATGAGGGCGGGGCGACGCATCCTCAATCTGCACCACTTGCTCCACTTGCCTTGAGCCCGGATGCACCAAGACAAAATCAACTCGCTTAAGCGCCATGTGGCTCAACACCTGAGACCGCGCCTTACCCATCGCCTTGACAGACACAAACGACCAGAGAGGAACCTGAGTAAAGACCAGATAATAGTCTTGCACGGCAAGCCTTATGAGATTGTAGAGAGTGACGTCCGTTTCTGTGAGTAGTGGGGTCGAGGTGATAGTCACACCGGGTGGGAGCACAGGTGACAAGGGCTGACCACTTGTCTTTCGTGTGGCGGCAACGGACCACCAAAGCACCACCAGCAATGCAGCAGCGGCTGCGCCGATAAGGACCATTTCCATTGTCTGCTCTTACTTGCGTGTCTTGGGCGGGCGTAGCCGTGTGAGCCACCCCGGTCCACTCGGAACAATACAGCCCAGCAGCGCAGGGTGAGCCGCGCCGGTGACTGCCGGAACGTTCCCGCACTGTTCCATCGCAGTTTGATAGGCAAGCACGGCAAAGGCTACCGCCTCAAGCGCTTTGCTGTCCCACCCCAGTGATTCACATGTACTCACTGGCGCAGGCGTGAAGACATCCGTCAGATGCGCCATGATCGCGCGGTTACGGATGCCGCCGCCGCCGACAATGACTTCGTCGATCCCCCCTCGAATCCAACGTCTCGCCGTACCGACAGCTTCCGCAGTCCACCGGCTGCACGTGGCGAGGAGATCTTCAATGGGAAGCTGCCGCGTCTGTTGCATGGTGAGCAACTCGTCGAGCATCTTTGCCCCGAACGCTTCTCGTCCAGTGGACTTCGGAGGAACTTGCGAGAGATACGGATGCGCGAGGAGTTTGGCCAAGAGTCTCCCATCAACCTGTCCACGGGCTGCCAGGCGTCCATCCCGATCCATGGACACTCGTCCGTTCGTCGTCCGAGACATCAGCCCGTCCAACACCATATTCGCCGGGCCCGTGTCGAAGGCGACCAGTCCTCCAAACCCAGTTCCGCGAGGCAGATAGGTTACGTTACTAATGCCGCCGAGATTCACGACGAGACGCGCCTTTTTCGGGTGGCGGAAGAGCAACGCATGGACCCCAGGCGTGAGCGGAGCCCCTTGCCCACCGGCGGCCATGTCACGTGGTCGAAAATTCGCCACCGTCGTAATCCCAGTACGTTCGGCAATCACGGCAGGCTCACCAATTTGAAGTGTGGAGCGAATCGCGCCGACCCCGGCATCCTTGACCCCATGTGGAAGATGATGCACGGTTTGTCCATGAGACCCGATAAGATCAATGTCTTTCGGATGCATCTTTGCCGTGCGGATCACACCCAGCGCCGCATCGGCGAACCATTCCCCCAAGAGGGCATTGAGGTGGCAGAGTTCCGATACGGTCCCGGAAACAGAGGCGGAGAGAATCCGTTGCTGAAGTGAGCGGGGATAGGGGAGCGGATGGAATGCCACCATCTGGACTCGAAGGCCAGATTTCTGACGACTGATATCTACCAGCGCAGCATCGACTCCGTCACCAGAGGTTCCGGACATCAATCCAACAACTTTCATCGTGAGCTCATCCTTTCACAAACCAGAAAAACCGGATAGGACTATCGGATGTGTTACGCTAATCGAACTCATGCCTCTGGTCAAGCAGACTTCGGAATGATGGGTAGTAATCGAAGATCCCCCCGTGGTCTCGTTGACATCGTAGAACCTGGGTGTTACGGTCCCCGCGCATGTTTCCGCTACACCAGACAGGAAGACTCCTCGCAATCATCTTTATCTCAGTCCTATCCATTCTTGGCACACCGTCTTTGCCGGCAGTAGCACAGGATCCGATTAATGTGGTGGTCACCATTCCTGTCCTGAAGGACTTCACGGAGCAAGTTGGGCGTTCCCATGTTCGGGTTACGTCGTTGTTGAGCGGCTATGAGAACGAACACACCTATTCCCCCAAACCCAGCGACTTGATAGCCGTGCGCAAGGCCCAACTGCTGTTTGAGATCGGCATCGGACTCGAGGTGTGGGTATCCTCGCTGGTAAAGAACGCGGGGTCTCCTTCGCTTCGGGTGGTCACAACATCCCAAGAGATCGGCCTGGTTCAGGATCATCTGGATCATCACGATGCGCACCAGGCGGGAGAAGAAGCGCAATCAGGGGGGAATCCGCACATCTGGCTGGACCCTGAAAATGCCGCCATCATGATGCGGCATATTACGGAAGCGCTGATCAAAGCTGACCCTGCCCACGCAGTCGACTTCCGCAAGAATCAAGCGACCTACCTTCTGCAGCTAGACCAGCTACGCAAGGAACTCTCTGAGCGAATCAAACGGCTCTCAGATCGGCGATTCGTCGCTCATCACCCAGCCTGGCCTTATCTCGCGAGACGGTTTGGATTCGAAATCGTCGGCACCATTCAGGCTCAATCCGGCACAGAGCCCTCGGCCCTTCAGCTGCAATCTCTCATCGCAAAGATCAAGAAGGACCGGATCAAGGTGATCGTGTCAGAAATTCAACTCAGCCAGAAGATTCCCGAACTCCTCGCCAAGGAAACCAAGTCACGGGTCGTGGTGCTCACCACCTTGCCTGGAGGCGTGCCTGGGACCGAGACCTACCTCGACATGCTCCGCTATAATGTGCTCCAATTGGCCAACGCCCTTGAGGCAGCTTAAACGGTTGCCGATCACGGGCCGTCTCTTCAGCGCTAGAAGGAGCGCAGGTTTCCGTGTCAGACTCCCACGAGCCTATCATTCTGTTTGACCACGCGTCCTTTGGATTTCCAGGCGTTCTCGCGCTCCAGGACATCACCCTTTCCATCAACGCCGGTGAGTTCGTCGGCGTCATCGGCCCTAATGGATCCGGGAAAACCACTCTCTGTCGAGCCGTACTGGGCCTCATGGCCCCAGTCGCCGGACATCTCCATATTTTCGATTGTGCCTGCGATAAACTGCGCTGCCACCATCGAGCACAGATCGGCTACCTTCCTCAGAAAGGCGTGGTGGACCGGAACTTCCCAGTGACGGTCCTCGAAACTGTCATGATGGGCCGCTACGGCGCCTTGGGCTTGTTCAGACGCCCCATGCGGAAAGATCAAGAGATCGCCATGGATGCGCTCGCTCATGTCGGGATGGATGCACACAAAGATACTGCGCTGGGCCATCTGTCAGGAGGCCAGCAGCAGCGCGTCTTTATCGCAAGAGCCTTAGCCCAACAACCCAAAGTTCTCCTGCTCGACGAACCGACAACCGGACTAGACATCACAACACAACATAATGTCATCGAACTCGTCGAGCACCTGCATGACGAACTGGGCCTTACTGTGCTCTTGATCACTCACGACATCAACATGATCCGGTCTCGCGTCGATCGATTAGTCCTCCTCAAAACTAGACTCTTTGCTGCCGGTCCGCCGGCCGATGTCCTGAAGCCCGACATCCTCAGCCAAGTCTACGGCAAGGATCTTGTCATTACAGAGAAAGACCTTGTCATCGTCGAGGACTACCACCATCACCACTGAAGAAGTCATCTCCATTTATGTTTGAACTGTTTACCTATGATTTTATGCAACGCTCCCTGCTCGCTGCCGCGCTGGTGGGGGGGCTGTGTTCCGTCATCGGTGTGTTCGTGGTGCTGCGAGGGCTCGCGTTTGTCGGTGCAGGAACAGCCCATGCCGCATTTGCAGGAGTGGCGCTAGGCTACCTGATGGGCTGGCCGCCACTGCTTCTCGCGATTCTCTTTGGCCTTGCCACCGTGTGGATCACGGGATGGGTTGAAGAAAAAGGCCGCATGAAGCTGGACGTGTCGATCGGCATTCTCTACACCACCACCATGGCCTTGGCGATTTTGTTCATCGGCTTGATGAAGACCTACAACGCTGAAGTCTATGGCTACCTGTTCGGCAGCGTGCTGTCTGTCACGACTGAAGAGTTGCGCGTTATTGGAGGACTCAGCATTGTTGTGCTTGGCCTCATTCTGTTGTTCTCAAAGGAACTGTACTTCATTGCGTTCGATCAGGAGATGGCGGAAGCGTCTGGTATTCCAGCCCGTCGAATTTTCTTCCTTTTGCTCACGCTGGTAGCTCTCACGGTCGTAGTCTCGCTTAAAACTGTTGG
>JAHFES010000062.1:13055-14777 GCA_023248355.1 Nitrospiraceae bacterium
CGACTGTTCTTACTGCGACTCCAGACCATCCCAGTCTGTTCTTTTGAGCTAAACCCCAGCTTCTCGTAGAAGCCAGGCCGGCGGGTGCAGAGCCAGAAAAGTTCGACTTTCTTCAGACGGGGATGATTGAGGATGCGCTGGACGATTTCTGTGCCGATACCGTATTTCTGATACGCCTTATCGACGATCACATCCCAAATGGTCGCGCGATACACGAAATCCGTGAGGACGCGGCCGAAGCCGACTAACTGCTCGCTATCCCATGCACAGAGCGCCACATCGGTATGGCGCAGCATCTCGCGCGCTTCCTCCAGCGTGCGGCCCTTTGCCCAGGGTGCCTGATGGAAGAGCTTCAGCAATTGCTCGGGGCTGAGATCTTTCTTTTCCGAGAAGGTAACGACGGCCTTGAGCGGAGAGGGCATCTTGTATTAGAGTATTTCCTCGTCAGTTATAAGAAATAATGTTTCGAGTTTACGAGGAAATGCATGTCAACGCAAGTCCGTAGCTGCCCCAAGTGTTTTCAATTGATGTGGCTCAACAACGATCAATATGAAATCCTCGACGTAGAGACAGTCCGCAGTAAATGTCCCCACTGCGGTACAACCGTCCGATTCAAACTCGTCTCTGAGGGCTCAACCGCGACAGGCCCAAAGATGGGCCACTAGCCTCACATCCCTCGGCCTGCGCCATCCAGCTCCGGCTTGTTCCCAGGTAGTATCTTGTGGAGTGCCGCGCGGTATTCGCCAATCCGCTTTTCGTCGATCCGTCCCACCTCAATCTCTTTATCCCGCTGCATCCGTTCCACGTGATCCAGCACGGCCAGGAGGGGCTGCACCGATCCCAGTAACTTTCCAACCTCAAAGGCTTCAAGCGATTCGACGAAGGATTCGTTCAGGCTCTTGTACGCAGTTCCTGCACTCTGCGTTCGGATGCGCGTCACAATGTCCTCATACTCATCGATGGCTTCAAACTTGGGCTTAACGCCCATCGGCACCGCCGACAAGTGGACAATCGGTGGTAGCTTGGCCGCATAGGTCTTCAGCTGTGCCGAGAGGCCTCCGATTGCATCAAGGATGTCTGCTGTCTGCATACCGTTACCCTCTGAGGAGCCTTTGATTACGCGGTACTGATCTGCCTGTCAAGATTCCTTGCTCGCCTTGTGAGGTGATAACTGTTCAAGCGCCTGGGTCACGGCTACCATGTCGGTGGGAAATGGCCTGGTAAATTCCTGTATCTCCCCCGTGGTGGGATGCTGGAAGCCGAGAGTCCTCGCATGGAGCATCACTCGTGGAATTTTGACTTGATCGATGGTACACACCTTTCGCCCGCCGTACGTTGGGTCGCCAAGAATGGGGTGCCCCAGTGACGTGAGATGGACGCGTAGCTGGTGCGTTCGTCCTGTTCGTGGGTAGAGCAGCACATGGGCCGCCACTTTACCGTATCGCTGATCTACCTTGTACTCCGTCACGGATTCTCTGGGACTTGTTGTGCGGGTTGAAATCTTCTTGCGCTCTTTGGTGTCTCGGCCAATAGCCAGTTCGATCAACCCGTGGCCTTTCTTCGGTACTCCCCAGATCAAGGCTTCGTACACCCGGGTGATCGTATGCTCCTTGAACTGCGAGGCCAGATGGCGATGAGCCTGATCGGTCTTAGCAATGACCATCACGCCAGACGTTTCCTTATCCAGCCGATGCACAAGACCAGGTCGTTCCTTGCCCCCAA
>JAHFES010000063.1:0-12833 GCA_023248355.1 Nitrospiraceae bacterium
GCGATCTCTACTACAGCGGCGGACAGTACGAATTGATCGACACCCACATTACCAATTCCCGCCTCATCCTCAACCACCCCGCCAAGAGCATCTACAGCGCGATTCAGATCTTCAAGATGAAGTCTCCCGGCTCCCGCATTGTCTTTGAATAACAATCACGGCCAGAGGCACGAGGCTAGAGGCGAGGGGTAGAATTTTCGCCAGGAGTTACCCAAGCCGATCCCCTAGCCACTTGCCCCTTGCCTCTCGCCAGGGATGGCTATTTGACGGGAATGTTCTCGGTGCGCTTGACGATGTCGATCGCTTGGAAGACCGGGTCTTGCGAACCTTTGGAAGATTCGGCCTCGACGCGCTGGAGAAATGGCGCCGGGCCGGTGATCGGCGCATAGTTGAGCGTCGCTTCGACGTCAAACGTCTTAGTGTCTTTCGGGGTAGGAAACGTGAAGGTTTCGACTCTCGATTCTTCCGGCTTCAGGACTGTATCTTCGAGGACTTTCGCCGCTTCAAAATCAAAGATCGTCTTCTGGCCCTTGGCGTCGGCATAGGTCCGGCCATAGATCCGCTTGTCGGCAAACACCGTCTTGAGATTCTTTCCCCTGATGTCAAGATCCAATACCACCGTGGCCCAGGCCGGATGGGTCGTGGGCAGATTGTGCGGCACGAGGCTCTGCACTTTCACCGTGACGGTGGTTTTGTCCCCATCGATCTTGGTTTGGACGTCCAATTTCGCCGCTTCCTGCCGGAGCTTGCCGATGCGGCCAGGGAAGGTATGGTTGGCGACTTTGCGCTTCTTCTCTCCGTTCGCTGACTCCCCAACCTGTTCGGGCATGTGGCAACTCTGGCACTCTTTGCCTGACTTCGCGGCCTGGCTCTGATCCCAGTTGCCCAGAAGATCGTTGGCCTTGCCAAGATTCGTCGCTGAGGGCACCGACTGGTGGCAGTTCAGACAGAGATCGGACTTTTGAAACAGGCCCAGTTCCATCGACTGGTGCGCGAGGTTCTGCACAAAATCTTTGTAGGGTCCATACAGCGTCTTGCTGCCGAGTTCATACTTCGGCTCAGGCGGGTATTTGGCCCGATCGACCTGCTTGATCAAATGGCATTGCGCACAGGCCACGCCATCCAACGATGGATCGCCGGCTTTCGCTTGATCGACAAAGAGCTGTGCGTGATCGGGAAACTCGCGCACATGGGGCGCGTGGCAGCGGAAACACAGAGCTTTATCCTTGCCTGCGGAGGAGTTCAGGTACGCATCCAAGGATGCGCGGAAGGCCGGCGAATGGATCGACCGCGAGAGTGGCGAGGTCTCCCACTCTTCGAACACTCGCTCGTGGCAGCGCTTGCACTTATTAGAATTCGGAAAGGCTTTTTCGATCAGAGCCTGGAACTTCGCATCCTGCGCCGAGGGCTCAGCGATGAGGAAAACAAATGTTGAGAACGCCAGGATCGCCGTCATCACTACGACAAGGACGGCTAACCGCTTTCCTGCCTTCACGCCATGTCCCGTGTTCGGTTCATGAGCACCCCAGGCTGTTTCGGTCACATCACGCATCACGCATCACCAATTACGGCCTTATAACGTCTTGGCGCGATACGTCAGCACGCGCGGCTGTGTGTACTCATTCAGGATCTTCTTCGCTTCGTCCCGGTCTTTGTCGCTGCCCAACGTCGCGAGATACTTGTCCCGCAACGCAGGCTCCGGTGTCGGAATCAGCGCATAGCTCAGCACCGCTTCCACCGTGGCCGCAGCTGTGCCCGCCGGCAATGTCTGCGCGAACGACACCTTCCTCGTATGACCGCCTTTAATAAACGGATCGGGAATCGGACCTCGTAAGATCTTGTCGTACGGCAAGCCAAACTGCTTCGTCTCTTCAGCCAGGACCTGGCCCTTCGCATCCTTCGTCGTGACGGTCACGAAGAACTGTTTCAGCACCGGGTCTCCGTCGGGAAAGCTGTGCGGAAGGCTCCCAATCTTCACAAGGGCGACCCCCTCCATGGTGGCGCCGGTCTTGGTCACCTCGAGGTCGATCCGCGGCATCCATTCAGCCTGGAGATTACGATTCTTCAACAACGTGCCTGCAACCACCACCCCGCGGAACCAATGCCGACCGATGGACCTCGTCATAGCCCCGCGCCTCGATGTCGAACTGCCGGTCGAGGGCTCCATGTGGCAATCCTGACAGATGGTGCCTTGCAGAATTTCCCCCGGCAGGTTCTTCTGTGTCACATCTTTCACTTTGTCGAAATGGCACGAGGCACAGAAGTTCGCGCCACGAAACAAGTCTGACTGCGCGGCGGTGTGGACCAAGTTCTCTTCCGGATCGGCATAGGGGCCAAAGAGGATGGCCCCCGGTTGCGCCTTGAATGTCGGGGGCGGGCTTGGCGTTTTTTCGACCGCATTGATCAAATGGCAGGCGGCACACCCGATCCCTTCGACCTGTGGCTTGCCGGCCAAGACTTGCGAGATAATCTTTTCAGTATGCTGAGGAAACACCGTCGTGGAGGGCACATGGCACGAGAGACATCGTCGTCGATCGTCCGGCGAGGGATTGGTCTGCATCCAGACGCCGAGCACCGTCCGGAAGACCGGGGACTCTAATGCCGTGCCGTGCAAGAAGGCCGCATCGACTCGGCCAAACGTCTTCAGGTCCGGCGTCTGCTCTCTGACCCCCTTCCACTCTTCATAGTGGCGGTCATGGCACTGTTTGCAATCTTCCGACCGAATGAACACCTTTTCAATTTCGGCCACCCAATCAGCCTGAACCTGACCATCCAACTTTTGCGCGATGGCGCGCTCATGAGAGAGGGCGTTGATGCCCACGATCAGCAGCACCAACCCGATCGCCCCGATTGTTCGCAGCTTCGTCATGCCTCTGGCCTACTCCAGCTAATCCCGCCTGCAGCCGACAAAATGGAAATTGACACCCCAGCCAACCGGATCGCCGGGATCGGCCGGCTCGTACGTCCCGACCGTAAAGTTGCATTCCTTCATCGTCTGCTTAATCGCGTTCCCGAAATCCACCATGTTTCTGATTTCATGCTTGTCGATTTCTTTAATGATCGATCGGACTTTGATCCCCGCGTAGTCGGCTCGTGAATTGCCGATCACTTCAAACACCGCGACACCTTGCGGCTGCTGTAGCTTGAGCTCCTTCTGAATCTCTTCATCGACCGCTCCGACCACAATGCCAAACTCCTCACCGAGCCGCGCTGCCTCCTCCTCCGTCATGATACTGGGTTGCGTCGCAGCCGGCACTCCCCCTACGCCCGCGACGAAGAGGAAGAGCAACAGAAAAAAAGCCCATCCACGAGGGAGGGCTTTCTCTAAGAGGGATTGCACGTGAATGAATTGCCCCTCCAACACGTGATTCATCAAATGATCAAACCAGGAAACTCACAGTTTTGCAACGGGATCGATCGACAGCAGAAACCACGGGGCGACAGCCTTCTGCCCGTTGCGTTCCTTGTTCTCCCCGTTCCAGACGGCAAACGATACCGTTTGGACACGACCAGGAATCAGTTTTGCCTCGTTCTCTTGCTCCTCGCTCACGAGCGGGCGGCGCATCACGACATGCCACACACCATCCTTCCAGAACGCCTTGCCCTGCACGCGGCCCTGCTTTTCCTTTGTCGTCAACGTGCTGAATCCACCGCCGATCAAATCTTCCACCGACGAGATCCGGCGCGGGATGACCTCAAACGTCCGGACACCACCCTCTTTTTTCTCTGACGTCCGCGCGGCTCGTCGATCGATGTCGCTCTGCCAATCCGCTTTCCAATGCCAGATATTGATGTAGTGATCGAGTTGGCCCATGCAGAAAAACGCCGGTGCATCGCCGAGGGGAAGGCCGATCGCCACCCCGTCCCGGAACGTGCCCGGTGTCAGCCGATCATTCTTGGTGTTGTCTTGCCATTCGAGGAGGAATGCAATGTCGGTCCCATTGTGCACCGAGCGGACCACGAGGGCCCGCGCGGTTGGTTCAGGCCAGACCGGCCGGGTAATCACCTGGCCGCTGAGCGGGAGCGTCATCGGCGAGACCGTGTTCCACACAGGATCTTCGGGAGCATTCGGCAGATCGCTGTCGACCATATGGGATCGGATGATCATCCCCTCTGAACTGACGAGAGGAATCCCCATCCCACCAAGGATGCTACCTATGGCAAGGAGACTCGGCAGAAACACGAGCAAAAAATGGCGGGAACGGCCGAGGTTCGTCATTCGCACCATGCAGTACTTCCGAGAACCGACGGAATCCGTCGCGGTGAGCCCAGAATACCACAAAATCCGTGCGAGCCACACGAGAGGACGATGAGGTCGATACTTACGCGAGCTTCACGCGACGGATTTTGTTTTCTCCACGTTCGCAGATATACAGGTGCCCTTGGGAATCCAGCGTCAACCCAACCGGTGAGTTCACGACCGCCTCGATCCCGAGGAGGCCGTCCCCATGCTTGACCGTACCGGCGGATTCCTTGGCCACAAACCGTGCGGCGCCGCAGCCACCCATATTCTTGTCCTCGTATCCGCTGTCTCCATTGCCTGCCACCGTAGTGATGACGCCTGTCACGGCATCCACTTTACGAACCCGGTGATTCATGGTATCGGAGACATAGAGGTTGTCCTCTTGATCGAACACCACGCCTTCAGGGGCGTGCAACATGGCTTTGATCGCCGACTTGTCGTCACCGTCATACCCATAGCGACAGATGCCTGCGACGGTCGAGATGATCCCAGTGCGCGCATCAATCTTCCTCACACGGTTGCTGCCCTTATCGACGATGTGGACATCACCTTTACTGTTCACGGCAATGCCGACGACGTCATAGAGGCGCGCATCCATCGCGGGCTTCCCATCGTCGAGATACATCGACATGTCCAGCCCGTCTGAACAGACCGGCATCAGCCATCCGTGATCGTCACTGAAATCAATGCCGATCGCATCTCCTGACAGCACGACGAGATTGCGGGCGACCAGCGGTTGCTCACGTGCTTCGTCCTCGGTGGTCCATGTTCCGGCGATCGTCGTGACCAGCCCGGTCTTCGGATCGTATCGGCGGATCTTGTGCGCCTGGGTATCGGCGATATACAACACATCGTCCCGATCGAACGCGATCGCCGCCGGCCACGTGAGATTTACTTCAAGCGCCGGACCATCCCCGTTGAACCCATGCTGCCCCGTCCCGACAACGGTCGTGATAATGCCGGTCTCGCGATCGACCCTGCGAATCCGATTGCTCCCTGAATCGCAAATGAACAAGTTGTTGTGAGAATCGAATACCACATCCAGCGGCAGGTAGAGGCCGGCTTCACTACAGAGGCCTTCATCACCGCTATAGCAGGTTTCCCCATTACCGGCGAAATTGTGAAGAGTGCCCTCTTGGAGGTTGATGCGCCGGATACGATCGGAGCCGGACTCGGCGAAATAGAGCCACTTCTCTTCCTTGTCGAGCGCGACGTGGTGCGGAAGCGGAATCCCCGACTTCACCGCCCGTTTGCCGTCACCCGTACTGCGGGCCTTCCCGTTCCCCGCAAAGGTTTCGATGTAGCCACTAGCCAGCTGCAGTTCTGTATCCATAGACGTATCGTGCGTCTCCTACTTCACTCCGGATAATTAGCTTAGGCGCGCGTAGCCGGCTGCGCGATCGCGGCAGGCTGGTCCACGGTGATCGCCTGAGCCGGCGCCGCGGTAATGGCCTGGGGAGCCGCGGCCATCTGCTGCTGGGCCGCCGCCTGGGCTTCCGCCTCAATCGCATCCGCTTCATGCACGGATTTTTTGAAGCCCTTGATCGCCTTGCCCAGTCCTTCACCCAATTGCGGCAACTTGCCCGCGCCGAAAATGATCAGCACGATGACCAGGATGAGGATCAGCTCTGTTAACCCAAGACTCCCAAACATAATGCACTCCTTCGTAAAGGGTAAATCAGGCTTCGGAACTACTCTCTTTCGCTTTCTTCGCAAACCGTTCCTTCAAACGCTTGCGGGCCTCCTCGGCCTGCTCGAACATCTTGCACTTGTCATAGACGCTGATGAGATTGTAGTACGCCAGCGGTTCCTCAGGACAGTGCTCGACGGCGCTCTCCATCACTTTGATCGCCAGGTCCGATTTTTTGTGATTGAGCGCGATTTCCATCAGCTTGAAGCTGGCCTCCAAGTGCTTCGGGTCCAACTCCAGCGTTCTGAGATAGCACTGGATTCCCATATCGATCGTGTTGTAGTCGGACACGAGAGGATTATCCAGTTCAATATACACCCCGGCCAGGCTGTACCACGCGATCGGATCGTCCGGCGTGATTTCAACGAGGCGTTCGTAGTAGTCCTTGGCCTCCATGAACTTCTTCCTGTCCGCATAGACCCGTCCGAGATTGAAGAGCGACAGCACATCGTGCGGGAACACCTCTAAGGCATGCCGGAACTCGGCCTCGGCCTCGTCGGTCATGTTCTTCGTCGCATAGATGGTGCCGAGATTTGAGTAGTACATGGCCAGCGAGCGATTCATCTCCGCGCGCAGGCTTTCGGCCATCTCGATCGACTTCTTCACTTCGGCCAGGGCGTCGTCGAGCCGCCCCTGACTGAAGTACAGTTCCCCTAGGCGGCAGCGAGCCTGGAAATCGTCCGGCTCAGTCGCGAGCAATTTCTCAATTTCGACGATTTCTTCGTCCGGCGAGAGAGGCTGATCCCCCGGATCGATGGCGATTCCTGTCTGCGTTGGTCCTGACATCGGTGTTGGTGTGTCCATACGATTTTGACCTGTGTGTTCAGTCCTCTATGAGGCCTGCTCGGTGATGAGTCCATCGGGTGATCCCATCAATGGACTGCTGGTGGCTGAAACGGGCTCCGCAACGGTCGGCTTGACCCGATCGAGCGTGAGCAACATCACCCCGAGAATCACCATCAGGGTGAGATTGGAAAACATCAGCGCATACCCGGCCATAAACATGAGGCCGATGCCGTAGCCGGCTAATCGTCCCATCGTGAGCAGCTTGATGACGGTGTACGACCAACAGAGCAAGCCCCCCATGTAAATCGCGAACGGGAGATAGAAGGTATAGCCCATGCCGAACTGGAAAATCCAGCCGATCCCTTGCGAGGCCTGCCTGACGGCTGAGGCCAAGGCCGGATCATACAAGCCGAGCAGGTAGTCGGTAAAGATCAGCGTCGTGAAGATCGTGCCCGTGGTCGCCCAAAACCACACCGCGCGGCTGCGCTGGCGCCGATTCTTCGTCCGCAAGGACAGCCCCTGGCCATAGGCGACAAACACGAGATAACTTGCCAGCACCATCAGCGCCTCACCGATCCGGTGGGACTCGTAGACCAGCGGTGGCGCCGCCAACGTTCCGGCCAGGCTATAGGCGGTCGAGACGATCTGGTAATACAACCACCCTGAAATCCCGAGAAAATAGGTGACGCCGAGAATGCGTTGGGCCCGCTCGTGATGCGTCGACAGGTACTCCAGCATAAACAACGTCAGCGTGGCCAGTGCCAATCCGTTGTAGATGACAGAGCCCAACATTCCTGGTTGTACGAACAAGAAACCGATGGTCAAAAGCAGGAGTAAGGATGTGCCCGCCATCGCCAGTTTGGTCAGCCGGGTGGTCTCATGCCCCACGCCTCGATTCACCATCGTCACGATGAGGCCCATGAACAACAGAATGGCCACGATGTTGAGCAGCCAGGTCCCCACCTCCGTCAAGGCGCTGAACGTGGGCGTAATCCACGGGTGCGCCACAGCCATCTTGCTCAAATGCATCCCGAGACGGGAGACCAGACGATAGAGGACCAGCTCGAGGAATGAGGTCACCAGGACGAGCTTGATGGTGTACTCGAAGAGAGGGCCGAAGTCCCCAATCTTTCCCGTGAGGCGCTCGCCCATGGTCGCTGCCTTGATCAAGAACTTCTCCTCCGCGAAGAACTCATTATATCTGCCAGAAAAAAACAGGGTCAATGCCGCCCCGCCGACTGCAATGCCGTTACGAGCCGATCGGCTGGGGCGCCTGTCCAGCCTCTTCTTTGGCCCGGGCGATGTACAACAATCCATCGGCCATCGAATAGTTGAAGGGCAGTTCGCAGACCACCTCGCTGACCCGTCCGTAGACATGCTGATACAGTTTTTCGGCCTCATCCGGCGTCATGCCCTCTTGAACTTCGTAGAAGAATCCAAGACTGAGGTCCTCCGCCGAGGGACGCATGATTCGACGGATCCCGTACCCCGCTGGATCGCTCATGATCGGCGCTTCTTTTTCCAAATCGAAGAGGCAGGGCTGGCAAGAAAACCCGTACGATTCGTGCAGCTTCTTGTTCTCCACGATGAAATTCATCGTGTCGAGGGCCTCTTCTTCTTTTTCCGTGGGGAATCCGACGATGATGTAGCAATGGACGGCAATGCCGAGATCGACACAGTCGTCCGCAATGCGCCGCACCCACTCCTGCTTGATCCCCTTCTTCATGAAGTCCATGACCCGCTGATTGAAGGATTCCAGTCCGAAGACGATCTTCAAACACCCGGCATCCCGCATCGACGCGAGCAGTTCGCGCGTGAGATTCTTCTCGAACCGCATTTCGCACGTCCACTTCACATCGAGGCGCTTCTCAATCATCTGCTGGCAGAGACGTTTCGTCGGAGACAGAGCAAAACATTCGTCGGTGAAAAAGAAATGCTCCACCCCGTAACGCTGCTTCAGCCACTCCAATTCCTTGATCGTTCGTCCCGGCTCCTTCTGCCTGAAGTTCTGGTGATCGAGCGTGAGCGCGCAAAACGCACAATCTTTGTAGTAACACCCGCGCGAGAACTGGACCGGCAGCACCGGCTCTGGCGACAAATACTTACCGAGGGGGAAGCCGTCGTAATTCGGTGCAGGCAGCTGATTCACGTTCTCGGAATAGAACGGCTGGTTGACCGTAATCTTGCCGTTCTGCCGATAGATCAGATTGGGAACCTTGCTGTAATCCTTCTTGCCGGCCAACTGGTTGACCAATTCCAGTAACGCGGTTTCCCCCTCAAAGACGACAATATCGTCGGCCAGGTCGAACAGACTTGGGCATCGGCGAATGTTATCGACGAGGCGCGTAAAGATGCTTCCGCCGATCGTCACATGCAGATCCGGCGCAGTCTCCTTGATCAATCGACAGAGCGTGAGACCAGGGATGATCTGCGACGTCGCAGTGATCGAGACGCCGATTAAGTCTGGGCGATCGTTCACGATCGACGGAATGAACTTGTCACGGAAGAGGCTGATATAGGGATTCTGCGCTTCGTCACGAATGACCTTCATCAGGTCCTTCGAGGAATAGATCGAGTAATTGCTGAACTGATTGTCGACGACGGTGAGTCTGGTCGGGAAATAGACCGAGGAGACCAGCTCCAGCCACTTGTCGATCATAAACAGGCTGGCGCGATACGCGTCGAGATCATAGAAGCCTTCACCCCGAAGCGTCTCCTTGGCCAGTTCGATTCGATCGATGAGATAGGCAAACCGATCGAGCGATTCGGCAACCTTGGCATAGTGTTCCCGGCTCCCGGGACCCACCTCGCCTGACTGCGTTCGTTCGAGCTCGCGCTGTTTATCGATCAACTGCTGATGAACTTCAGCCCCATAGGATCTGGTGAGCACTCCATCCAACAGCTCGATGCCAAGATCGCGTTGTGAGACATCCGACACGCCGCCCTGGTGCAGAAATCCAGTCAGGGACGGCAGGCTCAGATAGGGTTGAGAAGGATGCCAGGTTGGAGGGAAAAGCAGCGAGACTTTCATAGCAGCTCTATTTCCAATTGCATCGGAAAATCAGTAGGTTTCGAGATAGAATGGTTTGGTTTATACACTCCGGGCTTCTTGAATTGCAACTCTGCGCCCACCAACCAGGACATCACAAATGTCGCTTCAATAATTCAGAAAAAAGAGGAGGCCCCGGACCGTTTCGCCACTCATCGTGACGCTGATCCGGGGCCTCTCTATACTTCTACTCGCTCTGCGCTCTCCTATGAAAGGAGAGTCATGGTCTCTCCAGAGACCGGCCCGCTCACGGAAGCTTGAGCGTGAACCAGGTGGAGAGCGCCTTCATTCCATTGCGTTCGACGTTGTTCCCATCCCAGACTGCAAAGGCGATGGGCACAGACATCCCGCTCTTGAATTGCGTATCGTTGGCATCGCTGGTCTCCAGCGAACGCTTCACGACCACGCGCCAAGTGGGACCTGAGTAGGCACCACCCTTGACTGACCCAGACGGCTCCCACACACCGTTCCCGATCACATCCTGATGAGCCTGTGTCGTGAGGGTGCTGAAACCGTTCGCATTCAAGTCCTCGACCGAGCTCACGCGGAGCGTCGGGTCAGACAGGATGTTCCCGGACCAGATGCCAGGATTGAATGGGCCAAGGCTCCGACCGATCCGATCCGGATAGGTCACGCCGCCAGCCGGCTCTTCAAAGTAGTAGTCCCAGAAAATGCCTGGGTACTGATCGTCCACGTCCCAGATCCCGGCGCTGTCCTTGCCGAGATCCTTCTGCCATTCCGCGTTCCAGCGCCAAATGTTGGTGGTTCCGCCGGATTGCCCCATACACTGGAATGGCGGCGCACCGGACGTATTCACCGGGAACATGAGCGCGACCTGGTCACGGAAGTCCTGCGGACCGATCGTCGTATCGTTCTTGGTCTGATCGGTCCACTCCACGCGCAACCCGACTTCCTTGCCATTCGTCATGGCCTTCACGAACACCGACTTGACAGAGATGTTCGGGTGCATTGGGGTGGTGATCAACTGGCCGCTCAGCGGAACTACGACACCAGGGACGCCTTCCCAAATTGGGTTGGCGCCATCCATGGGGATCGAGCCCTTGATCGCCTTGGCCGGAATCGTTACCGGCTGGCTAACGGCCAATGGGACCTGCCCTAACGTCAGCATGACGCCGACGACCAGGGCAGAGAGAAGAATGCCAAACACCAATTTCTTGTTGGTCGTCTGCACAACTCTCATACGACTACCCCCTCCTCTCAATTAAAGATTAATAACATCGCCCAAAATGACTGCCGAGATGAAACTCAAGATGAGTGCTTGAAACCTAGGCGCTTCCGACTGGCCCCCCCTCCTCTTTATTCTTTTCATTTTCCTTCACATCCATGAATGACTGCGCACCGACCTCTTTCAGCAACTCACTCAACTCGTTGCCTTGATCTTGTGCGCCACATTCATACGTCTGACCCTCAGGGGAATTGAAGGTCGCAGGTCGATAATCGGTCTCGGTATAGGGCTGAGGCGTCACTCCCAAGAACGCAGTTTCAAAATCCATCCACTCATGCGTCATGTCCGCGACGACCTTGAAGAGGCCTGAATCCGCCTTCTTGGTCAGCATGCGGCAGAAAAGAGGAACCCACCGACCGACATGATTCTTCACAAATTTCTTCTGCGCATCGACGACGATCTGAGTTTTATCAGCGCCATCATGGCAGCGGGAATAGGATTCTTTGTAGGCCAGGAAATGCATGAACTCGAACTCGACGCTCAAGTGATCGAGCCGCTCATGGATATCCTTAGAAAGCTCGACGCCGAAGGCCTTGTAGAAGCCAGCGATATCACCCATCACGTGAGACTGCGCGAACACGTGATCGTTCCCGAACAGGGTTTCGTACGGCGGGCAGTCGAGGGTGATGACGTTGCTGAACACCCGACGGTGTTCTGACTGAAGATCGCTCAATTGCCAATTCACGCACTCTGATGCAATCAGCTTCTCCGCGATGTCCAACTGCTTCTTGAGCGAGGCCAATTTCTGCTGCGCACGCTCTCCACCGTTACCATCGAGTGCGACCTGTAAGGCATCAACCGCAGCCCGACCATCTTCCACAAATTCCCCACACTGGAGATAATCGAGAAATTCTTCATCTTCTGGATAGAGGAGGCTCCAAGAAGTGAGCAGGTAGATCTTGCTGCGATTGAGGGCTCGTTCGACTGCGGGAGAGTCTTTAATCGTCGGCGGAGTAGGAATGACGGCGGTGGCGGAGGAGATAGACACGCTCTGCACCGGCTGTTTACTCGTCATAAAATGTTCTCCTGGATGTCGCGTTCAACCCAGGCCTCACAACAACTTACGCAACGCCCGCGTGACCACATTTTTCCTGAGCACGGGCCTGCGTATGATAGGTAAAGGTCCAGGGGATGTCAAGCGCGAACTGGTTTAGATTGACCCGCTCGTCAACGTGCTGATTTTCAAATCCAATCCTTGTGTATTGGCCCATTTCCACCACGCCACGCTGCCTCGTTTTTTCGATCATCGATCGATCCTCGCGAGCTGTCTCGCCGCTGTGACGCGAATGGCGACGTGATCGTTGACTGTTTTACACACCGACTCACAGATACCGCACCCGACACAGGACTCAGGTGAAATCACTAATCGCATCGAGACAAAGTCCATCGCGAGCGCATGGGTCGGACATCTCGATACACAGGCATGACAGCCTTGCCCCGCTGTGCAGAGCCGATGCGAAATAACCGCGATCCCCATGGACACGGCGCTGATCTGATCCACTGGCACCAGCGCCTCCGCCGCGCAGGCCGTGATGCACGGCAAGTCTTCGCATAACAGACACGGCGATTGATCGGCAAAAATAACCGGCATCCCATCGTGTGCATGCGCGACAATCGCTCCCGGTGGACAGGCTTTGATACAGTCACTACATTTGGTGCAGCGCTCCAGAAAGAGCGCTTCATCGACCGCGCCGGGAGGCCGCAGCCAATCGGTGCGGAGCGGCGGGAGAGCCTTCGCGGGCACCGCCTCGGTCTGTTTGGCAAATTCCTGCGCGGCTTTGGCAACAGAGAGAACGGAGTCCTTGAGAAAATCTCGCCG
>JAHFES010000063.1:12933-14759 GCA_023248355.1 Nitrospiraceae bacterium
CCGAACTCAATATCCCAGCCCGGGTGATTCTCCCGGATAAAGTCCAACACGTAGGGCTCAAGTTTCGTTCCCATATCTTCCACCCACGAATAGGTCGGAAACCGGCACAGCGGGCAGGGAAAACCCGGCATGAGCATGACCTTGTTTTCGCTCTCCGGCAGCTCGCCTCCCTCCACATCGACCGCGCGATCCATCACACGCAGCGTGTCGGTGGCCATTTCGATCAACTCGGAATGCGTAAAGTACGAGGTCTGCCACAGCCCCTCGAAGACCGACTTCAACTGAGGCGGGGGAATTTTTCGATACCACGACCGGAACTCTTTGAACCGGTCCTCCTTGCTGAGCATCGGCTCCCTGCCGGTCGAAACCATCCGGCTGTCCACACTCAAACTCCAGAGCACGCGGTACCGTTGCAAAATCAAGGTTTCTTCGCCGGGGTTCTGTCCCACTTTCGTATCCGGGTCGTATCCGAATACCGGATCGATCATATCGGAGATATGCATCAACTCATGCCGGCAGTAGCGCGTGAGTGCAGGATCATAAAACCGGCGGGGAATCAGCTTAATGCCGACGCCCTTCATGCCTCGCTCCTCAAACTCCCTCGCCAGATCCTTCTCGACCGATCCCCACTTGCGCAGAATGTCGACGCCTTCCTGATTCTCCTTCAGCACACCCTTGACGAGAACGATCCCCACCTTCTCTTTCAACAGCGGATACTCATTAAATGAATCGCGGACGATGTCCGAGAACCCCCAGGTCCCAAAGAGATACTGATAGAGCTTCTTGAACTCTCCCTCCCGGTCTTCGAGAATAAACTTCTCGTAGATCGGGTCGGCATATTCATGGAACTCCTTATAATAGGTGGGATCACCTTCCCGTTCCGTCTTCTCGACGAACGAGTCAATCACTTCCTGGAGTAATGCGGGCTGAAACCTAATTTCCATCACGTGGGAGCTTCGAACAGTTGAAGGGACAGCGGGTAACGTCATTGAGGGCTCCTTCTGCGCATCTCATCGGTTCCTAGCTTGACTTGGCTGCTGGCCATCTCTTACGATCTCACAGTTGCAGCGGAATTATACTGGCCCAAAAAGCCGATTTGCAATCAAGGGCCACCGCCAGTTGGTCCTCCAGTATAGGGAGAGAGTTTCCATGCCGGAACACACGATCACACCGCCCATGCCGAGTGCACTCCCAGGTTCCCAAACCGGCACAACGCCGACACCTCCCATCGACTTCTTGGAGTATTGGAAAACCGATTGCCGGGAGGTCAAAACCTTTCGGGGCCATTCGCACGGTGTCTGGGCCGTGGCGTTCTCACCCGATGGGCTGACCCTGGCCAGCGGCGGCGCCGAGCGCCTCGTGCGCATGTGGGACATCGAGACCGGCCGGCTCCTGCGCTCCCTCCGTGGCCATACCAATGACATTCGCGCCATCGTCTTTACCCCGGACGGACAGACGCTCGCCACCGGCAGCGAAGACCGAACGATTCGGCTGTGGAACGCCAAAACTGGTGAACCGACGAAACTCCTCTTCACGCGCTACGACCATAATGTCTGCAGTCTGTCACTCTCGCCCGACGGCCTCATGCTCGCCCGCGGCAGCCACAACAAAGACATCAAGATTTGGGAAGTCACCACCGGCACCGAGCTGATGACACTCCTCGGCAAAGACGAGTACGACCACCACTGGTCCGTCTGCGTGGCCTTCTCACCAGACGGCATCCACCTGGCCCACGGAACCGACATCGGAAAAATTAAGATCTGGGAAGTACTCCCGAGCGGCGAAGAAAAAGTGCTGCACGACGGGCACTGGCGGCGAGATGCGGA
>JAHFES010000064.1:0-1870 GCA_023248355.1 Nitrospiraceae bacterium
GTCCAGGTTGGGCAACTAGGAAGACCGATCGATCCCCCTCAAGCTTTCGGCATGTTCCGAGCGCACGTCTGGGCTGGCGTGGCTGTACTTGCTGGACTTGTCGCCGGGTTTCTGATCTAGCGCTCAGCTTGCCGGCTTATTGGCAGGAGCCTCTTCTGCCTTTGGCGCGCGCAACGTACCCAGATACGCCGTGACCGCCTTGGCATCGGCATCGCTGAGGCCCAGAGCCGGCATACGAGTTTCCGGCTTCATCGCCTGAGGGTTCTTGACCCAGCGATAGATCCAGGTGCCGTTCAGGCGGAATCCCGCACGGTCCAGCGCCGGACCGACTTTCCCACCTTCTTCGCCGAGACTATGGCAGCCGTTGCAGCCGTACTTATTGACGTAGAGCCGTTTCCCGACTTCAGCCAACTGCGTCGTTTGCTCAGGGGTCATGGTCAGGTCCGGCCTCGGCACGCTCGTGCCTTTGCCCGGGCGTGTGCCAAAGTTATTGAGGGCGACCTGCGCCGCATCAAAGTCTTTCTTCGCAACCACCAGGGCCGCTTGTTCTTTGGCATAGACCGATTCGTCAACGTCCACGCCCTTCTTGTCGGCTTCTTCGCTGGCTTTCTTGTCGGCCGCCTCGTAGGTCTGCGTCGCCTGATCAAACTTGGCTTTGGCCGCCTGGAGCGCGTCCGCCAACTCTTTTTTTCGGCCCTCAACGTTAAACTCCAGCTTCATGTCGTGCAGTCCGCGGACATATCCGACGATAGCCCAAATTTCATCTTCCGACAGTGTGTACTTGAAGGTCGGCATCGTGGGCACGGCAAAATCGTCGTCGCCGATCTTGTCCCCGCCGGGACTGGTATCCTTCATGTCGCGCGAAATCGTATTGAAAATATCTTCGTCCTTAAAGGTGCTCATCTCTGACTTGTTGGACAGATCTTTCGGCTTCGGATCGGACATCGACGACCAATTGAACCCTTCATTCTGTCGTCCGTTCTCGCCGTGACAGTGCATGCAGTAGTGGGCGTACAGCTCATGCCCCTTCTTCTGTTGCTCGCTCGCACAGCCTCCAGCGACCAAGGCCCATATTCCAACCAGACCAGACACGACTCCTATGACCTTCAGTCTTGCCGCCTTCATGCTGGCTGCCCTTTCTTTAGCTTGCGGATCAAGACGAACTGAAATCCGAACGCCACCGCGACGGCGATGGCCGCATAGTAATAACCAGAATAATCGGGTGGCGCCTCAGCGCGGAAATACCACCAGGAAGAGACCGCTTTCTGCGATCCCTTTTCCCGCAAGTCCCCGCTGGTGGCGTCCTTCTTCCCGTCCCATACAGCAAAGGCGATATTGATGAAGCCCCCGGGTGTGATCTGTGTGTCTTCGTCCGCATGTTCCGTCGCGAGCGGCCGTGAGAAGACCACTTTCCACGTGCCGTTGGCATAGGCGCCTTTGGCTTTCACGTCTTGGTGCGTCTGCACCTTGAGCGTGCCAAATCCCTTGGCGTTCATATCGACGCCTTTGTTGTCCTTGTTCTTCCAATACCAAATATTGACCGGACCGCCTTCGACCTGGGCCATCGGCTGGCCATGGGCAAAATGCGCCTTCTTGTCTCCCACCATAAATTCGAGCGCTGCGGCGTCGTCGGGATCTTCGGTGGGGTCGGCGTATTCCAACAGAACGGCCACTTGCGTCCCATCATGTAAGGCACGTACGGATAAATCTTTGACCGTGACTTCCTGAATGCGGTTTGGCCAGTGGACTTGCGGCGACATCGGAAACGTCGCGGGCGTCGCATTGCTCCAGACAGCCGCATTCGGATCATCGACAGGAAGGGCGCCCTTCACCATCGGCGCGCGAACGGCCACACTCTCCTGCGCCATGC
>JAHFES010000064.1:1970-3758 GCA_023248355.1 Nitrospiraceae bacterium
TGCGGCGACATCGGAAACGTCGCGGGCGTCGCATTGCTCCAGACAGCCGCATTCGGATCATCGACAGGAAGGGCGCCCTTCACCATCGGCGCGCGAACGGCCACACTCTCCTGCGCCATGCTCGGGGCTGCTCCAGCGAGCATGAGAGCAGTCACAACAGCCGCTCCTCCTCCCAGCACCCACTGTTTCATCTGATTCGCCGGTTTCATACTGGCCTCGTTTTCGATTTACGGTAGGACCCTGCCATGCTGTCCAAGCGCATTATTCCCACGTCCGTGGCGATTGATGGGCTCCATCGTACTCGCCCAAGATGATTTTCCAAATCCATTCATCCGGCAACTCCACTTCCCAGCGTGGCATAGCCGACTTCCATGGCATCCCTTCGATCGGCAGGCCGACACCGCCCTTCTTAATCCGCCAGAAGAGATAGCTCTCCTGGAGCATGGCGATCGTCGTCGGATCGGAGAAGTTCGCTGGTGGCGGACTGAATCCACGGGCCGCCGGCCCCTTGCCATCAAAGTTTCCGTGGCAGGGCGAGCAAAAGGCCGCGTAGAACCCCTTCCCCTGCATAATGCTCTCAGGTGTTTTCGCCACGGGATTTGAGAGTCCCGTATATTCTCCGGGAGGAGCTGGATGGATGGTTCGGTTTTCAGCTGGAGGTGCGTCGCTGGTGGCTGTATTCCCGTAGGTTTGCCATCCGACCAGCAAGGGGAAGAGAATCAGCACCGCATAGCGCAACGCCTGTAGCCCACCGATATTCTCTCCCGTCAGAAATCGCTGGATGGGCCCCCAGAACGCATCTTTGGACTCACCGCTGAGCGTGGCAAAAATGACAATGCCGGTCGTCGTCAGCATGAGATAGAGAAAAATGAGACTCGATGGCAGAGGCGCCGAGCCAGGGATGTTCGGCACGACAAACTTGAGGATCGCATAGACGATCCCAATCAGAATGACCGGCTTGAGCAGCGAGCCCCCCATAAATGCCTCCTCAGTGCGCTTGGGCCACAGCCACAGGACCAGCCTCAGCGGCCTTGACTGGAGCAGCCGGTGTCTGTCCCGGCACTTCGAGTTCAGACGGATTTACGGAAATTGGCTCTCCGCTCATCTGCTGCAGGAATGCGATGACGGATAGAATTTCATTCTTGGTCAGGCCGATGGGATTCTTATTGATGTACGGCATCTTGGCCGGATATTCCTTCGGCACTCCTTCATGGCGGTAGTCGAGATAGATATAGGCCTGGGGCTGCGTCAAACTTTCAAAGATGAATTCTCGGCTCAGCTTGGCTCCGATCCCCTTCAGGTCCGGGCAACGAGCCGACTCACTGGGACCAATCGAATGACAAAGGGCACATTGCCCCTTGCTGAAGAAGATCTTCTGTCCGATGGCGGCCATGTCCGAGGATGTCTTCACGGTCGCGATGTCGAACTTCTCTTCGGCAGGGGGCAAGGAGGCCATCTGCGGGACAGCCAGGGCCACGAGTGAGAAGAGCCCAAGAATAATCGCGACAAAGCCGATGACCCGTGTGAACTGGGCTCGAACAAAGAGGAGAATCAGAATACCGCTCCCCACGACCGAGAGACCGATCAGCTGTAACTGAACAACTTCACTCATAGGACTCCTCTGAACAAGGCGACAGCCTTAGCTCTGCTTGTCCAACGTCTGTGAACCACCAGCCATCGCGGGGATGGCTCCATGTCCCATCTCGCCCTTTGCTCCGCCGGACTGTGCAGCCTTGGCTTTGTCTCCCATCGTGGCCACCCAGAAGATAAAGGCGACGATCATGCAAA
>JAHFES010000064.1:3858-14494 GCA_023248355.1 Nitrospiraceae bacterium
CCACCAGCCATCGCGGGGATGGCTCCATGTCCCATCTCGCCCTTTGCTCCGCCGGACTGTGCAGCCTTGGCTTTGTCTCCCATCGTGGCCACCCAGAAGATAAAGGCGACGATCATGCAAAAACAAAACGTATTCAGCGCCATGAGCGCGGCCGCATAGCCAAGCGCCGGTGAGAACGCGTACTGCGATGAATCCCGCATCACCCCATAGATGTGCCAGTGTACGCGAGAGGAGGATCGGGCATACCCCATCAAGGTCATCAGAAGAATGACCATGATCGCGTTGAGCACCAGGGCATAGCCCGCACGTGGAGGCATTTTCCCCCAGACCATTTCCGTCGTCGTCTTTGCGCTCTTGAGGAGGAGTGCCGTCAGCGGAGTGATCGTGAGCATGACGAAGAGGACGATCAAGACTTGCGACGTCGAGAAGTAATTGATGCGAACAATGGCCGGGACAAAGTAGCCCCACACGCCGAGGATGATCACCGCGATCGCCGCGAGGACAAGGACTCCGCCCATGATCGATCTGGCGACTTTGGCCCAGGTCGCCGTTTCCTGCTTGCCTGCTCGCCAGTACATGATGAAGCTCATAAAAGTGACGAGGATCATCAGATTGGCCACGGTCATTTTGGCCGACATGACGCCGAAGACGCCTAGGAGGGGATGGTGCGTGCCTCCCATCTTTCTGGCCTCTTCCAAGCTGGCCACGAGGGAGTGCGGAGTCATCCAGACGCCGAGACACAAGAGCAAAATAACCAACATTGACAGCATCGGTTTCCGGTATTTCATTTCTGAACCGGGAATACGGTGCGTAATCCCCAGCCAGAAATAATAGTTCGATCCGAGGAAGAGCACCCCGATGAGCATGGCTTGCAGAATGAACAGCCACGACAGGAAGCCTCCCATCAACGTGATGCCCATCTGCTGGTTGTACTGGTAAATTTCACGCATGAGCCAGTATCCGGCGAACGGGAGCGGCAACAGGCCGAACACGCCGATGAAGTTCCCGACATAGCCCATCCAATCGTAATGGTCTCGATCTTCCGTGGTCCGTGCCGAGAGGTAGCGCACCCCGGCATAGGCGCCGCAGATGTATCCACCGAGGACCACGTTGGCTATCAGACGGTGAATGTTCACCGGCCACCAGGTAGGATTCCAGGTGGCCGCCCACGCTCTGGCAATGTCCGATCCTTCCGCAATGACGACGGGGCTCGACTGGAACGTCGCCCATGAATTGGGGACGATCATGATGAAGAACGCAAAGAAGTTCAGCATGAACCCAAGGAAAATATGGAAGGTCTTCTTGCCGCCATCTTGCATCGCGTCCCAGCCATACCAATAGAGATAGAGGGTCGCGGTCTCGACCAGGAACAGCATGCAATAGACCAGGAACGAGGGGAAAAAGATATCCGTGAGATAGGCCATCAGCTTGGGATAGAACGCAATCAACATGAAGAGAAGAATGCCGCCGAAGAGCGCGGTGGTGGCGTATGCAGACGTCAGAAGCTTGGTGAACTCCTTGGCGAGCTTGTCATATCGCTTCTCACCGGTTTTCCACGCCACGACTTCGCAGAGCCAGGCGAAAATCGGAACGCCGAGCACGAAACCAGCCAGGAGCAAATGGAGCTGTGCAATGATCCAAACCAGGTTGCGGCTCCCGATGCCGGGGATGTCGCGATAGTCCCTCATGGGGGTCCCGGCGTCGGCGGCCAGCCCCATCGCTGGAAGGCTCATGATTCCGGCAGCGACGAGCAGCGCAGCCAACACGGCTGGCGATCCGGCGATCTTCCGAACGAGCCCTTGAACTACTCCACCCTGGTGCCTCATGGATCTCACCCCTTCGTTGCCCAATCTTAGGGTTTTGCTACAGCTGGCGCCTTTTCGGCCTCTTTGTTCACAGGTTTGGCCTTGCCAGCCTTCCCCTTATCCTTGGCGGCCTCTTCTTCGGCTTTCTGCTTCTCAATCGCATCGACCTGCATGACCAACTGCGCGATCGCTCGTTCATCCTTGTTCAAGGCATCGAGCGGTTTGTACGCCGGCTTGGCTTTGACTTCTGGCTTCTTACAACATTCATGCGGATGAGGCGTGCTGACAGGGAGCGCGATCCAGAACAGCAGCGAAAGGGCCACCCCAGCTCCTGTCAGTGCCGTGAGCATCAGCCCCTGATCGGCTGGAACTCGCATGAGGTCCCAGCGGGTGATCAAACCCTGGTAGCTCTCCGAAGTCGGACTGGCCCCCTTGGCCACACTCCGCACGATCCGACCAATCAGCCACACGCCTGCGAGCAGCATGACAATGAGCACCGCCAACGCGACACTCCCCCACAGCGTGAGCTCGATGCTGATCTTCTCCGCAACGGGAACCCGCTTGAGCAGCTCCATCTCAAACAATGCATGGCTCGTGGAGATGGCTGTCTCAGTGACCAGACTGACGACAAACCAGAGGATAGGCACATACACAGCGCCGACCAAGGCGCTCTTCAACCAGAGAGAGAGCCCTATCCCAGCAGGTGGCTCCAGCCGAAGACGCTCAAGAAACAATGTTCTCGCCACAACCCCATGGGCCCAGATATCGATAGGGATACAGAGGAGAAATAGTAACCATAAACCAGCACCTTCACCCCAGTGGGCACCCAGCGTCATCATCAAAATTGGCGCGGCAAATACCGTCACGGGGCTGGCGAGAATCATAAGAAATCCCAATCCAAGCCTGGCTTCAAAATGGATCATGTCAAATGCGAGGAAGATCAGGGCAAAGGCCAGCTTGATGGGGAATCCGGTCCAACATGTGAACCACAAGACATTTAGTCCAAGCTTCAAGGGAGAGAGTGATTGACGGTCTGTCATAAATCCGCTCGTTCGGCCGGTTTCAAGCTATTAGTCTAAAAACTCGCGGTTGATAATCGCGGAGACCGTAAAAATAAGGATCGCGGTCATCACGACAATCCACCCGATCAAGGCAATCGGACGCTTGAAGATATTCCGCTCCGGATCGCGATCAATAAACGGGAGTGCCGCCAGGAGCGCCATGAAGGCCCCGGGCAAAGCCATTGCGCCCACGAACTGCCCGAACTCTCCTGAAAACATCTTGAGCCGAAGCAGTTGGAATAAAAACAGGAAATACCACTCTGGTTCGGGATGGTAGTCGCCTGGATCTGGCGTGGCTTCTTCCAACAACACGACCGGCTCCCAGAACGCCATCACACAGATCGTCAAGAACACCGTCACCATCCCCACGATGTCTTTCCATATTTGCCGCGGGAAAAAGTAATCGGTCTTCGCTTTGAGTTCTTCCGGCGATCCACGAAACGGCCCGGCGGGACCAGCTGTCCTGAACAGGAACAGGTGCAGCCCGGCAAGCCCCATCAATGCGGCGGGAAGGATCATGACGTGAATCACGAAGAAGCGGCTGAGCGTCATCTGGCCTGGCGTCGGTCCACCCTTGAGAAAGCGGGCCATGAAGTCACCGAGCAGCGGCGTCTTGTCCATGATCTCGACGCCGACCGTCGTCGCCCAATAGGCGCGTTGATCCCACGGGAGCAGATAGCCGGTGAAGCCGAACCCCATCACGATTCCGAAGAGCGCCAGACCGACCAGCCAGATGAGTTCACGCGGTTTCTTGTAGGCCCCCCAGAGAAAGACCTGCGACATATGCGCAAAGACGCAGATCACCATGGCCGTCGAGCCCCAGAAATGGTAGCTCAGCAGAAACCAGCCGTAATCGACTTCGTGAATAATGTACTGGGTACTGGCATAGGCATGATCGGCGGTGGGCACGTAATAGAACATCAAGAGAATACCGGTCACCGCCTGCATGATAAAGATGAACAAGAGCACCGATCCAAAGATGTAGGCCCAGCGAGAGCCGCCCGGCACCGGCTCATTGAGCATTTTAGCCTGAAGCGTCTTGAGCCCCACACGCTCATCGACGAAGGCGATGACTTTCTCGAGTGCGGTGGCTTCCGAACTAGTAGGGGTGGCCTGTTGCATAGTAATCAGATAATCCGAATTTGAGCTTTTGTGCCTGCCTTGAATTCCATATCGATAATCTCGACCTCGCCACCAGCAGACACCCTAATGGGCAGGGCATCGAGCGGACGAGGTGCGGGACCGTCGAGCACCTTTCCGGACGCATCGTAGATACTCAGATGGCAGGGACAGAGGAACACTTGGCCCAGCACTTTATGCTTCCGCCACTTGAAGCCGCATCCGAGATGGGGACACTTACCGGAAAACGCCACATACGGAATATCCTTCTTATTCGTCCACACGGTCTTGCCGGCGGCGTCGCGGAACTCCATGTCTTTGCCCTGGTAGACTTGATTGAGGACTGTCGGGGTGGCCTTGAGCATCCACACGTTCTTCTCAATCTCAGACTCCGGCATGTAGGCTTCCTTGACCTTCTTCTTGTATTTAAACTGGACGCCGATATCTTCCTGCTTAATCTTGCCGATATTCCCGATCTTGAGCCAATCGTTATCGAATGGCTGATACATGGGCTTCATGAGGTACCGCAGCACCGGAAAGGCTATCGGAAGCCCGATCAGGAACCCGATCACGTTAGTCAGATTCATAAAGAAGGTGCGTCGCTTGACGGACTTCTCTAGCTCAGGAAACGGCACCAGCACTTCGCCCGGGCTAACATGGATGTTTTCTTCAAGATGGGGGATTTCGACTTCATGGGTCGTGACATACTCGTCACGCTTGAATGGGGGCAACGCCACGATTTCAGAGGATGAGCTCCGCAGCTCCACGAAATTATCGGTAACTGCCTGCACCTGCCCCATCGCCACTTGCCGCTCACCGCTCCCGTTCATAGAGACGACAATATGGCTGATCTCGTGCGAGAGCGGATCAACGATGACGTTGGTCACCTCTCCGATTTCACGATCTGCGCAACGAACTTTCGATTTCAGTTTGGGCTGCATGCTATTTCTTTTTGATGGGCTTGGGCGTGTTGATCGACGTATTCTTGAAGCTCGAGAGCCACGCCGCCAGTACCTGCACGTCTTTCTGCTCCATCAAATCCTTGTACTTATCCGGCATCTTGCCCTTTTCATATTCCTTCTCGAACCCATCGGCCATCCAGCTCTTCGGGTCAAGGATCTTCTGCCCGATCTCCTCGGCGGTGAGATACGTGCCGATATTATCCAGCTCCGGTCCTCGCTTCTTGCCGCCTTCGCCCTTGAGCTTGTGACAGTTGTAACATTCCTGGAGCTGCCACTGCTCTTCGCCGAGCTTCGCCACATCTCCGGTTGCGACCACGCTTCCCGCCGCCGATGGAGCACCGGGGCCTCCGGCGGACTGGTCCTGCATCGCCTGATCACCGCCCAACGCCTTCAATCGAACCGACAGCGCCTTCACCTGTTCATCGAGCGCCTTGGCGCGCGCAATCAGCTCGTCGGCTTTCCCTTGTTCAGTCGCAGCCCGCTTGGGCTTCAAAATCTTATCGATCTTTCCTTTTTCATCTTCCGGATCGTACTGGGGCCACATCGAGGCGCCGGCAATGTACACCACGCACAGCACGATGTAGAAGGCCACTAAGACGATCACGGACTTCCCCCCGCTCATAGGTTTGAGCGACGGCGCATCGAGCATCATAAAGACGACGGATCCAAGCATCGCATAGGCGAAGAACATCATCTGGAAGACCGTCGGGAACTCGAGCGTCCGTGTGATTCCAACGAACGCTCCTCCCACCACCAGACCGATCACCAACTTCTTGATCACATTCCCCATACAGATCCTCTTTCCTTAGAAAACGCGCCGCACCAGACTTATTTGGCCCCGGCAGGAGCTGGGCTTCCATCCGGTGCATGCCCCTTCGCCTCGGAAGGCCTGAGCGTGACGAGGATGGCGAAACTGACGACCGCATAAAAGACGACGGTAATCCCGGTAATCCACCAGGCTGAATAGGCCAACGTCGGCGTGAACGATTCCGCAGTGAAGTCCGGCAGCAGATTGTAGGTGTGAAAGTACTTCCGCAGCAGCGACCGAACCGCGCCCATCAATCCCATCGTCCAAATGGCGCTGAAGGCCAGGAAGATCAGCACAAACTGGGAGACAAAATCGATTTTACCCCAGACAATCGTGCCTTGACTGATGGCCCGATTGTAAATGATGTAATTGACGACGGTGACAAAGACCAGGGTGAAGGCGGCAGAATTCTTGGCCGGCATCAACGCCAGGAAGTTCCAATCAGACGGCAACTCCAGCTCAGCCACTAGCTTTGCGCCCGTTGGAGCAAATCCATGCGGAGTCAGCCAGATAGCATCGCCCACCACCACCATCAAGAATCCGACTTTGATCACCGAACGCGCCGACACGGTAAGCGGGATGAAGCGGCCAAGAATCACCGGAGCCAGCAACAGCGGCAGCAAGAACCCAAGCGACCGCGGATCGGGCACAGGGTAATCCGTCAAGACCTTCGTCATGACGAGCGGGAGCGCAATCATGACGAGTGGTGCGAGGATGGTCATGCGAACCTTCTCAACTCCCTCAATCCGCTTCATACTGAGCCAGATATAGTAATTACTGGCGAGAAAGATCAGCCCGATCATCGCACCCTGCATTTCGAAAAACATGGAGAGCTGATCGGCCATCATGTACGGACAGATCGACGCATCGTAGTCACACAGTTCATAGGCCAACAGATAGCCCATGAATGGGAGAAACAGCAGCGCTCCCACCCCGATCATGTTTCCGACAAACCCCATCCAATCGTAGTAGGCCCGCTCCTCTTCTTTTTTCGCCCCCATATACATGTACGCGGCAATCAAACCCGCCACGAATCCACCGAATGTCACGTTGCCGACGAGGCGGTGGAAATTGAGCGGCATCCAGCTGAAGTTGAACATCTTGTCCCAGAGCGTGGCCGTCGCGAGAAACTCAGCGGGAGAGACGCCCTCTGCCTTGACCGGCGTGTTCATGAAAGACGTCGGACCATCAATCACGAAGAGCGTGATACATCCGATCAGATTCAGCAAAACACCCAGTGCAATATGACGAGCCTTCTTATTTCCCTTCCAGGCATCCCATGTGTAGAAATACATGTAAAGAACGATCGTTTCCCCGATGAACAGCAAGGGATAGATCACCGCAAACACCAAGAAGAAATGATTGATCAGCCACGTCGTGAACTGCGGATAGGTTGCGAGAAGAACAAAGATGAACAGACCTCCGGTCAGAGCCGTCATGCTATAAAGAATGACGGTGACTTTCGTGACCTCTTTCGCCAATCGATCGTAGCGTGGATCCTGCTTGCGATAGCCTAGCCATTCCGAGATCACCACGAAGATCGGCGCACCCAGGATAAACCCGGCGAACAGGAGGTGAAGCTGAGCGACGATCCATACGGCAGTCCGGTTGCCCGTGTAGGGAAACTCCACGGGAGGCGCACTCGGCACTTGCGCGTACGCCACCCCTCCCAGGACCGCCAGAATCGCACACAGAGCTAAGAGACCACGCTGCCACATTTTCATGATGTCTCGCCGCCCCTCCTCACTAGAGTGAATCTTACTTGCCCGCTGGTGCCGGGGCAGCCGGAGCTGCAGCCGCTGCCGCCGCAGGAGCTGCGCCCACGCTGGCCGCATCAATCCACGACTTCTTCTCAGCATCCCAGGCCTTCCCCTTGAGCCCGAAGTTGTGCTCGAACGCGACCAATTTCCAGCGATCCTCTTCATTAGGCAGCTTCGTCTTCCAGGCCTTCATCTTGGTATTGGGCACGCCTTCGGAAATCCGCCAGAACCACACCGAATCAGAATACAGCTTCATCCGATCCCCGACTCTAAAGTCCCGGGCTCCCGCCTTGACCGGCTTGCCATCCTTGCCATGACAGCTAGCGCAGTTCACGTCGGGATTCGTTTCCCCGATAAACAGCTTCCGCCCTTCCTCGATAATCTTTTCATCGGTCCACCAGCCAGCAGGCATGTGCTTGTCGGCATATTCAGCAGGAGCCGGAGGCGGTGGGACAATTGGCCCTTCGCCACTTTCTCCGCACCCAATCACCCCCCAACCCATCCCCACAATTCCGATTGCCAATACCGCCTGCCGAAGATTCGTCCGCTTCATAATAGGTTCCCCGTCCTTTCTTAAACCCAACGATGCCTCTCCTGCCCCCTCAGAAATCTGACAGCAGGCAGAAAAAAGACGCTTTCGCTAGAAGGCCACCCTCCAGACAAAAGCGCCGAGATTGATTCGTCCAATAAGTCCACAGACTCGCTCCACGCCCAACTGGTCTACTCACAGATCGGGCGAGGTACGCTGCCCTGCCCCACAGAGGACCACCGCGACTATTTTTTCCTTTTCCCCTGCCCCTTCTCCCGCCGTGCCTGCTTCTTCCGCCACGCCCGAAGCAACTTCACGCCAACAATTCCACCTACGACGACTGCTGCCATTCCGGCGCCCGCTAAAACCCAGCCAGGGGGAGCATTTCGATCATGGATGCAGCCCGTTCCAAAATTAACCTGAATCTTTCTCTCCGCCTCCAGGTCCTTTGGGTCAAACTGGATCTTCTGATTCTGCTGCTCTCCACCGGCCTCCACCAAGAGCGGATCACCGAGATTGTCGTTATGCAGGTGAAATGTTGCCTTATAGTACCCATCTCCATCGGTCGTCACCGTTTGACCGTAGGAGATTCGCGTATCCTTAACTAAGACCTCAACGTTGGGACTCCCTTTCCCATCTGCCCCACACACGAACCCTTCAACGGTAAACCGATGATCGGCCTCATGGGTTGCATGGATCGCCGCAGGATGCGACAAGAGAATCACTCCTCCGGCTGTGGCGATAACCAACTGCCACCGAAGGCCAGACCTTCCTGTCTGTTTCCATCCCACTCGTTCGTGCCAACTCTCTTGTTCCAGCGATGGGCCCATTCCAGGGTAGATTCAACGCCATCGGCATCACCACTGGCTCCACCAGTTTTAAGGCGGGCTTTTTTAACATAGGCCCTATCCTTTGTCAATTAGCGCCGAGAAAATGGACGGAGAAATCCTGCGGTCCCAACGCGGGAACACTCGCGATTATTTCTTGTGGATCGTGCCCGTCGACAGTGCGGCACATATGAGGATCGGGAATCGAGGAATGTGACCAGAGGACGTTCACTACACGGCAGGAGAGACGCGACGTGATTCAGTTACAGCAAGCCACGGGCTTGCGCATCAGCGGCGAGTCGATCAGTTTCAGCTTTTCGTTCTGATTCTTTCTTGGCGACCCAGTTGTCCCAGGATTTTCCCGAAGCCGTATCTTCACCGGAAAACGCGACTGTCGCAATCTCGTCATAGCGTACTCGTCGAGTCTCTGAACTCGAGACAGGAAATACCTCGACCCACGAGTCCGCCCCATGCACCTCACGATTGAAGAGATAGCCACTCATTGATTCGCCGAACCTCAATTCAATCGTGATATCACCACGATAGTCGAACGCAAGCTCAATTGCCTCCGCCAGCTCTCTTGGGGACTGAGGCCTGAACACTCGCCCCTGCAACGAGCCGGGTTCAACGCCGCCACTGTGGGTTTTTGTATCGGTCATGAGAAGAACATCTACCGTGAAGCGTATCTCGTGAAGCGTGAAATCCTCTTGCGAACGACGTGAGGCGAGCGACGCTTCACGCAATCTGTCATCGCGAAGTAGGCAGCAACGTCAACTTGGCAGTCCGGGCAAATCCTGAGGCGGTCCCAAACGTATCTTCGACAGCAGAAGCTTCATAACCACAATGCACCATGCAATCGGCACATTTTTCATTGCGGCTGGTCCCATAGTCGTCCCAGGCCGTCGTCTCCATCAGCTCACGGAAGGTCTTTGCATACCCCTCTTGCAAGAGATAGCAGGGCTTCTGCCACCCAAAGACGTTATACGTTGGATTCCCCCATGGCGTGCACTGGTACTCTCGCTTTCCCATCAGGAAATCCAGAAACAATGGGGATTGATTAAACTGCCAGCCCCGCTTCGGGCTCCCCAGTATTCTGGAAAACAGTTCTCGCGTTCGCTCTCGCTTGAGGAAGTGCTGTTGATCCGGCGCTTTTTGATAACTGTACCCCGGCGAGATCATCATGCCTTCTACGCCGAGCACCATCATCTCGTCGAAGAATTTGCGCACCCGCTCCGGATTCGCATCATCGAACAGCGTCGTATTGGTCGTGACGCGATGGCCACGCTTGAGGGCCGCCTTAATGGCTTTCACCGCAACATCGTACACTCCGTCTCGGCACACGGCCAAATCGTGTTCGTCTCGCAAGCCATCCATATGGACACTGAACGTGAGGTACTGGGATGGCTTGTACTCATCGAGTTTTCGCTCGAGCAGAATCGCATTGGTGCAGAGATAGACATAGCGCTTCTGGTCCACGAGCCCCCGCACGATGGCCGCCATCTCCGGATGGATCAACGGTTCTCCTCCGGGGATACTGACGATCGGCGCCCCACACTCCTCCGCTGCCGCCCAACTCTGCTCAGGGGTGAGCCGCTTGTCGAGCACATGGTCGGGATACTGAATCTTGCCGCAGCCGGCACAAGCCAGGTTGCAGCGGAACAAGGGTTCCAGCATCAACACCAACGGATAACGTTTCACGCCATTGAGTTTCTGCGTGAGCACGTACTTCGTGACTGTATACATCTGGGAAAGCGGTACGGCCATC
>JAHFES010000065.1:0-6834 GCA_023248355.1 Nitrospiraceae bacterium
TTTCAACTCCAGGCGTTTGGGTTTGCCGGTCGAGGTGTAGGGAACGTCTTGCCCAAAGAGAATGACCTTGGGACATTTAGAGAACGGGAGTAATCGGCGGCAGTGCTCAAGCAAATCCGCCTGCGTGGGCGGAGAGGCGCCGTCTCGCGGGACCACGTAGGCGGCGATCTCCTCCCCGTAGTAGCGGTGTTCGAACGGAACAGCCATCGCGAACTGGACGAGCGGATGACTCTTCAACGCATCGTCGATCTCAAGCGGAGAGATATTGACGCCGCCTCGAATGATCAATTCCTTAAGGCGGCCTGAAATGAAGAAGAATGGCCTCCCATCCTTGTCTCGCGCATAGAATCCCTCGTCCCCCGAACGGAACCAGCCCCATTTGAACGCCGCCTCGTTGGCATCGTCCCGCTTGAAGTATCCGGCGCAGACAGTCCCGCCACGGATGCAAATTTCTCCACGCGACAGTTCCGGCAGCGGCTGTCCCTTGTCGTTGAGGATGGTCATCGTGTTGTGTCGTAACGGCACACCGATGGAGGGGAACTCGTAGTCGTTGAGCCAGTGACGATGCTCATCACGCGACAGATCGTTCGGCAGGAAGCAGGAATAGCAGGTCGTTTCCGACAAGCCGTAGCCATGACGGATCGGAAAATGAAACCGATCTTCGAAGCGCAGAGCAGTTTCTTTCAACAACGGTCCCGCACCGCAAATGAATCCTTCAAAACGGTCGAGTCGGTAAGGAGAAAGATCTTCGTTCGCATCGAGGAGAAATTCGAGCAAGGTGGGAACGACGCTCACGCAGGTGATGTGCTCCTCGTGCAATCTCCGCCAGAAGGTGGCGCTCTTGAATTTTCGATTCAGAACGATACCTCCTTTGCAATAGAAGGGGGTGACAAGCGTGACCACGATTCCGTTCACATGGTGGATCGGGAGCACGCACATCAAACGATCGTTCACGCCAAAGTGATGCCAGTCGGCGATCGCGTCGGCGTCGGTCAGCAGATTCTCCACCGTCAGGACCACCCCCTTGGGCGGGCCTGTTGTCCCGGACGTATAGACAATGAGGGCTTCATCATCCAGGCTAGAGGCGCGAGGCATGAGGCTAGAGGTCGTAGAGAGCGCTTCCCTCTTGCCTCTAGCCCAGTGCCTCGGACCTCCCATGAAGCCTTCATCGTTCAACGCAATCACATGCTGTAAGGCGGGCAGGTCTTGCTGAAAACCGTTCACTTCCTCAACATCACTGTGCCAACAGCAGACTGCCGAGGCCTCCGAATGCTCCAGGACAAAGCGCTTCTTATCTGTGGGCTCCTCGACGTTGATCGGAACGACCGTGATTCCCGATATCCATGCGGCAAAATACAGCACCACGGTAACGTCATGGTTGAACAGCATCGTCGCCAAACGGTCCCCGCGCCGGAGCCCGACCTGATCATGGAGGAAGGTGGCCGCCCGTTGGACCACCGTGCCGAACTCCGCGTAGCTGTATGCGCAGTGGAGTTGTTGGTCATCGTCATAGCAAACCAGAAACGGCCGATTGACCAGGGCCCGATCGTAGATGCGGGACTTGAAGAAGTCGGCGAACGAACTCCACGGCAGCGTGGGGGAGACACCGTTCATCTGCCGCGCTTGCGCGATATTCTCAGCTACGGCGATCAAGGGGGACATACTCCCTCGTCGTCGGCCCCGTGTAGAGCGCGCGGGGCCTGATCAGCCGGTTGTGATCCTGTTGTTCGATCACGTGCGCGCACCAGCCGGTGATGCGCGAGCAGACGAATACCGGCGTGTAAAGATCTCGCGGAATGCCCATCAGGAGATAGGCCACCGCCGTATAGAAATCGAGGTTAGGATATAGACCTTTCTCCTGCTGCATGACGCGATCGACGATGGTCGCAGTTTCGTACCAACGGCGGTCGCCGCAGATCCGGCTCAACGATTCGGCGTGCTGTTGAATGATGGCCGAACGAGAGTCGCCTTTCTTGAGCACGCGATGGCCGAAGCCCATGATCCGGTGTTTGCTCGCCAACGCCTCCCGCGCCCATCGCTCCGCCCGCTCGGGGCGTGCGATGTCAAGGAACATCTCTGCAACGGCCTCATTCGCTCCCCCATGAAGCGGCCCCTTCAACGTGCCGATTGCCGAGGTGATGGCCGAGTGCAGATCCGTCATCGTCGACGCGGTCACGCGGGCCGAGAAGGTGGAAGCATTGAATTCATGTTCGGCATAGAGCGTGAGCGACACGTCGAGCACGCGGGCCATGGCTTTCGCTGTGTCGTCACCGCTCCGGTCGGTGAGCAGGCACAATAGATTTTCGGCGAAGCTCAGATCAGTTTGTGGCCGCACGTGGGATTTTCCCTTCGCGATCCGATGCGCGGTCGCGATGATGAGCGGGATTTGCGCCAACAGGCGGATCGACTTGCGAACGTTTGCCTCATGGGAGTTGTCTCCTGCGTCCGGATCGGTCATGCCCAGCAGCGAGACGCTGGTCCTGAGAATGTCCATCGGATGCGCAACGGGAGGAATCACGCCAAGGAACGCTTCGACAGGACGGGGCAGGACGGAGTGGGCGGCGAGTTGCGCCGAGAAGTCCTTCAGCTCTTTCCGCGTCGGCAACGTGCCGAACAGCAGCAGATAGGCCACTTCTTCGAAGGCGGCCTTGGCCGCCAAATCCCTGACCGCGTACCCACGGTATCGCAGACCCCCTTCACCTTCGTCTACATGGCAGAGGGCCGTCTCCCCGGCGAGGACTCCCTCGAGGCCTGGGCTGTACAGCGGAGTCTTTGTGGTATCAACCGTTGGCATGGTCATCATCCGTCGAACGAAATTGCAGATCCCGTTGGTCATACTCTGTGTACTTGAGTAGGTCATAGAGTTGCTGTCGGGTATGCATCTGGTCCAGCAGTTCGCGCTGCGAACCATGGCTTCTCAGCTCGATCAGCATCTGCTCGACGGCCTTCGTCGCCATCCGGAGGGCCGTGACGGGAAACAGCACCAGACGATAGCCGAGGTCTTCAAACTCGCTTACGCTCAGATAGGGGGTCTTGCCGAATTCGGTCATGTTGGCCACCAGCGGCGCTTTACCGCCCTCTTTGCTGAGTTGACGGGCAAACGATCGGAATTCGTCAGCGGACTCGAGGGCCTCCGGGAAAATCGCGTCAGCGCCGGCATCGATATAGGCCCGTGCCCGGCGCACGGCCGCGTCCAATCCCTCAACGGCACGGGCATCCGTCCGGGCGACAATGAGGAAATCCGGATCTCGTCGCGCGTCGCTCGCCGCGCAGATCTTACTCACCATCTCGCTCGTCGAGACCAGTCGCTTTCCCGGCAGATGCCCGCACTTTTTGGGCAGCTCTTGATCCTCTATCTGCATTCCTGCCAGACCGGCCTGCTCGAATTCCTTCACGGCACGCATGACCGCGAGTGGAGGGCCGAAACCCGTGTCAGCATCCACGATGGCCGGGATCGTCACGGCATTGGCAATCGTGGCTGCATCGGACACCACCTCCGTCAGGGACAACAAACCGATATCCGGCAAACCTCGCGCCGCCGAGAGACCGGCGCCTGAGACGTAAAGCGCGTGGAACCCGGCACGCTCGATCTGCATGGCCGTCAAGGCATTGAACGCTCCGGGAAGGACGAGGGTCTGCTTATCAAGCAGCTCGCGGAGACGCCGCGCCCTTGTGTGTCGCTCATCACTCGTCATGGTTCGACACGCTCACCATCCCGAGTCCCATCGAGGGACTGGTCACCCCCTCACGGATTCTTAGCAGCGGCATCAACGCGCTGATATCTTTTAGCTGATCGAGCTTCCAGACCAAGTCGATCACCTTTTTCACGCGCGCTCGGGCTAACTTCCCTGCCGCCAACAAGCGGAACTTGTCTTCGATTTCGTGGTCGGACATCCGGTTCTTGGGATGGCCGAGGGGATAGTCTACCTGTGTGACATAGTCTTTTCCCGCCTTCGTCCGAACGGTGAGGCGGGTCGACATTGCCTGTGGGTAGCGGCCAACGAGTTCTGGGGGCTGAACGACGCGCACCTTCTGCATCAGCTGATGCAGTACCGGATCGGTGAGGCGTTTGGCCTCGAACGAGTGAACCGTCACCTTGCCGTCCAGCAGAGCGACAGCCACACAATAGGGAAAACTGTGATCGGCGGTCTCTCTCGTGCGCGGACGCCACTTTTCAGGATCGCGTCCGATGATTTCGATCGCCACATCGTAGCTGCCGATCTCAATCTCCGTGATCCTGGAAAGCGCATCGTCTCCTTCAACTTTAAGCAGGTCCTCTCTGATCGCCAGGGCGGCATCCACTGCCGTCTGCGCGTGATACTCCACAGGGTACCGTTTGATATAGGTATCCAGGATCTTGAACGTGGCCGGTTCTGACGGTCCTTTCTCGCCACCAAAGAGCGGAAGCTCAAGCGGTCCCGAAATGAGTTTCATGAAGCCCTTCTCGCCTTCAAAGATCGGGGATGGGCCTGTCATCCCTCGTTGAGCCAGCATCGCGGCAAACACCCCGTTGCGGGCGGCGTTCGAGAAGGCGCAGGCCTTCCACATGGAAAGATCCCCAACCCGCGTCTGCCGCAGCGCGACATTCGCGACGCCGGCAAGGTTGACGGCATGCAGAGTCTGTGCATCTGAGAGCTTCATCACCTTGGCGGCGGCAAGGGCGGAGGAAAAGGGGCCGTAGGTCACATGATCCCAGCCGCGCGGTCGCAGCGCCGCTGAATCGCAGAGGCGGCACTGGACTTCGTAGGCGAGCACGATGGCCTGAATCACGCGCTTGCCGGAGGCACGAGAGGCCTCTCCGACCGCAAGGATGGCTGCAATGTTGTCTGAAGGGTGCGCCGGTTCCTTAGCGAGGTAGGTATCGTTGAAATCGAGATAGCGGACGAGCGCGCCGTTGGCGAAGGTGGCGAGGTCGGGAAGGGTCTTGTGGCCGGTTCCCCACAAGGTTGCGCCATGCGGCATCGTGACTGCTTGGGCGAGCTGACGCGCGATCCGGCAGGGCGGCGCGTTCCAGGCGCCCAGCGCACAACCGAGGCTGTCGAGCACTCGCCGTTTGACTTCGTGCACCACGGCGGGCGGAAGATCATCGTAACAGAGCGACTGGGTGTAGCGAGCTAAACGATCCGCAATCACTGATGAGTCCCTCCCGATCCCGGGCGTCGTGAAGACCACGGGGAGCCCCGCTCTCGATTACGGCTCACTGTCCAAGAACTTTGGCGGCCGTTTTTCCAAGAAGGCCTGGAGACCTTCTTTCTTATCCGCCGATTCGCAGAGCTCTCCAAACAGCTCAGTTTCTCGCGCCAGCCCTTCTGCCAATGGGCAGTCCAGCCCAACCCTGATCGCCCGTAACACGGCTTGGGTTGCGAGTCGCCCGTTCGACACGATCTGGCCTGCCAACGTATTGGCCACATCTAACAGCTCTGTGGCTGGAACGACTCGATTGATGAGGCCAATCTTCAGCGCCTCTTCCGCCGTGATGCTGTCCCCGATCAACATCAATTCCGTCGCTTTTGACGGGCCGACAATGCGTGGCAGCCGTTGAGTCCCCCCGAACCCTGGAATGAGGCCGAGTTTGATTTCTGGCAGGCCGAGCGCGATGCCCGCTACGGCCAGCCGCATATGACAAGCCATGGCCAGTTCAAGGCCACCGCCGACGCAGGTTCCATTGATGGCGGCGATCACGGGTTTGTCGGATCGCTCAATGCGATTGAGGAAGACTTGTCCCCTGGCCGAGACTTCGGACCCATCTAAGCGGGAATTGAGATGGACCAGTTCGTTGATATCCGCCCCGGCGGAGAAGAATCGGCCTGACCCTGTCAGGATGACCACTTTGATATAGTCATCTGCCTCGAGTTCGCGAAAGACCCGATCTAATTCCTTAAGAACGGACAGGCTGAGTACGTTGGCCGGTGGGTTATGCAAGGTGACTCGTGCAATCCGGTGGGAAACTGTGAGGAGTTCGTGGGGCATGGTCACTCCTTTCTGTCAGCTGCCAATCCGCTTTTCCATGTGCCGGCTGCGGGACTGACCCTGAGCCAGAAAAACCGTAACCTGTTGGTGTTCGGCGATCGCCGCAACCAATTCTGGAACGCCTTCGCCTTTTGTGGCAACCGTGCGGAGGACCAGCGGACACCACTCGCCCAAATCTCGCAGAGCCATCTCGGCACCGGGATAGTCCCCCTTGTTGAGCACAACGATGTGCGCCACCTCCAGAAGTCCGGCCTTCATGGCCTGAATCTCGTCCCCTAGACCTGGCGCGACCACTGCTACGACCGTCTGCGCAACGTCGAGGATATCCACCTCATCCTGACCGACACCGATCGTCTCGATGAGAATCACGTCGTATCCGGCTGCCGCCAACACCAACGCGGCGTCGCTGGTCGCGTGGGCGAGCCCACCGTGGTGTCCTCTGGTGGCCATGCTCCGGATATAGACATTGGGATCGAGTGTATGTTCCTGCATCCTGATGCGGTCGCCGAGCAGGGCGCCGCCCGTCACGGGGCTGCTGACATCGACGGCCAGGACCCCGACCTTCATGCCTAGACGCCGATAGGCCGCCACGAGTTGAGCGACTACCGTGCTCTTGCCTGCTCCCGGATAGCCGGTAATCCCGATCACCGCCGCACGGTGCGAGCCCGAGCCAAGCAAACGAAGAATGGCGGCGCCGGCCGGGTCCTGATTCTCCAGCAACGTGATCATACGCGAGACGGCACGGACGTTTCCGACTTTGACTCGGTCGGCCAACGCCAAGGAGTCTCCCAATTCACGCCTTGTCTGCAGACTCGAACCACACATCTGTCACCTTGAATAATGGGGTCTTAGCAAAACGCGCGA
>JAHFES010000065.1:6934-14432 GCA_023248355.1 Nitrospiraceae bacterium
TCCAAGATCGACACGGCAATGTAGGTTCCCGTGCCTGCGTGGCTGTGGATCAAACCGCGCTTGGCGTTTTCGACTTGGAGCTTGTCGTTTCCCAGATGCTTCCCGACAGAGCCCTGCAACTGCCAGAACGCGAACACGGCCTGCATCAAGCCTGTGGCCCCGACCGGATGGCCGCAGGCGAGCAAGCCACCGGAGGGATTCACGGGAAGCTTGCCTCGCTTGGGCAGTTCAAGTCCATAGTCGACCGCGGGCATGAACGGGACACCGCTTTCGACGAAGCGCCCGCCCTCGCCATATTTGCAGAGGCCCAAATCTTCATAGGTCTGAATCTCCGACGATGTGTACGCGTCGTGCAGCTCGATGAAGCTCAACTCCTCTCCCGGATTGCTGATTCCCGCCATCTCATAGGCCAGTTTCGCCGCCATGCGACCGCCCCTGAAAGAATGGACGCCGGGATATTTCAAATGGCGATAATCTGCTTCTCTTTCATGCGGCAGGAGGATCACCTTGCCGTGAGGCCGGTCTGCCATGCGCATCGCATCGGACCCCGAACCGACGCCAGTAATTTGGACCGGATGGTTGCACACCTTGGACGCGACTTTTTCGGAAGCCAGGAAACACACTGCGGCGCCGTCCGACATGGTGCAGATGTCTTCCATCGTCAGCGGTGTGGCCACCATCGGGGACTCCCGCACCTGTTTGATCGTGAGCCGTTTGGCTTTCTGCGCATAGGGATTGTAGAGGGCGTTCGCGTGGTTCTTGATCGAGACCATCGCCATCTGCTCGACCGTCGTGCCGAATTCATGCATGTGGCGCTGGACCATCATGGCGTAGTATCCGGAATAGAATCCGCCGACCGGGAAGTCGAAATTGGTATCTGAAGCCAAGGCAATGAACTCGTTGCCTTTCCAGGTATTGACCCGCGACATGGTTTCAAAGCCGAAGGCCACGCAGCAGTTCATGCGCCCCGACGCCACGGCTTCCCAGGCGGACTGAAAACACAGGCCGCCGGTCGCGCCTCCCCCTTCGATCCGCTTGGAAGGCTTCGGGCAGAGTCCCAGATAATCCTGCACCATGCTCGCAGCCATGAGCTGTCTCGTGAAATGATCGGAGAAATAGGACCCGACGGATCCGTCGATCATGTCTTTGGAGAAACGCGGCATATCCCGCAGGGCATAGTCGTAGGCCTCTTTCACCATGAGACGAAAATCTTTCTCCGGGTGTGCTTTAGCGAATTTCGTGATTCCGCCGCTGATCATATAGACCGGCCTCATGATCGGAGCCCTTTCACGAAGTCCACGATCTCGTTCATGGGAACACCCGGCCTGAACAGCGCCCGCACACCGGCCGCTTTGAGTGTGGGAACATCTTCATCGGGAATGATCCCTCCGCCGAACACCACAATGTCCTCGGCCTGCTGTTCTTTGAGCAGCTCCAAGACACGCCGGAAGAGCGTATTGTGTGCGCCGGAGAGGATGCTCAAGCCGATCGCATCCACATCCTCTTGAATCGCCGTGCTGGCGACCTGCTCCGGCGTCTGGTGGAGACCGGTGTAGATCACTTCCATCCCGGCGTCACGCAACGCGCGCGCAATCAGTTTCACGCCGCGGTCATGGCCGTCGAGCCCCACTTTGCCGATCAAGACACGGAGGGGTGTTGCCGCTACTGTCATGCCTTCACCTCACGGAGAAAATACTTGCCCTCCTGATCCTTCCTGACATGTCCCGCCTGAATCAGCGGGTCATGCTCGAAGAGCAACAGCCAGTTCTCTTCAAAGGCCCGATCCAAGACCCATCGTTTCGTCTCGAGCGTCTGGATGGGGAACAGGTCGTAGCCCATGATGTAGGGAAGAGGCAGGTGAGACACGGTCGGGATCAGATCGCCGAGAAAGAAAGCCACCTTCCCTTCCGATTCGATCTTGACGCCTTGATGGCAGCGCGTGTGGCCGGCGGTGACGACGGCGGTAATCCCTGGAAGTAATTCCGTATCGCCGTGCAGGAATTCCCACTGATTCAGATGAGCAATCGGTGTGAAGTTGTCCCGCCGATAGCTGCCTTTGGTCCGTTCATTGGCACGGGCTGCGTCTTCAAACTCACCATGCTGAATGACATATTGGGCTTTGGGAAAGGTGGGCTCGAGGGTCCCGTTGCCTTGTTTCATCGTATTCCCGCCCGCATGGTCAAAGTGCAGATGAGTGTTGATGATCATGTGGATATCTTCTCGACCGAGACCCAGGCGCTTCAAGGAGCCCAGCAAGGTCGGGGTCCGGTCGATGGCAAACATGCGCTGAAACTTGTCGTCCTCCTTGGAGCCCAACCCCGTGTCCACCAGGATGTTCTTCCCCTGTGCCCGGATCAGCAGACAGGTGAGACTCAGCGGGATGCGGTTCAGCTCGTCGGCGGCACAGCATTTCTCCCACAAGACTTTCGGGACGACCCCGAACATGGCGCCGCCGTCCAGCCGGAAGCGGCCGTCACTGACGGGATAAATCTCCAACGCGCCGAGCTTCATGGCTTCCTTTCAGAAGGGACGAGAGGCGCGAGGCGCTGGGTGACGTACGTTTCCACCTCTCGCCCCTGGCCCTTTGCCTCCAGCCAGTCGCGCGCCGTGCGCGCGTTACAACACCACCGGCTCTCTGTACGTTCCAAATACTTCTTTCAACGCCGCGCAAATCTCGCCCAGCGTCGCCTTGGCTTTCACCGCTTCAATCAGATAGGGCATCACGTTCTCGCCGCAGGAGGCCGCTTCCTGCAATGCTTCCACCGCGCCGGTCATCTTGAACGGATCGCGCGACTTGCGGAGGTCCGAGAGGCGCGCCACCTGTTCACGCTCCACTTCCGGTCCGACTTTGAGGATCGGGATCGGACGCGATTCCTGTTCTTGGTAGTCACTGACACCAACGACGATCCGCTCCTTCCGTTCCACTTCGCGCTGATAGCGCTGTGAGGCATCAAGAATCTCTCGTTGCGGGTAGCCGCGCTCGATGGCCTTCACCATGCCACCCAAGGCATCCAGTTTGCGGAAGTAATCGAGTGCTTCTGCTTCAAGGCGATTCGTTAAGGCTTCGACATAGTACGACCCGCCTAAGGGATCGACGCAGTTGGTGACCTCACTCTCCTGGGCGATGAGCTGCTGAGTGCGCAAGGCAACCTTCACCGCTTCCTCGGACGGCAGAGCCAGCGTTTCGTCCATGGAATTGGTATGGAGGGATTGCGTGCCTCCCAACACCGCAGCCAGAGCCTGCAACGTGGTGCGGACCACATTGTTCATGGGCTGCTGTGCCGTGAGTGAGCAGCCGGCTGTCTGCGCGTGACAGCGGAGCTGCAACGATCGCGGATCTTTGGGGTGATAGCGTCGTTCCATCTCACGTGCCCAGAGCCGGCGGGCGGCCCGGAACTTGGCGATCTCTTCAAAGAAGTCGTTGTGCACGTTGAAAAAAAACGAGAGCTGCGGTACGAAGCTGTCCACAGTCAGTCCGGCCTTCACGGCTGCCTCGACATAGGTCAGCCCGTCATACAGGGTAAAGGCCAGTTCCTGCACCGCGTTCGACCCGGCCTCGCGAATGTGATAGCCGCTGATGCTGACCGGATGCCATTTGGGAACCTGCTTCGCACAGTAGGCGATGGTGTCGGTGATGAGGCGCAACGAGGGTTCGGGCGGGAAGAGCCATTCTTTCTGGGCGATGTATTCCTTCAGAATGTCGTTCTGCAACGTGCCGCCCAAACGTTCAACGGACATGCTGCGTTTCTCTGCGACAGCCAGGTACATGGCGAAGATGACGGCAGCCGGTCCATTGATCGTCATCGACGTGGTGACCTGGTCGAGGGGAATGTCCTCAAAGAGCCGGTCCATATCCGCCAGCGACGAGATGGCGACGCCACAGCGGCCGACCTCGCCATGGGCACGGGAGTCATCCGCGTCGATCCCCATCAATGTCGGCATGTCGAAGGCGACGCTGAGTCCGTTTTGCCCATGCTGGAGGAGGTATTTGAAACGGCGATTGGTATCGTCGGCAGACCCGAAGCCGGCGAACTGTCGCATGGTCCAGAGCCGGCCCCGATACATGGTGGGATAGACGCCGCGAGTGTAGGGAAATTCGCCCGGCGCACCAAGATCGTTCTCAGGCAACCAGTCCTTCAGATCGTCGCGCGTGTAGACGCGATTGATGCCGAGTCCCGAGAGGGAGGTGAATCGAGGCTTCCGCTCTTGCATCGCAACGCTCCTTAGGCCAGAGGCGAGGGGCGAGGGGCGAGAGGCCGAATCTCACCGCCCATTGCCTCTCGCCCCGTGCCCCGCGCCTCCTCATGCGTATAGAACCCATGACCGGTTTTGCGCCCCAGCCATCCGGCATCGACATACCGACGAAGTAACGGACAGGGGCGAAACTTCGGATCGCCCAAGTCCTGGTACAGGACCTCGCAGATGGCGAGCACGGTGTCCAACCCAATCCGGTCGGCGAGCGCCAGGGGTCCCACCGGATGATTGGCCCCCGTCGTCATGGCCAGATCGATGTCTTCGGCCGACGCGACACCCTCTTCCAACGCGAAGACCGCTTCATTGATCATCGGGATCAGGACGCGGTTCACGATGAACCCCGGCACGTCCTTGGCTACCACAGGAGTTTTCCCCAGCCGTTTCGCCAGATCCATTGCCAGATGCAATGTTCGCTCGGATGTTTCGAGGCCGCGCACGACTTCCACGAGACGCATCACGGGGGCCGGATTCATGAAATGCAAACCGACCACTCGATCAGGCCGACCGGAGGCGGCTCCCAGCTTGGTGATCGAAATAGAGGAGGTATTGCTGGCGAGGATCGTCTGCGGCCGGCAGACTCGGTTCAGTTCGGCGAAGAGTTCCTGCTTCAGGGCGAGGTCTTCCGGAATCGCTTCGATGACAAGCTGCACATCTTGCAATCGGTCGAGCTGAACCATCGGACGGATGAGTGCCAGCACCTCTCCGGCTTGGTGGTCGGTGAGACTTCCCCGTTCCACGGCTCGTTCCAGGCCGGCGCGGATTTTGTTGAGCGCTTCTATTAACGGCGGCTCCGCGACATCGAGAAGCAGCACCTCATAACCGGCCGTGGCACAAACCTGGCTGATGCCGCGGCCCATCTGGCCGGCGCCAACGATCCCGATCGTCTTGAGGTCGTCGAGGGTCATAACCACCTCGGCTAGAGATGCGAGGCAAGTGGCAAGAGGCCGGACGTTTTGTTCTTGCCCGTACCCGTTAGATTTCCTCTCGCCCCGTGCCTCTTGCCTGACTCATGGTCGTTCCACAACAATCGCCAACGCCTCTCCTCCCCCAATACAGAGGCCGGCGAGACCTCGCCGGGCATCGCGGGCTTCCATGGCATGGAGCAGAGTCGTGAGAATACGCGCGCCGGTGGCACCGATTGGGTGGCCGAGGGCGACTGCCCCACCGTTGACGTTAACTTTCTTTTGGTCGAGCCCCAATTCCCGGTTGATGGCGAGGGAGACAGCTGAGAAGGCTTCATTGATTTCAAACAGGTCGATGTCGCCAATCGCAAGGCCGGTCTTCTTGAGCACCAGCTTGATCGCCTCGACCGGCGCAATCGTAAACCACTCTGGCGCGAGCGCCGCTCCTACATAGCCGATGATGCGCGCCATGGGTGCGAGCCCGAGATGCGCCGCTTCCTCTTCAGCCATGACGACCAACGCTGCCGCTCCGTCGTTACAGGAAGGCGAATTGCCCACGGTCAGGACGCCGTCTTCCTGGAACACCGGCTTGAGTTCGCGCATCTTGCTCAGATCGACTCGATTCGGTTCCTCATCATCGGTGACGGTCAAGGGCGCGCCTTTTCGTTGCGGCACGTCAACCGGCACAATTTCCCGTTTGAAAGCCCCGGTCGCAATGGCTTCCTGAGCGCGACGGTAACTCTCCAAGGCAAAATCATCGAGTTCTCTTCTGGTGAGCCGGTACTTCGCGGCACAGAGTTCACCGGCATTGCCCATGTGGAAATTGTTATAGACGTCCCACAGGCCGTCTTTGACCAGGCTGTCCACCAACTCCGCATGCCCCAGCCGATACCCCTGCCGCGCTTTTTCCAAAAGATAGGGCGCCCGGGTCATGTTCTCCATCCCGCCTGCTACGACAATCCTCGCATCACCGAGCGCAATGGCCTGGGAGGCCATGATCACCGTCTTGAGGCTGGACCCACAGACCTTGTTGACCGTCGTGGCGCCAACCGAGTTGGGGATTCCCGCTCCAATCGAGGCTTGCCTCGCCGGTGCCTGCCCAAGCCCGGCACTAAGGACGCAGCCCATGTACACATCGTCCACGCGCTCGGGCTGAACGTGAACACGCTTCAATGCTTCAGCGATGGCGATGCTGCCCAGCTTGGTGGCGGGCACGGAGCTGAACACCCCGTTGAAACTCCCCATCGGCGTTCGCACTGCGCTGACGATGACGGCTTGCTGTTTCCTGTTCACAGAATTTGCTCCCAGTGACTCTGTTCGAGATAGCCCTTCACCTTGGCCATGAACTGATCCGCCGTCGCCCCATCGATGACTCGGTGGTCAAACGATAGGCTCAGATAGCCCATCGGACGGATCGCAATAGCTTCGTTGATGACCACGGCTCGTTTCTGGATCGCGCCGACGCCCAGTATCGCGATCTGCGGTTGGTGAATGATCGGCGTGCTGAACAAGCTGCCGAACCCGCCATGGTTCGTGATCGTGAACGTCCCTCCCTGAACCTCCTCGGGGCTCAGTTTCTTGGACCTGGCCCGCGCGGCCAGGTCCGCTACTTCTTTGGCTAACTGCGTCAGTCCCTTTCGATCTGCATGGCGCACCACCGGTACCAGAAGTCCATCCTCCAGCGCCGTGGCAACTCCGACATGAATGTCTTTCTTGATGACGATTCCTTGTTCGCCCCACGCCGAGTTCACGACCGGCACCTCTCGAATGGCGCGGGTTACAGCACGGATCACAAACGGCAGATAGGTCAGGCTTCGGCCTTCTCTGAATTTGGCGATGCCCGAGAAGTCTGCTTCAAAGAAGGTGGTGACATGGGCGGAAGTCTGCCTGCTCTTGACCATCCGTTCGGCGATGGTTCTCCGCATCTGTGTGAAGGGGAGAATTTCTTCGCCCATTGACTGCTCACCGCCAGGAGCTGTCGCTTTGGCCGGAGCTCCACTCTGAGCAATGAAGTCCTGCACATCTTTCTTGGTCACGCGTCCGCCGGCACCGGTTCCTTTCACCTCCGACAGATCGACTCCTTGTTCCTTGGCCAGTTGTCGGACGGCAGGAGAATGACGGTCTTCGCCTTCGGGAGCCGGTTCCATAGGACGGACGACCACCCCGCCGACTCGGTTGATCACTTCGGAGGGAGGAGTACTCTCGATACGTGCCAGCAGGGTTCCCACAGGAACCGTCTCGCCCTCATGGACGACGATTTCGCTCAACATCCCCGTTGCCGGTGAGGGAATTTCCAATGTCACCTTTTCGGTTTCCACTTCCAAGAGGGATTGGTCCTTTTC
>JAHFES010000066.1:0-5399 GCA_023248355.1 Nitrospiraceae bacterium
CCAGAGACTCTTGAAGTGGAGCAGATCGTTTCGCAGATCGCTTCATGGGCAACTGGTAGGAATGGCGGAGAGGGAGGGATTTGAACCCTCGGTAGAGATTTTGTCCCTACGACGGTTTAGCAAACCGTTGCCTTCAGCCGAACTCGGCCACCTCTCCACAGGTAACATTCTTCAGGGGATCACGCCCGCATCAACGGCGGAGTGTCGTCAGGGTGGGGAAGCCACCGACGAGGCGCAATCTTACCGCACCCGCTAGGAGAGGCACAAGAGAGCAGAGTGGCTCTGAAAAAATTGAGAGGGTGCGTGTCAGCTCTCAGCGGTTTCCGTCCAAGGGTTGGCCAGCCTTCTTGAAATGGAATCGGTGAGACGCACCCATTGAAGAAGTTGCTTGCCTCCTGTTCCTATCGTAACGGATGGCTCTGGAGGTCGAGTGGAGTGATGGGTGACGGTTGGGGGCGTTGTAGATTGAAGTGATGCCCCAATTTTCAGAATCGGAATGCAGTACCGGAGCTCAATGTGGCTTGGCCGTACGACGCCGCTGAGGGCAAGCATGCGTAAAGCTTTCTGTTTTTGCTGCGCACGTTCTCTGTAGAGTCGCCAGCGGGTAAGTGGCATAGAGTTGGTGTCCTTTCTCTCGACTTGTTGTGTGCGCTGGATCGCAGGGTCAATTCACATCCACAAAATTTTCCCGAAATCATCGTCTAAGCCTCGGGGGCGTTGACATTTGGTGCAGCGAGCGAAAAGCCCTGTGCTTTCTAAGGTGCAGGCAGCTCGGAGGACGAGCTGGTACTTATGCCCTCCGCAGAAAGAGCATGCCTTCCCGCGGACCTCTCGGCGAATCGCTCCGATCTTGCCAATCTGTTTTTGCATCATCAGATCCTCCTCATCTGAACTATTCAATGAGCCCTTTGTCGAACGTCCATTGGCTGCATGTTTCAGTCATGAGATCAGTGTAGGGGTAGAATAGGCGTATGGCGGGAGTCTTAAAATACCGTAGAGGTAGGGAAGGGGCAGACGAAAGGGGGATACGTCTATGCTGAAGATTAGTTCGTGGGTGAAGGCAGGTTTCCCCAGGGGGGATCAGATATCTCTTGCCGCCCTTAAGGTGGGCATGTTTAGAGCAGACACCGTCACCCACCGATCAAGAAAACAAAGAAATGCTCAGGCGGCAAGTAGCAGATTGCCTAGGCGGTAGATTGGGGCCGGTTAAGCAATGGAGGATCGATCGCTTAGCCTAGGGTGGCGGAGGGGGCGAGATTTGAACTCGCGGATGAGTTACCCCATCTCCGGTTTTCAAGACCGGCACGTTCGGCCACTCCGTCACCCCTCCGTGTTGTAGATTTTATATGATTTCAGCAGGTTCAAAAAGTCATGGTCTGTACTCACTGAGGGTACAGCTGGCGTGAAGAATTGGCGTTTCCTAGCCTCTTTTAGTTGGCCCTTTTTAAATGTCGTCGAGTGATGAGTTCAATGTAAAACAGGGGCGAGTATACATCCAACCTATTTCTGATGCTACTGTGTGAATTGAGTTGTCGAAAAATCTAGCCCCCTAGGCGTATTCGTTGTGACATCTATTTTCTAACCTTTCATATACACCTCTGTTGTGGAGCACATGGAGGTGTATATCGAAGGGCACGGATGGTACGTCGTTCGAGGGGAGCCTGCTGCGATCGTTTCATCGCTATGGGACGATGCCAGGGAGAACAAATATTGTTATTTATCGATCGAATAAATGGCAAACGAGACGTCGCCAGAGGCTCATCACTCGGCAAGATTTTGTCATGACCTAACGCATCAACGATGATAGATGGCTCGACAGAAGCGGCACGAGAGCGACTACACGAAGTAGCGGCTGGTGTCGAATTTATGCTCGGTGTTGTCGATCAGCCGAATGATGCTATAGCGGCATTCTCCGACATCGTCTTTTTCTGTCAGGTCCAATTCGGGGCCATCGTCGATCGGGTTGCCCTGAATGTCCGTGATGACTTTGACAAGGGGGCGCTCGCCGTCGGTCTTGTTGAGTGCCGGTTTGAGCACGACTGCGACTTGGTCCGTATCGAGGACCACCAAGCTTCCGATCGGGACGATGCCGACGCAGTTGACGAATAACTTGAGGAGCGTGGCGTCAAAGCTCTTTCCGGACTTTCCAAACATGATGTTCAGGACTTTCGAGGGGGACATCGGTTCCCGCCGGTAGACGCGAGATGAAGTCATGGCATCATAGCAATCTGCGATCGTCAGGATGCGCCCGGTTAAGGAAAGCTTCCACGGAGTCTTCAGTTTCGGGTACCCAGAGTAGTCCAGATTCATGTGGTGCTCGAACGAGGCGGCGACCATGCGGGCCGGCAAATTGGTGATGCCTCGCAATTGCGTAAGACTCAGCACGCCTTCTGTCGGATGGTTGCGCATGGCCGCCCATTCGTCTTCCGTAAACTCTCCGGGCTTGTTCAGGACTTCAAGCGGAATCGTCGATTTGCCCATGTCGTGAAACAGGGCGGCCAATCCCAAGTCAGCCAGCTCGATTTTCGGATAGCCTGCACGATTTGCTAAGGCGATGGAGAGCAGCGAAACGTTGACGGAATGGTTGGCCGTGTACTGGTCATGACAACGGAGGGTCGTCAGTCCGAGTAGGGTTGGCTCGTCCTGCATCATCAGATCGATGATGTTTTGGATGGCACGCTTGGCCTGCTTGAAGTTGAGCGTGCCTCCATCACGGACAGACTGAGTGAGGCTCCCCACAGCAGTGGCTGCTTTCCCATATGCGGTTTTCGATTGCGCCTTGTGCTGTGTCTTAGGATTAGATGCGGTTCCCCCTTGTCCCGGCGTATTCACGTCTTCCTTGAGAGCGAGCTCGCGTGGGTCTTCGAGCTGGATGGCCGCGATGTCTTGACGCTTGAGTTCTTGTCGGAAGTCTTCGAGCGATTTTGTGTTGGGGTCAAGGCTGACAAAGAGATACGCAAACTCTCGAAGATCCTTCGAGCAGACGGATGATGAGAAGGTCAAGCTGCCGATCTTCCACTTGTTCATGGTATCGATAATGCTGGACACCACGATCATTTGCTGTGCGCTGACCTTCAGATGGCTTTCCCCGAGGAACAAGAAGTCATTTTGTACTCGCAAGGTGACGGGTTGCTCATGGGCCAGCGTCTGAATGAGGGTCAGCATAGTCTCGACCGGCTTATCCAAGGCCGCATTGGTGCGACCATGAATTTTTGAGGTCTTGAGCAGCGTATTGAGTTGGATGATGAGTTGGAATCCCAACATCACTATCTGTTGGTCGAGAATATCTCCAGCCTCGGAGCCGTGGCCGATCTTCTGGGATAACGATTTTTCATGTGTCAGTAACGGTTGGCCCTGGGTGTCGCTGACGGGGGCTTGGAGAATGTTTGGATCGTTCACGATGGAAACTCCTTACAGGGGCGCACCGGATGGCCGCTTCCCGCGTTGTAATCGTTGAACCTGAGACAGCGCCATGGTGCAGGCCTGGCGAACCGCTGCGCTGGCCTTTTTTTGTCCAAGTTCGAGGGTGGCGATTGCGGCGGGGGTCGCGAGCTTGCCGAGGGTTTCTGCGGCCAGGATCGCCAGCTCTTCTTTTTTCTTCCGGTTTGTCCATGCCCATTCTGTAAAGAGGTTTTCCCAATAGGGGATAGCCTCGTCGCCGCAGGTGGCCCGGATGGCCTGAAAGACTGCGCGGCGCTCGCTCATAGGGCGGTCCATGAAATCGTCTGCCGAGATGATGGGGGTCCAGAGAGAAAATGGAGCGGTATATTGCCCGGACGTGAGGAGCTTCAGTGCGGCGATGCGCACGCTTTCATCGGAGTCTCCCATAAACGACACCAGTTTCATGCCATTGCCGTTTGGCCGGAAGAGACCGATGGCGCGCACGACCTCTTTCCTGACCTGTGCATCCGGATAACGGACAAGCTTCTCCACCGCTTCGACGAACTTGGAGTCATTCCATTTGATGAGAATCGTCAGGAGGTTGCGTACGTAGGTCGGCCGGCGATCCGATAACCCTCTGAGCAATGGATCGGGCTGTTCTTTGGCCAGTATCATGAGGGCTTCAGACACGATTGCCTGGTGGACTGGGGAGTCTAAGCTGGCCAGTAGCGAGCAGAGGACAGGCACGGCATCAGGTTTCATCAACAACAAGATGGTGGAGAGCCCCTCTGTATTTGCATTGAGTGTTCGATTCAGGTAGGTCTCAATGGCTTTCACCCGTTCGGAGCGGCCAAGCCCTTCGAAGAGAGAGGCTAGTTGCTGCTTATGTTCCTCGCTGATGTCCGGTCGAACAGCATCGGTTTCATGGAGGAGGCCCAAGACATTTTCTAAGACTGTCCATTTTCCCTCTCGCATGAGGAACTCCACGATAGTGCCCCATAGGCTGAATAGTTTGGTCAGCAGCACAGGAGACTTCTCGGCGGCGAGGATGGCAGTCAGCATGTCCAAGATATACATGACGCTGTCTTGTTTGCTTTCTGCCTCGATCTCTTTCGCCAATGCGGCGAGTTCTTCTTCGGTGACTTCATAGCCGACCAAGCCGGATTGGAATCTGTTGTTTCTGCTGGATGCGCCACTCCCCGTGCCGTCTCCGGCTACGCTTCCCTGTGCCGTTCCATCGGCACCTCCCTGTGAGCTGCGCCCTTTACGGCCGCACTCGCGGTCCAACAGCTCTCGGAGTGTCGAGTCGGAGGAATTCATGCCCCCATCAAGTCGAATGAATTCAACGCTGCCGACCGACGATTTGGCGATTTCTTCCGCTGTCACGATTGAGAGAGTCGAGAGATTTTTCGACCAGAGGCGGGTCACAATGTCGTCGTCGTCTTTCGTAGGGTCGAGTCCGCCCCACAGGGACTCTAAGAAGAACATGAGGTCTTCTTGCGTCAGGCCCTGGTGCAAAACCAATTCCCGGATGCCATCTGCATACAGCTTGAAGGCAATGCCCTCGCTTCCTCCGTCCTTCTCCGTCTGGTACACGATGCATTCTTTGCAGAGCAGCTCAGATCGTTGGACAAGAAAGGTGAGTTTCGAGTAGGTCGAGAGATGGCCGGTCAACTCTTCAAGTAGCTGTTGTGAAAATTTCAATGCGACGGGATTGCTTGCTCCATAGGTCCGGTTCGACTTGGCTGTTTTGTCGAGCAGTTTGAGGACGCGTTTGACGGAGGCAATCTCCGGGTCCTCAGTGCCTCTCGCCGCCACGGCCGCGGCCATCATATTCTGTGCGGTCTTGAGATCGGTCATAGGGTAAGACCTACCGTGAGATCACGGATTCGTCAAGAAAAGCGCCATTCTCCACGGGCCGCCGCCTGAGGGTTCATGCAATGAGGCCGCGCCTTGCCAGGAGCCGGAGGCGTCGGTAGAATCCATCCCTCATTGCGCGTGTCGCACGCGGGCTGGCG
>JAHFES010000066.1:5499-14053 GCA_023248355.1 Nitrospiraceae bacterium
ACACACCATGTCTCGATCCAACATTGTGATTTGTTTTGGCGATAGCTTAACCGCCGGGTTTCAATCTCCGACCAGGGAGAATCCAGTAGGTGAGGAGACTCCCTATGGGAATTTTTTGCAGGAAACACTGGGTGCCGCGGCACAGGTTCGGGTCAGCGGAATCTGTGGTGAGTTGACGGGTGAAATGGTGATGCGTTTCAGACGCGATGTGCTCGATCACACACCTGGTTATGTGCCGATTCTCGGTGGGACGAATGACCTGGGGTGGAACGCGTCACCTGTCGAGATTATGCGCAATCTGCTCAAAATGTATGAGCAAACGCTTGCGGCTGGTAGCGTGCCTATCCCGGTTACGGTTCCATCGATTCGGGTCGAGGATAGTCAAGGCAGCCGCGAAGGCCAAGAGTGGGTGGCCGATCATCTCACACGTCGACAACAATTGAACGGATTGATTCTGGAGTACGCCGGATCAAAGAACATGGCAGCGGTGGATCTCTTTGCCGCCACTGCAGATCCTGAGAGCCGGCAACTGGCAGCGATTTATTCGAACGATGGCATCCATCTCACCACTGTCGGGTACCGGATGTTTGCCGAGCAAGTGGCTCAAATTCTGACGCCGTTGTTGCTCTCGCGAGACGCACACAGGTGAGCGGCGTACTTCAATCCGTCAGTGATCGGGATTTTGATCGTGTCATCGAGGCTGGAACGGTTCCGGTGCTGGTGGAATTCTGGACGCCGGGTTGCGGCCACTGTCGTACAGTGACCGTTGAGTTAGAGCGTGTCCAGGCAGAAGTGGGGCCCAGCCTGCTCATCCTGACGATGAATGTGGAGGAGAATCCTCAAATTCCTGCCGAACTGGAGATCACGTCGCTTCCTACCCTCGCCCTGTATCAGGGCGGCGAGTTCAAGCGATTCATTGGAGGGTTGGGGAAGAGTGAAGAGATCCTGAAGCAACTTGGGCTAAAGGCGTGAGGCGAGACGCAACAAGCAGTGAGACTTCTCCTCTCGCCCTTGGTTACAGCACGCGCCAGGCTCGACCATCATTTTCTATCAGACGGTCGGCTTCCACTGGTCCCCATGTGCCGGCTTGGTATTCGGGTAGCCAACGTTGTCCCAGCTGGTCCCATCCTTCAATAATGTTGGTGATCCAGGCCCAAGAGGCCTCTACGGCATCGCGACGCATGAAGCGTGAGGCATCGCCCGCCATGACGTCGAGCAAGAGCCGTTCGTAGGCTTCGGGGGATGGCCGGCCAAAGACTTCTCCGTACTTGAAGTGCATTTCAACTGGGTGTGTTTGCGCTCTCGTGCCTGGCACGCGCGAGACGATGCGAAGCGAGAGCCCCTCCTCGGGCTGAATTCTCAAGGTCAATACATTCGGGGCCTGAGGAGCCTGCGCGTTGGCGTTGAAGAGGATCTGCGGGATCTCTTTGAATTGGACGGCGACTTCGCTGGCCCGTAGAGGCAACGTTTTTCCGGTTCGCAAATAGAACGGAACGCCCGACCAGCGCCAATTCTCCACGAAACATTTCACGGCGACGTAGGTCTCTGTCACGGAGTCTGGCTTGACCCCTTTCTCTCGACGATAGCCTGGAACCGGCGTTCCGTGCGCGGTGCCTTCTGTGTATTGTGCGCGCACGGTGAATTTCTCCACGTCCTTCGCCGTAATCGGTCTCAGGCAGCGGAGCACTTCCATCTTGGCATTACGCACGACGTCGGGGTCCAACGAGTAGGGCGGTTCCATGGCGACCAGGCACAGCAGCTGGAGAAGGTGGTTCTGAACCATGTCTCGGAGTGCACCGGCTTCTTCGTAGTAGGACGCTCTGGTCCCGACCCCTTCGGCCTCACTCACCGTGATTTGCACGTGATCGATGTACTTGTGGTTCCAGATCGGCTCGAAGATGCTGTTGGCAAAGCGCACGACCATCAGATTCTGAACGGTTTCCTTCCCCAGATAGTGATCGATGCGGAAAATTTGTGATTCGTCGAAGACGCGGCCCGTCACGGCGTTGATCGCTTGCGCCGAAACCAGATCGCGACCTACAGGTTTTTCTACAATGATACGGGCATAGGGAGACCTGGTGCCGGGAGCTCCTGCGAGTCCCGAGCTCGACAAGCCTTCGCAGACAGGGGTGAAAGAACTGGGAGGAATGCTGAGATAAAAAATCCGGTTCCCGGGCAGCTGGAACGTGCGCTCGAGCTCCTCTGTGCGTGTCTTCAGCCGCACATAGGTCTGGGCATCATCATTTTCACCGGCCAAGTAAAACAGATGCCGGGAAAAGGCGTTCCAGGTATCTTCGATCAAGGCTTGCCGGGAATGTTTCACGACGCCATCGCGAACGGTGGCCCTGAACTCTTCGTCGCTCATTGGGGTGCGGCCCAGGCCCAAAACGACGTAGTTCGAAGGCATGAGCCCGTCCAGGAGCAGATTGTACAGGGCAGGAATCAAGCGCCGACGGGCCAGGTCGCCCGATCCGCCGAAAATGACCAGCGTACAGGCCTCGACAGGAGGCAGTGTTTCCTGCGGGGGGCTGATCTCGACTCGCTGACTGTTGGGCGCCATGGGCGGTTCCTATTCAGAAGAGGACGGTTCTAACGGCGGACGGCATGACCGCCGAATGCGTTGCGCAAGGCGGCCAGCATTTTTTCAGCAAAGGACTCTTCCTGCCGCGATCGAAATCGGGTAAACAGCGCGGTCGTCAGCGTCGGGACCGGCACGTTCTTTTCGATCGCATCGGCGATCATCCAGCGGCCTTCACCAGAATCCTGCACATAGCCTTTTAACTTTTCCAGCTTCTGATCTTCTTTGAGCGCGCCGGCGGCCAGTTCAAGAAGCCACGAACGCACCACGCTGCCATGCATCCACAGATCGGCGATGCGTGCAAGATCCAGCCGGTACTCACTCTTCGACATCAATTCAAATCCTTCGGCATAGCCTTGCATCATGCTGTATTCGATGCCGTTATGGACCATCTTCACATAATGTCCCGCACCCACGGCACCGACATGAGCCCAGCCATTTTCGGGAGCCAGGGTCTTGAACACCGGCGTGAGATGTTTGACCGCGGCGTCGTCGCCCCCGACCATGAGGCAGTAGCCTATTTTTAAGCCCCAAATGCCGCCGCTGGTTCCGGCATCTACGTAGTGAATGCCTTTTGGCTTCAGCTCGGCGGCACGACGCACATCGTCGTGAAAGCGCGTGTTTCCACCGTCAATGATGATATCTCCAGGCTGTAAGAGCGCGGCGACGGCATGGACCGTCTCCTCCGTTGGTGCACCGGAGGGGACCATGACCCAGACGGCGCGCGGGGCGCTGAGCTTGGCTACCAGATCGGCCAGCGACGAGGAGCCGACACACCCCTGATGCTCCGCCTGTGTGATCAAATCGCTCGAGCGGTCAAAGGCCACCACCCGGTGTTGGCCTTGCCGCAGGCGAGTGACCATGTTCATGCCCATCTTGCCTAGTCCGATAAATCCCAGCTCCATGATGGCTCCTTGGCGTGCGTGCCTGTGAGATGGAGAGAGGTCTGCCCCGATCGTCGCAAGGGCCGACAGCGCTCTCGATGCGTCGCGTGAAAGACAAACCCCCTACGAGGAAACGAAAGGGATCGGATGTTGTTCGAGCCCGTCAGTCGATACGGGCAGGATTCGGAACATCCTTAAAGAGTAGATCGGCATATTGCCGGCCAAAGTTGAGCCGGTCGGCTACAGTCGTGGCAGCGAGAAACTGTCCGGCCAGGTCAGCGAGCGCCGGCTCTCGTGAAAACATGAACCGGTGGATGTCGACCGGGGCCGTCAGCCAAAATCCTCGGAGGCGGAAGAAGGCCAGGATACAATCCTCGTAGAAGAGCGTCAGGAGGTATTGTGCGGTTCCTGGTTTGTCCGCCAGATCCTGCGCTTTGCCCAACCAATGGAAGCATTCCGCCTTCATGCGGATCTGTTCGTTCATCGTGGCTGCGGGAGGGCCTTGGCGGAAGCGCTGATTGGCTTTCTCAATGAGCTGGGCGCTGATCCCATCGTGGTCATAGAGCGTCCGGCTTTTTCTGAGAAGCGGTGGAAGTCTCAGTGAGTAGGCGAGTTCTTCCTCGACGGCTTTGTGCCCGCGATAGCGAATATCGGCGAGGCGCTCTCCGACCCGAAGAATTTCATGGCCGTCGGCCTCCCCCTTCACCAGGGCAATAAGGTCGATGTCGCTATGCGGGGTAATGGCTTGGCGTGCCCCCGATCCCACTAAAATGATGCCGACCAGGTCGCCGCCACGTCGGCCTTTGACATGCCGCAGGGCGAGCTCAAGACTGTCTTCAAACCCTGGGGGATGAGGGATCTCAGGCTGCTCCGGCGGTTCCGGGACAGCCAACAACTCGGCGTTGAGTTCTTCGCGGGTGGGAATGGTCGTGGTGGTGTTCGAATCCATTATGATTGCTGTGCCTGCTGAATGTGAGTCGGGAGCATGGTCAGCCACTGGTCAAAGGGCTGCTCGGCATCCACAATGATTTCAAGTGTGCCGTTTGCCAGCCGCCGGACAACCCCTGGGCTTTCGGGAGACAGGGGAATTTCCACCCACTCACGATTGAGGCCGAGGGCATCCGTGACTTCAAGAATCTTGCTGATCTGCTGAAACGACACCGCGTCAAGATTCATAAGTATTGTCCGTCTGAAACTCGGTGGCATTCTATGTGTCGCTGAAAGTGGTGTCAACGTAGGAGAATCAGCGGGCGAGGATGCGGGCAAAAATTTCTCCAGCCTCATCAATCTGTTTTGATGAGATATTAAGGTGGGTGACAGCTCGATAGCGTTGTCCTCCAATTGCATTGATGAGCACGCCCTGTTCTTTCAATGCTGCGACGAGTTCGGTAGGGGGTCGCCGGTGGTCCACCACGTCAAAGATGATGATGTTTGTCTCGACGTGCTGTGACGCGATCTGTACCGACGGAATCCGTTGGAGCAGTCTCGCCAGTTTCTTGGCATGGTCGTGGTCCTCCTTCAAGCGTGTGACATGATGCTCGAGCGCATAGATGCCGGCGGCGGCGAGGATGCCGGCTTGGCGCATGGCGCCTCCGTACATCCGGCGGAATCGCCGCGCGCGGTCGATCAGGGAAAGGTCGCTGGAAATCAGCAATGATCCCACAGGCGCACCAAGGCCTTTCGAAAGACACATCGAGATGGTTTCAAAGTGTTGGGCGTAGGAGGCGGGGGGAAGTGTGGTCGCGGCCACCGCATTGAGGAGTCTGGCGCCATCGAGATGCATCGGGATGCCGTGCTTGACGGCGACGGTGCGAATTTTCTCGATGGTGGAGAGCGGATAGATAGTTCCACCGCCGGCGTTGTGCGTGTTCTCAAGGCAGATGAGCGCCGTCTGGATACTATGCGGATCTTTCGGTCTGATCGCGGCCTCCACCTGTTCGGCGGTCATGATCCCGCGTTCACCCGTCACCCAATGCAGTTGTACGCCGGCCAGCGCGCCGGCTGCTCCCTGCTCATATCGAACGATATGACAGGTGCTCTCAACGATGACTTCCTGACCCGGCTGGGTCTGGGACCGGATGGCGAGTTGGTTGGCCATGGTGCCGGAGGGGACAAAGAGAGCCGCCCGTTTCCCGAGCAACGCGGCCGCCATGTCCTGAAGCCGATTGACGGTGGAATCTTCCCCGTAGACGTCGTCTCCCACCTCGGCACGGGCCATCGCTTTCCGCATGCCGTCGGTCGGGGTCGTGACGGTATCGCTACGAAGGTCGATCATCCGTTCCCTTTCACGATGCGAGAAGAACCATGGTCCGGCGCATTCTAGCAAATTTTCTCCTTGCAGGAGAGGGGAGGGGTGCGGCACTGTCTCAATCTCGATCGAGGTCGGTGAACCGGATGCCATTCTGTGTGTTGAAATGGGTCAGAGCCGAAGCGGGCGAGCGGATTCCGCTGCTCTGGTCGTTTCTCTATTTCTTCTGCCTGCTGTGCGGCTACTACATGCTACGGCCAGTGCGGGATGAAATGGCGATTGAGGGCGGAGTCCAGCATCTTCCCTGGATGATGACCGGGACGTTTCTGACGCTCCTGGTGGCGACGCCGCTCTTCGGATACCTGTCGTCGAAATTGGCACGTGTCCAGCTGCTCCTCTCCGTCTACGGGTTTTTTGTCTCTCACCTCGCGCTCTTTTTCGTAGTCATGAGCAGCCAATGGCACCCGGAGTGGGTAGCTCGGGTGTTCTTTGTCTGGCTGTCCGTCTTCAATCTCTTCGTCGTCTCCGTCTTCTGGAGTTTCATGGCGGATCTCTTTACGCCGGAGCAGGGGACTCGTCTCTTCAGTGTGATCGCTGCGGGCGGGAGCGCAGGAGCGATGGTCGGGCCCGTACTGACGGCCGGCGTCACGTATGTGCTGCCGCTTCCCATGCTGATGGTGTTCGCTGCGCTGTGGCTCGTGGTCTGCGGCGTGTGTATCTACCAGCTTGACCGATGGTCGAGGCAGCATCCGCACCAGGGTCTGGGACATGGTGGCCAGTCGCTGGGGGGCAGTATGTGGGCTGGAATCAGGCTGGCGGCATCATCACCGTACTTGCTGGGTATCTGCGCCTATCTGTTTCTGCTCACCATGTCGGCGACCGTGCTGTACTTGGAACAGACGGCTTTGATCAGCCGCGAAATTTCATCGCCTGAATCGCGCACGCGACTGTTCGCCGGGATTGATCTCACCGTGAATGTGCTGACCTTCGTGACGCAAGTCTGGGTGACCAATCGACTGATGTTGCGTTTTGGGCTTGGCGCAGCGCTTTTGTTTTTGCCGATCGTCAGTGCGCTTGGGTTTCTGGCCATTGGAATGAGCCACATCCTCGAAGTGTTCCTGCTTTTCACCGTGATGCGCCGGGTGGGTGAGTACGCGATCTCTAAACCGGCTCGTGAGGTGCTCTTTACTGTGGTTAGTCGGGAAGAAAAGTATAAAGCGAAGAACTTTATCGACACCGCCGTGTCACGTGGGGGCGATGCCTCGACCGGCTGGGCGGTGTCCGGTATCAAAGCGCTTGGGGCCACCACGGGATACCTGGCCTGGTTCCTGGTTCCAGTGATGCTGTGCTGGGGATGGATCGGGTGGTTCCTGGCGCGGCGCGAAACCGGCTTGCAGCGAGAGAAGGAATCGCTCCATTAGCTGGCGTCAGCTTTACTCCCGAAAAAATCGCATGCTATAGTCTGCGCGCTGCGCGAATGATAAATGATCAATGAGAAATGTTGAATTGAGAGGACGAATAGATGCCCGAAGTTCCAGTTAAGCTTTACATGGATAAGCTGTTGAAGGACTGCAAGAATATGGCAAGGCCGTTGGCCCTCTTGTCAGGTCCGGTGAAAGACAAAGCATTGCGGGCGATGGCAGATCGGGTGACCGCCGACGAAGAGCAGATCCTGGCGGCCAATGAGAAAGATGTGGACGCGGTCGGAAAGTCGTATGAAGCCGATGTGATCAAAGATCGGATGAAGGCCGCGGTGGCCCGTGTGCGGATGACGGCGGACCACATCAAGGAAATCGCCGATCGTCTCCGTGTGATTGCCGATCTGCCTGATCCTGTCGGCGCCGTGACCTCACGATGGGAACGTCCGGATGGATTACAAGTAAGCCGGGTTCGGGTCCCGATTGGGGTCATCGGGGTGATTTCAGAAATGAGTCCCCTCGTGACCGTGGAGGCGCTCGCGATGTGTCTCAAGGCGGGGAACCTCTGTGTCTTTCGTGGTGCTCCGGAGTGGAGCTTGACCCACCAGGCAATCGAGACAGGATTGCGCGAGGCTGCGATCGAGAGCGGGATGTCGGCTAGTGCATGGATTCTCATTGAGCGTCCGGAGAAAGAAGTGGCGGTCGAGTTGATTCGGTCTGGAAAAATTCTTGATGCCATCATCCCGCGCGGGGGGGCAGGTCTGCGAAAGGCCGTCATGGAGCAGGCGAAGATGCCGGTGCTCTGTTATGACGGGGGACTCACCCATCTCTACGTGGATGGGGACACCGATATTCCGATGGCCCAAAATTTGACGATCAATTCGAAGGCCCAGTTGGCCGGGGCCGCCAACTCGTTGGACACGCTGCTCGTGCAGCAGTTCATTGGGCGGCAGTTCTTGCCTCCGCTGATCAATCGATTGCTGGATGAATTCAAGATCGAAGTGCGCGGTTGCCCGAAGACCATTGCGCTCATGGGGCAAATGCCGATGAGCGGACATACGTCGATCATCCCGGCAACGGAGGAGGATTGGCGCACCCAGTTCCAGGCTCCCATCCTGGCGGTGAAAATGGTGGAGAACATCGACGAGGCGCTGGCCCATATCGTGGAGCACGGGCCCTGTCTCACGGCGGCCATTGTCACCACTCGTTATGAGTCGGCCATGCGCTTCACGCGCGAAGTCGATGCCAGTGCGGTGTTCATCAACGCATCGTCGCGACTCAATGCGGGAGACAGTTATGGGATGGGGGCCGATATCGGGCTCAGCGGCTCGCGCCTCCACGCGAAAGGTCCGATCGGTTTGGAACAATTGACCTGTGAGAAGTATGTCGCGTTCGGATCGGGGCAGTTGCGCTTCCCGCACCCGGT
>JAHFES010000141.1 GCA_023248355.1 Nitrospiraceae bacterium
TGTTGTCCCTCTGCATGATCTTGTCGGTCCAGGCGAGCAGGATGGCGGACCCCAAAAAAGTCATATGGATGAAGATCTTCCATTTGACGTGCTCGAGATTCTCATTCGCGATATCTACGAAGGATTTGAGCAGATGAATGCTGGAGATGCCGATCAGCGAGGAGGCCAGTTTGATCTTAATGGTGCCGGGATCAACGTGGGTCAGCCACTCAGGACGGTCCGGATGGGTTTCCAGGTCCAGTTTGCTGACGAAGGTGGCGTAGCCGCCGATGATGACCATCGTCAATAAATTAGCCACCATTGTGACGTCGATCAATCCCAAAACACCGAGCATGAAAACAGTTTCTTCCATCTTATGGATGTGAATCATCATGTCCCAGAGTTCGATGAGAAACTTGTATGCGTAGAGCAACTCCGCCACGATGAGCCCGCCGTAGAGCGGGGCTTGAATCCAGCGGCTGGAAAATACGGCCACTTCGAAGAGATGTTCGAGGTAGTTGCTGGGCTGATGCGAATTAGTTGATGGCGATGCGGGGGTAGATGACGGACTGTCGGACATGATTCCTCCTGAATACAACGGCCCTCTGCACTGGACAACAAAAGCGACCCGCGTGGCCTTCCCTACTCTGAGTCGAATGACGCTGGTCGAGGCGTATCCTAGTTGCTGAATTCCAGACTGTCAATTCAGAGGACGAAACCAGGTTGCTACGCAGCGTGAGCGATGGTGGGATCAGACCCATGCGCGGTCGGTGATGACTCGGGCGGAGCCGCCAAGGCCTTCACCAGCGCAGTGGCTCGCGTGCCCGCCTTTCTGATCTGCTCCGCGCTCGCCCGAGCGGGGTCATCCGGTGGGAGTCGAGTGAGGAGTAGGTCGGCGAAGCCGTTGATGGAGGTCATGACATTATTCAAGTCGTGGACGATACGCGGGGGAGCCGGTGAGAGTGAAGGTGGCGGGATGGAGAGGGCCGAGGCGGCGCCTGCTCCCAGGTGTCCGGCTCTCACTATGGCGCGGTCAATCACGCTGCGGAGTTCCTGCGCGGAGGGCGCAGCCACAGACAATACCTCATGGGCTCCAGCTCCGATGGCATCGAGGAGCAGCGCCTCATTGGCGGCGGTGCTCAACGCGACCAGTGCGGAGGCCGGCGCGGTCATGCGCAGTGCGCGGATGGCATCGAGGTCTTTGTAGTCGGGTAAGGCCAGGTCCATGAGCACGAGATCCACCCGGTGGGTGCAGAGGTGGGTCATGCCCTCACGCAAGGAGCGCGCGATGCCAAGGTCGAGCGAGGCGTGAAACTGGCAGATCAATAACTCCTGGATTTTCGTCGCGAGTCCGGCAGAAGGCTCAATGAGGAGAACCGACAGTGAACGTGATGATACTGGGTAGCGCATAAACTCCTGGCGACACAGTCCAGACAAGCATCGGTCTTCCCGTATCGGTAAGAGGTCGAAAACCTTGAGTCCAATGGAGCGCGCACTCTGAATCTAGTGGGAGGCAAGCGATGAGCCGGCCGCTTTGAAACTCCCTGCATAGAAGGCGGCGACCTGTGAGCGCCGGCCGATCTGGAGTTTGGAGTAGATGTTGGCGAGGTAATTCTTAATCGTTTTCTCGCTCAACTGCAGTTGGACCGCGATCTCCTTGTTGGTGAGTCCCTGAGCAACCAGAGGCAGTAGCCGCTGCTCTTGTGAAGAGAGGAGCGGGCGTTTCGGTTGGCCTGGCTGTGTATAGAAGTTCTTCAGCCAATGGAGCGTGTGTGTGGTCAGGCGCGGGTCAATCAAAGCTTGACCAGAGACGACTGTTTTGATGGCGCGCACGAGGGCGTCGGAGGCGATGTCTTTTAGAATATAGCCTTGCGCGCCGGAGAGAATCGCCTCCAGAACGGTGTGATCGTCCGCGAAGCTGGTGAGGAACAGCACACGGGTATTCGGGCAGTCCGCCAGGATCTCGCGGGCGGCATCGACCCCGCTGCCGTCAGGCAATCGAATGTCCAGGAGCACGACGTCGGGTTTGAGCCGGAGGCTCAGCTTTTTGGCCTCGTCTTTTCGGGAAGCTTGACCGACGACTTTCATGCCTGGAGTGAGAGCAAGGACCGCTCCAAGTCCGATGCGGACGACTTCATGGTCGTCGACGATGAGGAGGCGGATGGGTTTCGATTTCGTTGTGCTCATGCCTGTCCCTCCGTTGGGAGATCGATGGTAATGCAGGTGCCTTTGCGTGGCCGGCTGTCCAAGCTGAACCGCGCACGGATGCGCTTGGCGCGAGCGGCCATGTTGCTGAGGCCGTGACCGCGTTTTCGTTTCTGCTTGGGCTCAAATCCGATGCCATCGTCGCAAATTTCCATGCGAACGGCGGAGCCGGTATGGCTGAGCCGCACCCAGCGGTGCGTCGCCTCCGCGTGTCGCACGCTGTTGCTCAGCGCTTCCCGCGCAATATTCAGGAGTTGCTCGCCTTGCTCGGCCGTGATCATCGCGATCACGGGATCTTTGATATCGAGCTTCGGAGTCGTCAGGCCCGTCGCTGAAAATGAGGCGACCAGATGTCGCAAGGCCTGTCCAAAATCCATGGCCGGAGCGTTCTGCCGCTTCAGCAGAGCGATGTACTGTCGGACGTCGTCCACCAACCGGTTGAGCTGGTCGATGGCCTGCGTCGTATACGATTTGGATTTGCGCGGGGCCTTGTAGAATGAGAGTTTGCCGGCCTCCAGTTGCATGCCGACCGCGTAGAGGGATTGCAGAATGTTGTCATGCAAATCCCGGCTGATGCGCTCGCGTTCTTCCGACGCCTGACGTCGGGCGGTGATGTCCCGTGTGACGCTGAGCACGCCGGTGACCGCTCCTTGGTCGTCTCTGAGAGGGACGGAATGGGTTTCTACGTGTCGTTCTTTTCCTTGGAGCCCGATGATCCGGAAGCATAGGGTGCTGGTTTGTCCTGAGCAGACGGCGCGATGAACCCGTTCATAGGCAGGGCGATCGTCCGGATGAACAAGGGAGAGCACCGGACGGCCGCGTACGTCTTCTTCGGATGTGGCCTCAATCAACCCAAGACCGGCAGGATTCATGCTTTGCAACAAGCCGTCGGGGCTCACGATCTTGACGCATTCCGGCTCGCTGTTGATGATCAGACGCAACCGGCTTTCGCTTTCTTTCAGCGCCGCCTCGGCGCGTTTGAGGTCTGACTGATCGACATACAGGCCGACCGCGGTGGAGAGATGCCCCGCTTCGTCATGCACGAAGACCGGCCAGAGCAACAGGTCCAGCATGGCGCCATCTTTTCGACGGCGGCGCAGTTCGATGGGGCCCGTGACTTCACCCCGCGTGCCTTGCATCCATAATGCATCGGCGGTGCGTTCCTCGCCGGACGGGACATAGGGAAGTTCGCGCCCTAGCACGTCCTCCTCCGGCCAGCCGAACAACCGCGTGGCGGCTTGGTTCCAGCTTGTGACTCGTGCGTCGGGGTCGAGACTGACGATGGGGAGGGGCGATTCACGAACCAATGTCGAAAGCAGCTGAGTCGTCTTGCGATGCTCGGTCACATCTTCACAGACCACCAGAATGGTCAATGTCCCCGCTGCGTCGGTCACCGCTCTCGCCCGTTCCCGCACCCACAGCCGAGTCCGGTCTTTACGGACTTTTTGCAGCTCCCACTCGAATGTTTTGCGCGGATTGTTGGCGCATATTTCTAATTGTTCGAGGACGGTCCGGTGATCGACCGGGTCGAAGACGCCGAGCACCGATTGGCCGACGAGATCATCGGGGGTATAGCCGAGCTGTGCTGCTCCGAATTGGTTCACGGACAGCACGGTCCCTTCCGGCGAGAGCGTGAAGTACATCGACAGGTTATTGTCATAGAGCCATTGGTAGCGTTGCTCGCTCTCCTGAAACGCAGATTCCATGCGTTGGCGGGATTGAATGTTCAGTTCGAGGGCCTCGAACGAGTGTTGCAATCTGCTGGTCCGCTCTTGGAGTTGCTCCTGCAGCGTGGTTATCAGGGTATTGCCACTCGACCAGACCGATTCCGCGAGCGCTTCTTGAAGCTCTCTCAATTGGTGGCGTAGCGATTCAAGTTCGGCTGAGGCGGGCGTTGTCCCAGTCTCCGGCGTACGCATCACACTCTCCCCAAACGAGGCCAGACAATCTGAACGGTTATCACTCGTGGGGCTGTTGCTCGTCGCGTTGCGAGCGTACAAACAGTCTGCAGCCGTCAGCACAGGCCCCATGCCAGGCGGCTAGGATAAATCCGATAGCGGCTGAAATGCTAGGTGTATTGAAGGAATGAGGCGGCAATGGCATCACGAAGGAGGATCGCCTTGAATCGAGAGAGGAAAAGCGTCAAGGGAGGCTAAGCACCATGGCCGGAATAGGTCGCCCGGGTTTCTTTGACGAACCAGGCGACGGCTTCAGTTCGTCGCTTCACGTGCAGTTTGTCAAAGATGTTCGCGAGGTAATT
>JAHFES010000067.1:0-12623 GCA_023248355.1 Nitrospiraceae bacterium
ATAAACATGGAAGGCCCTCGTTGGCTGAGGGATTGCCAGACTGGAACGAGCACGGGAACGTATTAATGTCATCCGCGCTGGAATCGATCCGTGAACTCAGCGAAGCTCTCTTTCAATATACGGACGTGGACGACATGGTTCGCCAGGTCCTGCACACGGCACTCGACGTGATCGGAGGAGACGCCGGATCAATCTTGCTGGCCGAGCACATAGCGGAACACCAGCATTTGGTCTTCCGCTATGTGATCGGCCCGAGCGCCGACCAGCTTCATGGGACGACGATTCCGTGGGATAAGGGGATCGCCGGCGCGGTCTTTTCGACCGGCCGCCCGGAGATTATCTCAGCTGTTCATCAGGACCCCCGCCACTTTTCAATGACCGATCGCCTCACCGGATACGACTCGCGCGACATGATTGTGGTGCCGTTGAAGCGGCACGGCGGCGAGCCCATCGGCGTCATCGAGATCCTCAACAAAACCACCGGGCCGGTCAGCCGTGACGACCTCGATATGCTGATCGTCGTCGCGTCCATCGCCGCCGCCGCGATCGAACGCACTAACACCGCCGAAACGTTGCGCCAGAAAGACTTGCAGCTCCAACAGTCTCAAAAAATGGAAGCCATGGGCCGGCTGGCGGGAGGCATCGCCCATGATTTTAACAACCTCCTCACCGTGATGCAGGGGTTCAGCGAACTTCTTCTCGGGGCGTTGACCCCCGCAACCCCGATGCGAAAATTCGCCGAGGAAATCCTGCAGGCCGTCGAGCGGGCCACTGGCCTGACCAAGCAATTGCTGACCTTCAGTCGTAAACAGGTTTTGGAACCGCGCATCGTGACACTGAACGAACTCGTCTTGAATATCGAAAAGATGTTGCGCCAATTGATTGGAAAGGACATCAGCTTGCTCACCAATCTGGACCCGCAGCTCGGCTTGGTCAAAGCCGATCCCGGCCAAATCGAGCAAGTCATCATGAACCTCGCCGTCAATGCCCGCGACGCGATGCCGATGGGCGGATCGCTGACTATCGAGACCGCCAACGTGGAACTCGACGACCGAGCCATTCAACAGATTCACGGCCTCCACCCCGGTCGCTACGTCATGCTGGCCGTGACAGACACCGGATTCGGCATGGATCAGGCCACCCAGGCAAAACTCTTTGAGCCTTTCTTTACGACGAAAGCGCCGGGGAAAGGGACGGGATTAGGCCTTTCCATCGTCTATGGGATCGTCAAGCAAAGCAACGGCCATGTGGCGGTCTTGAGCGAGGTGGGGCACGGCACCACGTTCAAGATCTACCTGCCACAGGTGGAGGCGCCGGCATCAGCGTCGCCGTTGGCCGCACCCACACCGGACGCGGCGCGAGGCTCGGAAACGATCCTGGTGGTCGATGACGAGGAACAAATTCGCAACCTCGCATGCGGCGTGCTTCAGACCAAGGGATATCGGGTCCTGACGGCTGGAAACGGCCGAGAGGCGTTGCGAATCTGCCGCGAATCTTCGGAGCCAATCCATTTGCTCGTGACGGATCTTGTCATGCCCGATATGAATGGGCGGGACTTAGTCCGTCATGCCACCCCGCTCCAGCCGGCGATGCACGTGCTCTACGTGTCAGGGTATCCGGACGATGCCGAGCTCCGTTCGGGAGAAGCCCCCGGCAAGGCCGCTTTCCTGCAGAAGCCGTTTAACTCCGAAACCCTGCTGCACCGCATTCGCCAAACACTCGATGGAACAGAGAAAGCCGCCGTGACCGGACACGCTCCACAGCAGCGGGAGCATGGCGCGGGCGCCGCGTGAGCGGCCATGGCATCGTGTGCCGCGCGACACCTTCGCCGGGTACGGCTTCCACGATCATGGAGCAATGCGTGCGAGATTATCCTGAGGTTGCATGTGAGAATTAATGTATTGGGCTGTCACGGGTCCGACCAATTGCTTGCCGGTTCTCAGCCATCGCGCTCCTGCTGCACCTGCGGGTTTTTGTTCAACGGCACACTGCTGGTCGATGCCGGGACGGTCGGGAAGAAGCTCCGCCTCGACGAACAGCAGGCGATCCGTGCTGTGTTGCTCTCACATCTCCACTTCGATCACATCCAGGGCTTGCCGACGCTCGCCGACAATCGATTCGGCGAAGAGAAGGACGCGCTCGTCATCGCCAGCATCCCGGAAGTGCTCAGCGGGCTGAGAACGCACGTGTTCAATGACGCGGTGTACCCGGACTTCTTTCGCCTTCCCACACCCGATCGGCCAACCCTCATAACGCAGGCCCTGTCGCCGGGGCAGACCTATGAGCTGTCAGGTCTACGTGTGATTCCGATACGGGTCAACCATCTTGTGCCCGCGGTGGGATTCCTCATCATGGATGACCGCTCCACCGTCCTGTACAGCGGAGACACACACCACACCGAGGAGATCTGGCGCCTGGCCAGACAGATGCCGAACCTCAATGCGGTGTTTATCGAAGCGTCCTATCCGAATCATCTGGCAGACCTGGCCATTCGCAGCAAGCATCTCACCCCGGCGATGCTGAGGACGGAGTTTGAGAAACTCGGCCGGCCGGATCTGCCGCTGTATGTGTTTCACATGAAGCCTCGATTCAAAGAGCAGATCGCGCAGGAATTGCATGCGCTCAACATTCCGCATTTGTCGATTCTTGACGAAGGGCAAGAACTCGAGGTGTGAGCGCGCCGGTTTCTCATCCGCCGGCGCGCCAACTGAAGGCAAGACCACCGTGGCTATGGGGCTGACAAACCTATTCCGCCGAGCACTCCTGCTCTTCTATCCCCGGGTCTATCCCGACCAATCGCCCACCGCGCAGCACAGTGCGGAGCCGGTATCGATCGATCTCGCCGGATTTGTCAAGGGAATCGACAATGTCCATCTGGACGTCTATCTGAGCCCGCAATTCCAGCGCCACACCAAGAAACTGATCGTAGCCATGGTGAACCAGGAGGTGGGAGCCAGCATTGGGGGCAACAGAAGGTCGGGTCCGACGCTCCAACAATGGGAAGACTTCCGGAACGCCTATACCAAGATGATCGAAGCGGCCATTCACCGCGCCAAAGCCAAGGACGGACTCCCTCTAGTCCAACTGGCGCAGGTCGCAGCGATCAAGTTCCTGCTGGGACAAGTCCACAGCGATCTCGATCAATCGCGGCAAGAGCTGCGGAGCGGCCTCACTTCGAGCAGCTCGCCCGCGGAGAGCGGACGCCTCGAACTGAACGAACAACTGAGCTGGCTGACTCGCAATCGCGCGAAACTCAAGCACAAGATGTTGCAGCAACTGCTGACGCCGATTCTCAAAGCGGAAGAAGGCGCCCTGAGCGAACTGCGGCATTCTCTCATGGGCGCGCGATGGTTGTTGCCCAAAGAATTTCTCACGAACCCCTTGTTGCAGGCCGACAACCCCTTCGACGAGGAATTCCTCGTCAAGCATTACGTGCTGCTGGGACAGGGTCAGTCTCAAGAAAGTCCCTCGCCCTACAGCTACACCGCCGTCGAGCGGCTCATCCCCTATCTGTTTCGCGCATCGACGCCGCGGCATGACACGGAGGTAACTCTGGCCGAGGCCGAAGAGCGCTTGGCCAAGACCGAGCGGGAGCTTGTCAACATAACCAAGCAGGTCGAGCGGGCGAGAAAATCAAAATCCGATGCGCTGACAAAGCAACAAAAAGAAGCGTCCGCACGTCTGGCCGCCGCTCGAGCCGATCACGATCGCTGTCGCGCAACCTATCTCAAAGCCCAGTACGGCTGGGCCGATGCGCCGGCCAACGTTGACTTGTTGTTTGACGACGGTTTGTCGACCGAGGAGATCGCCGCGGCCAAGAAATCAAAAAATGCGGCGGCGAGGACCGCGTGGAAGGCCCAGCGCCGATTCCAGCGCCGCCTGTTGGCGACCGTGGAGCGGCATTTTCGGCGCACCGGCCTGTTGCGGCAGGTGGCGGCCGCATACGAATCGGCCCCCATCTGCAAGAATTTTGCGGGTGTGCTCCCACCCGGAGAGCTCCACCAGTTTGTCGTGGATCGCACGACGCGCAAGGGAATTCTGGAGAAGATCAAAGGTAAACAAGCGCTGGGGCGCCCGGTGGACACGGCGCCGTTGACTCAACTGAGTCGTCGGATTGACGGATTGTCGTGCCGGCAGGAACGAGGGCTGCTCATCAAGTTCCTCAAGGATGTGCTCACGTTTCGGCGGGATCTGGCCTACCTGCAGATCATGCGACAGGCGGCCGCCGCCATCGAGCTGCGGAACGATCCCAAAGACGTGCGCCTGTCGCAGGCGAACCGCACGCTCTACGAATTTTTCGGAACCGGAGAAGCACAGGCAACGGCACAAACCGTCCTTAATCACGTCATTCTCAAGGCGGACATTCGGGGCTCGACGACGATGGTCGCCGAGATGCGCAAACAGTCGCTGAACCCGGCATCGCATTTCAGCCTCAACTTCTTCGATCCGCTCAACAAGGTGCTGGAAGACTATGGGGCAAGCAAAGTGTTCATCGAGGGGGACGCCGTCATTTTGAGCATGATCGAGCACGAGGAAGCGCTCGAGCATCGATTCAGCGTCGCGCGCATGTGCGGGATCGGCGCACGACTGCTGGGCCTGGTGCAGGCGCAAAATGCGGCCTGCCGCAAGAACGGACTGCCGGAACTGGAACTCGGAATCGGGCTCGTCTACAGCGAAGAGCTGCCGACGTTCCTGTTCGACGGCAACCATCCCATTATGATCTCCCCGGCGATCGGTAAGGCCGACCGCCTATCTTCCTGCTCGTGGATGCTGAGGAAGGAACGCGCCAGGCAGAAAGAGGCCTTGACGAACGTGGACATCTATGAAATTCCCGAAGGCGACCCCCTGAGAGGAGAGAAGGGCGAGGTGCACTTGCGCTACAACTTGAATGGCATCGAACTGGACAAGGACGGGTTCGCCAAACTCCAGTCGGAGCTGACATTGCAGGAGGTCGCCCTGACGCTGCCCAGCGACGAGACGCCCACCTCGTTCTTCTCCGGACGGTACCCGGACCTGAAAGGCGCGCTGCATCGCGTCGTCATCCGGCGGGGCCGCATACGCTTGTTCAACCGGCAACATCCGCAGTTTGGCGTGCCTACCGCCGACGTCTTTTATGAAGTCGTCGTCAACGACACCGTGCTGGCGCAGGTCGAAGAAGCCATCAAAACACTCGAACTGACACCAAGACCTGACCGAATCAACAGGGCTGCATAGCCCTGGCTCGGCACCGTCTTATGCGCAGCAGATCGGTTGTCCGGCACTCGTCCTTCCGAAGGCGAGCGCGCGGAGTCTGTTATCCCCGCTGGACATTCGCCTCCCTGCAATCCATTGAAACGTTTGCCCTAACTTCTCCGCGCTCCACTGCCCCTGCATCGGTCGTTAACCCGACACCGATCAGAAGCGATATTGGCCACCAACAGAATAGATCGTGTCATTAAAATTCCGTCGTTCGTTGGTCGATGTACGCTGTCCGAGGCAACCACCTGCTCCACTGCAGACTCGACCCCCTGACGATTGGCAAGCGTTTGCCAAACCAGGTAGACTTTCAAAATTGGCGTCCCCCGAGAGGGAATCGTGCATGGAATGAGATCCATTTCTTCCCGCCTCACTGCTTCGGCTCGTCCGACTATTACATGGTGGGCCCGCGGGCTGCTGCTCGGCTTGGCGGTTGCGGCATTGTCACTCCTGGGTTTCTTGAACTGGGGGGAACGATGGGGATTGACGGCCTTCTTCGCACTACGCGGCCACGAGACATTCCGCACACCGCTGGTCATCGTCTCGATCGACGAGGACTCCTTCGATGAACTGGACTTGGCCTGGCCTTGGCCTCGGGCCCTGCACGCCCAGCTGCTCGATCAGATCCGTGAAGGAAAACCGGCGGTCATCGGCATCGACCTCGCGTTCTCCGAGCCGTCGCTACACAGCCCTGAGGACGACCGCCTCTTTGCCGAGGCGCTCGAGCGCGCGGGGAATGTGGTGCTGGCCTCGGTCCTGACGATTCATCAGGAGGACTCGCCTCAGAAAGAAGACTTCCACGCGCCGATCACACCGCTTCGTGATCGAGCCCGCGCCTTCGGATTCGTCAATGTCCTGCAAGATAGCGACGGTGTCGTACGATCGGCCGAACTCACTCGCCTTGTCCAAGACCGAGTCTTCCCCAGTTTTGCGACCGTGGTCGCCCAGGAAGCCGCTCGCACCGGGCCGCCCCTTCCAACACCGCCCGCAACCACCTCAACCATCCTCCTCAACTATCGAACCGCTTCACTCGCGGCACAGACGGTTCCCTACTATCGCGTCTTGCGCGGCGACATCGGGCCGGACTTTTTCGCAGGCAAGATCGTCTTGATCGGGACGAGCAGCCCCCGTCTGCATGGAACCTACCCCACGTCACTCGGGTCCTCTGGTCTCGCCGGCGTCGAGATCGAAGCGCATCTGGTAGAAACGATTATGCAGGGGATCGCCCTGGAGCGGATTCCAGTCGTCCTCACAGTGCTGCTGGTCATGGCGGCAGCCCTCCTCGCCACGTGGGTGACAGACCAGCTACGTCCTCAGGTGGCCGCAGGGCTCCTGACAGCCGGGGTCAGCCTGTACATGCTGGGAGGATTCCTGCTGTTCATCCGGCACCGAACCGTCGTCGATCTCTCAATTGTCCCGTTGACCCTTCTCCTGGGCTTCGGCGGCACGATCGTGGGGAACTATGCGCATGCACAACGCCAACGCGCGTTCCTCATGCAGCTCTTCTCCCGCCATGTCTCCCCGGAGATCGCGAAAGCCATTTGGCAAGAGCGAGACCAGTTTCTGACGGGCGGACAGCTCCAATCCCAAAAGCTGACTGCGACCGTCTTGTTCACCGACCTCCGAGGATTCACCGCATGGTCGGAGCGAATGGACACCAGCGCTCTCATAAACTGGGTCAATGACTACATGGAGTCCATGGCTCGCCTCGTGATGCACCACGGTGGAATAGTCGAAGATTACTTCGGCGACGCCATTAAAGCGGATTTTGGCGTCCCCTTCGCCAGAACATCCGAGGAAGACATCCGGATGGATGCGGTCCAGGCCGTTGAGTGCGCACTGGCCATGGGGGAAGCGCTGCATACTCTCAACCGGCGGTGGCAGGAACATGGTCTACCGATCGTCGATATGCGCGTGGGCATAAGCACGGGAGAAACCGTGGCAGGCTGCGTTGGGAGCGACCAACGGCTCAAATTCATCACCATGGGCGATGTCGTCAACGCGGCAGCCCGTCTGGAAAGCTACGAAAACGAGAGTGACGATCCCTCTCTCACTCCAGGCTCTTGCCGCATCCTCATCGCCGAATCGACGGCTGCTCATCTCTCCTCCCGATTTTGGCTGCATCGAGTTGGGAACTTGAGCGTGCGAGGCAAGGAACCCACGATCGGCGTCTATCGGGTGTACGGCCGGCACGAGCCACGTCTTTCGACGGCCACCGGCGTGGAGCTCCGAACAACCCATCGCGTTGAGTGGGCTGCGCCCATCACCGTGACGCATCCTGCGCAGCATCCCGCGGTCAGCCACAATCTGAGTCTCGGAGGCATCGCGATCGGCCGATTAACTGTCCCTCTCCCCGTGGGAACCCTGTCCACGCTACGATTTGAAATTCCCGGCCAGGGACAATCCATCCAGGCAACGGGAATGGTGGTGTGGGCACAGGGAGAACGAGCCGGCATCGCCTTTGCCAGCTTGCCGCCCCCCGATCAATTGATGTTGGAACAATTTCTCCACCAGCGGGCATCCCGAAGGGCTGCTGAGCACTCCCCCACTCCCTTTCCTGCAGCTGATCGTCCCGCGCAAGAACCTCTTCACCCCACAGACCCGGCATGAGCTGTTCCACGCCAACCACTGACGCCGGATTGGCCCTTCATCGAATGCCCTCGCCGTTCACCCTCGCTCAAAATCGATACTGACCGCCGACCGAAATTTGCGTGTCCTGGAAGCTCCGCATGTCATTGGTCGAGACCCGTTGAGTCCGCTGAAATCCAAGCGTCAACGTGGCGGTCTGGGTCACGGCGTAGCGCAACTCGGCCGCGCCCTGATGCGTGTCATCATGCCGATTGAGATGGGTATCGCCGACAAGATCGCTAGTGAAATCCTTCCGTCGATACAAGTACAGAAGATGGAGGGACAGCACATCCGTCAAACCGGCATCCGCACTGGCCGACATCACATGTTGCTGATAGGAAATATCGTCGTTGAAGCGAGTGTCTCCCGCCCCATCGGCATAGCCGCGCTCAAAAAGATATCCAAGAGAGGTGATCACGCGATCAGACAGCGCATAAGAGAGATGAGGTCCAACGGTCCAAAATCTCGTATCCCGTTCTGCAAACGCCTCGTTATACAGGCGCATCCCACCCCGGCCGATCATCGTCACGACCCAGCGCTGGCCCAACTTCTGCTCTAGCTCCACCCGGCCAATGTGGGACGAAACCCGTTCCTCTTCGATGAAGCGATTCCCCGTCCTTCTCTCAAAGTTCGGTCCCAGAAAGAGATTCGGCACATAGCGATAGCGCACCAATACAGCCGTGTCAGACGAGAGCCCCTGTTTTATTTGTAATCGATAGTCGCCGTGGTTGAAGACAGGATTTGACGTGTAGAGGAGCCCGTGCGCTTTGGCGGAAATCTGGGTCGGGCCCAGCGTGGAGGTAGACGAGTGAACCAGCTCAAGAGAAGGATCCCACACGACGTCTGATTTTTTCTCCGTCGGGACGACCGTCGGCTGACTGGGATCCTCACTGAACTTACTGCGCCTGGAGGAGGAAAATTGGAAGACGTCGTCTGTGTACGTCATGCGGCTCTCCGCCGTTGCAGACCACTCCGCAAGAACGGAGACGGGCAGTACGGCATGGGGAATCAGAACCGTGAGAACCGAAAGGGTGGCCGCCCATCGCCCAGAGGGAACAGTCATGGCTCACTGCCGGCCGAACGATCGCACATAGAGCAGCACCTGCCAGGCTTCTTCTTCGGTGAGAACCAGAGGAATGAAGGAGGCCATGTCCGTACCGGGACTGCCGTTTTTGAGGATCCACAGGAGTTCACCATCGGTTCTCGCTGTTTGCCATACTTTGTCCGTGAAATTCCGTGGCAGCTTGCCGACAAGACCCGGAATATCCCCGAACCCTTTCCCATCCTTGCCGTGGCAGGTGACACAGAATGCCTTCCCATGAAAAATCGCTTTCCCTTTTTCGATATTCTCGGGCGTGGCCTCGAAGGGGTTCGTCCAGATCCTGGCTTCGTCGATCTTGTCGATCGGCACTCGTGGTTTGAGTACGGCTTCATCAGCCCCAAAGACCGGGATGCCCCACGAGCTAAGCGCTGCCATCACACACACAGTGAACAGGACATACAGCCGCATCGCCGTTCCTCGCGCTTCGCAACCTGTCATGGACAAGGAACAGGGACCAGCCCGGTCCACAGAGAACGAGGCTGGCCCCCTCGATCGATCTTACTTGTCAGAGTGTCCTGGGAACTTATGACCCAGCGACTGCGGAAAGCTCACCGTGCCATCCGGAAATTCCTGCCCATGCTGCCACAAGTGATAAATCACTCCGTCTGTCCCTGCTGCGACTTCAGCCACCTTGGCAGCCTGGTCGGCCGGCATATCGAGGATTTGGACTCGGCCCGTCTCGATTTCGACCTTATGATCGTGGAAATGGCGGTGCCACTGGATCGCGGGCAGTTTTCTGGTGAGATCCTTCGCGACAAAATACTCAACTGCAACCAGTTTGGCTTTGGGATCCGTGGAGTCGAACAGCAAACACTGGAGAATCTTGTCGGAGACCCCCTTGCAATAGTGATGGAACGGCCCGCCCGGGGTCCCGTCGGCCATCATGTGTGGCGCCTGCACGTGAATATCGAATCCTTCGACCGGAGATTTTGGCTCCCCGCTGACAGCCTTCTGGGGAGCAATTCCGGCACATCCGATCGCAGCAACCGCCATAACGGCAAGAAGTCCTTTTCTCATCACAATAAACCTCCTCTTAGGGTTGGATGACAGAACCGAAACCGACCTGACCAGTTGGACCGTGAAATAATGTCCACTACACTGAGAGCACGGCCCCTGCGAAAGGATTCATAGATTCTTTTCGTTTCTCTCACTCATGTATTCTGCCAGCGCTCAGCGCAGATGCAGCCTGATTTCTCGCCTACTTCGGTAATTTTGGCAGGCGAATGTTTATCGGTTCCCCAGTGAGCGACTTAAGAAACGCTACCACATCAGACTGTTCATCCCCCGTCAGTCCCAAGGGCTTCACCAGAGGACTTAGATTCGAGGTTGGGCCGCCGCCGCTATTGAGGAACGCGACGACCTCCTCAAGCGTCTTGAACGCGCCGTCATGCATGTAGGGAGCGGTCTCAGTGATGCTCCGCAGCGTCGGCGTCTTGAAGGCGCCTTTGTCCTTCTCCGCCTTGGTGACATAGTAGCGACCAAGGTCTTCCTTCAGCGGCCCTACTTGAGGCACGCCAAGATTGTGGAACTGGTTGTCGGTGAAGTTCGGCCCGTTGTGACAGAGGATGCACCGGGCCTTCCCTTTGAACAATGCCATGCCCCTGACTGCGGCCTCCTCCATAGCCTTCTGATCTCCCAACATATACTGATCGAAGGCCGAGTTCGTTGAAATGACCGTCCGCTCGAAAGCGGCAATCGCTTCGGCGATTCCTTGCAGATTGACCTCCGTACCAAAGACGGCGCGGAATTGCTGCTGGTAGCCCTTTATCTTGTTCAGCTTGGCGACTACGGCTTCGTGCGTCTCGCCCATCTCAATGGGATTCTGAATCGGCCCAATGGCCTGTTCCTCTAACGATCTCGCTCTCCCGTCCCAGAACTGCACATGATTAAAGGCGGTATTCAAAACAGTCGGCGACTGGCGTCCGCCTAACCCGCCTCCGATCCCAATAGATGTCTGGCGAGGATCAGCCCACCCGGTGCCTGGGTTGTGACAAAAGGCGCACGAGATGGCCCCGTTCTTGGACAATCGACCATCGAAGTAGAGTTGCTTCCCCAACTCGACTTTCGCCGCATAGTTGAGGTTTGTCGATGGAGTCGGGATCGACGTGGGAAGCGGCCCGATGTCCGGCACGGTCATCCCATCAACGGTCACCGTGCCATGGGGAGCATGGGTCGCCGGCGAAGCCGCGATCCAGCGCGGCAGCACCAACACCGCAAGCATGACGATTCCCACGATTAGAGCACCAAGACCAGTGCGCAGGCGTTGTAATGTGAACATCCTTGTCCCTCCTGCCGGTGCACAGAACAAACCGGCCAATAAACTCATATTGGAGGGGAATCTAGCACAAGGAGCCTGGCTCAGGTAGAGGCGAACAGATGAAGCTGTCTTCTGCGTGACTAAACGGAAAGACTTGTTACGATGGAACCGTCGGTAGGGTGGTGGGAACGGGCTTCGTCGGAGTAATGAGTCGCTGGGCTTGGGATGCAGTCCCCTGAGCCTCCATCATTTCAAACATCAGGCAGCACTTCAGTCGTCCACAGACGCCAAGAAGACGAGGATCTTCGACCGCCAGACCAAGATTTCGCGCCTGCTTCACAGTGACCGGCTTGACGTCGGTCAGGAAACTTGTACAGCAGAGGACCAGGCCGCAGGTATCGATACCCCCTAATCGCCTGGCTTCGTCGCGCGCACTGACTTGACGCATTTCGATCCGTCCGCCGAATCGTCTGGCCAGATCACGAACGAGATCTCGGAAATCGATGCGATCATCCGCCGTATAGACAAACGTGAGCTGCCGGCGTTGCATCGCCCCGTACACCTCAACCAGCTTGAGGCTGAGTCTAAATTCCGCCGCCTTCACCCGACAGTACGCCGAGGCCTCCTGCGAGAGCCGCTCAAGCCGGCCAATCAACGCCGCTTCATCAGGACTCGCCTTCCGAAGAATGGACTTCATCACCCGCATGGGAGGAACAAACGGTGCGGGATAGGGTTCAGTATAGACAACCCCATAGGTGACTTCGCCATCAGCTTCGAGCAATACCCGATCGCCACAGCGGAGAGAAGCCCCAGCCGCATCCATCTTCTTAACCTCTCCACAATCCCTGATCTTTACTCCCACTAGTCGGACTGACGTGGGATTGGGATAGGGCTGCGATAATTCTTCGGCCATGAGAGGTTCCATGGGGGAGATGATACACGAATTCCCCATTGGGGGAAACAAGCAGAAAGCCTCGGCGGACAAAAGTTTCCTTGTCCAGCGAGAGGCCTAAATTCTCTCAACTATATGATTATGCTGAGCTAAAACGCCGACATTCATGCTGCCTGTTTATGGTAGGCTAACCGGACGCTACGGAAGAATGGGGGTACACCGTGGGCACCATATTCAAAGAGCGGAAGACGATGATGCGCATTCCAACCAGAGTGGTGCTCCCGTTTGGCTATCACATCTCAGTGAGACAGCTCTCCGATGTTGAAATGGACAAGCGAGATGCCAATGCCGATGGGATCTGGGACGACAGCACCAAGACTATCTATATCCGCAAACGTCTCCCCGTGACGCGCCGCCGCTATATTCTCGCCCACGAACTCGGCCACGCCTGGCTGGACTGGCAACATCGCTATATGGACGACGGTAAAGCCAGCACTTAGCCGAATGCT
>JAHFES010000067.1:12723-13886 GCA_023248355.1 Nitrospiraceae bacterium
AGGCTGTGGAAACTTCCGCACAAACTTGATCTCGACCATCTCCCATCTGGGGCTGGCGGGATCGCTCTCAGGATCGTAGTGTGTGTTCTTCTTATCGAATTGCGTGGGATCGGCATAGGCAGTCTTGACGACCTCAGCAATACCCATCATCGCCGGTGGATCGACATTACTGTGATAAAACAGCACCTGATCCCCGATGGCCATGCCCCGCATGAAGTTGCGGGCCTGATAGTTGCGCACGCCATCCCAGCAGGTCGTCTGCGCGGGGGACTTCGCCAGGTCATCGATCGAAAACGCCGAGGGCTCGGACTTCATCAGCCAATAACGGCGGCTCTGCAACATCGTTGGGTTTTCTCTCTTGGTCATTCGATCCAGCGCCTGTATGCTGGGCGCAATCGTGCTTTCCACTAAGGAGCCACAATGGAGATGACCCCATTCTTCTTCGGTCTCTACAAATTCGTCAAGTACGGCGTATACCCCTTCACGTGGATTGTCGGCCTCTTTGCCGTTGTCCTCATTCTAGCCTGGCTTCCTTCTTCGCCACGCCGCCTACGCTGGCTCCGACTTTCGGCAACGACAGGATTTCTTCTGTTGTGTCTGGTTAGCTCCCCTCTCGTCTCAGAAACGCTCATGGCCATTCTGGAGGGATGGCACCCGTCCAGGCCATCCACTGTTGGGAAAAAACCCGACGCGATCGTCGTCCTCGGCGGCGGCATCAAGGATACGGGAACACTCAGACCAACAATCGAACTTTACGACGAATCGCGTCTTCGCACGCTCTGCGGGGCCGACTTATTTCTGCAAAATATGGCACCGTCACTTCTGCTGACCGGAGGGAATGCCAGCATCTTCACAGCGGGCCCAGTCGAAGCCGACGCCATGAAAGAATGGGCCATGCGCTTGGGGGTCCCGGCAACTGCGATAGTCACAGAAGACCGCTCTCGAACGACGTTTGAAAATGCGCGGAACTCTAAGCGCATCTTAGGCGGACGAACATCTATTGTGCTGGTCACTTCGGCCTATCATATTCCCCGTGCAACGGCGCTGTTTGAGAAACAAGGGTTCCAGGTCACACCGTACCCCTGCGGATTCCATTCGCAAGACCGTCCCATGAATGGATTGAACCACCTCAACCTGTTCGATTTTCTCCCGAGCCTGTGGGC
>JAHFES010000068.1 GCA_023248355.1 Nitrospiraceae bacterium
TGAGCTTTCCGTTCGGATGGAGGTAGCCGGCTCTGAGGGGGACGGTGCGTTTGCTATGGCGCACCAGCCGGCAGGGGGTGGGGCGGATGGATGTGAGCCAATCGGCAATGTCCTGTGGGTTTCCGATGGAGGCTGAGAGCAGCAGGAGCTTCGCTTGTGACGGACAAAAGATGATGGTTTCTTCCCACACCACGCCGCGCTCGCGATCGGCAATGTATTGTGATTCGTCCAAAATCACGAGCCCCAGGGTGTCCAGTCGCACGTCGATTTCGCCACTCGCTGCGTCATAGAGCAGGTTGCGAAGGATCTCCGTCGTCATGATGAGCAGGGGCGCTTGCCCATTGTCTTGGCGATCCCCGGTAAGAATGCCCACTCGTTCGGCGCCGAAGATCCGTGAGAACTCGGTAAATTTCGTGTTGGATAATGCTTTGAGCGGCGAGGTGTAGATGACGGTGCGATTGTCTTCCATCGCGCGTCGAGCCGCTTCCACGGCGACATAGGTTTTTCCGCTTCCGGTCGGCACGCTCACTACCACATCAGTTTCACTCAGTGCGGCCAACGCCTCTTCCTGCCAGAGATCCGCCACGAACGGTTGTGGTGGTGGAACGCCGATGCCTTCCAACCACGTGGTCAGCGACACGGCAGGTTCCGACGATTCCGGCTCTGTGACCCTGACTGGTACCCTCTTGGGAGGTGTGCCTGCGGGGCGACGAGCGGTCTGGACCGATGGTGTCGGTGGCTGTGTTCGTGATCGTCGTTTCTCAATCAGCGCCTGCAAATCGGATTCGAGGCCTGCTCGGTTCTGGCTCGAATGTTGGAGGATCAACTCAATGAGGCGCCGCTTGCCGGCCCGAAAGTGCCGTTGGACACGTCCATGTGCCAGTTGATGCAGAAGCGCCATTGGTTGCTGAGCGAGGAGTTGTTCAAGTTCCTCGGTGGTCATGTGTTTCTCGTGAAGCGTGAAACGTGAAGCGTGAAACGCGAGAATGTGGTCCCCGTTCTCTTGCGTGCGGCGAACGACGCTTCACGAACGACGAGCGACGTCCTCATGGTAGTTCTTCCAGCACGCCACGTCGAATCAGCGCCATTGCTTGAGAGGCTGAATCGGCTAGACCGGGGTGGGTGGCTTTCAATGTGTGCAGCTGTGACAGAAATTCCAACGTTCGCGCGAGTAAACGATAGATGTCGCCCTCTGCCATCGTAGTCAAACGACAGAGTCCGATCCACGTGAGGGAGGGATCGGCAATCCAGCGCTCAGCCAAGGCCGCCACATCCGCTCGCAAGAGGGGAGGGTCTTCATAGGGAGACAAACTCTCTCCCAGTTTCCGCACCTGACCCATGAGCGAACTCAGCCCAGCGCTGATGCGCGGAAACGCGCCCGGACGATCGTCGTCATGGGCGATGCTCGCCATGATGCCGGTGAGGACGGAAGGGTCTGCGCCGGCAAAGGCCTCTGCACGAATGAGTTCGGTGATCAGCAGCGAGTGGTCAATTCGGATCAGTCGAGCCCATTCCCCCTCTGCGGTCAGTTGGGCCTGAGGGGTCAGATAGCCGAACTTCTGTAAGACTTCCACCCGCTCTTGGAATCGATGCCACAAGCTGGTCCGCAGCGCTTGAATGGATTTGGTATGGCGCTGTTGTTCCTGTCGCAGCCGCGAGGCCATCACAAAATCCTTCTGGCATGCTGGGCGTGAGGGGCATGTCGGGCAGGGGAAATCGCCCAAAGACTGCACGATGGCATCAGGGAGGGCTTCTGAGTCTTTTGACACCAGGATGGGCAGGACAGGCACGCGTGTAGGCAGTTCCGTCAGCTGATGGGTGAGTTCGTCAAACGTCTCGGACGTGCACCAGGGATACGCAGGGGCTTCCTCGCAGTCGAAGACGCGGTCGAAGACTTCATTCACGATGGGCGCTGGACATTCCGTGACTGCCCCGCCCGCCCGCAGCACAGTCACCATCGGACTCTTCTGTCCCTTACTGTGGTACTGGCGGAGCACAATCCCACGCCCGCGGGTGAGTCCGACCACCCGTCCCGGCGTTAAGAAGTGAAAGCGGGCTGAGACTTCCGGTGATTCGTGTCGACGCGTCTGGTGGCGCGAAGGTTTTTGTTTGCGGGCTTGTTCGAAGGTCTGCCACTGAGTAATCCAATCGGTACAGACGCGCGGACCGAACGGTTCCATTTGAGCATGGAGCGCGTCGAGTTTCCGTTCGAGGAGCTCGGCTCGCTGGTTGAGTTGGAACTGGGCAAAGCTCTTGGCCAGGATCGCTTGAATCTGCTCGTGGGGATGGGCTTTCAAGAGGTTCAGCACCATCGGATAGCTGATGGTGAATTGGCTATCGATGGCTTCCGGGTGTCCGGTGAAGCCTTTGGTGAGGACGCCGAGGTCGATATACGGAGACGGCGTGACCACCGCAAACCCCACTTGATCTTTGCCCCGGCGGCCGGCTCGTCCCGCGATCTGCTGCACTTCGCCGATGGTGAGGTCTGTGAATTCGCGCGACTTGCGAATGCTGGACTGGGTGATTACGACGGTTCGCGCGGGGAAGTCAACGCCTGCGGCTAAGGTCGTGGTCGCGAAGACGGCATCAAGGCAGCCTTGGCGCATGAGTTCTTCAATCGCAATTTTCCAGGAGGGAAGATGCCCGGCATGATGGGCCGCGACGCCGATCCGCCGCACCGTTGGGATGAGCGGATGCTCCGCGATGCTGGGATATTGCGCAATCACCCGTTCGAGCGCCGCGGCGATCGCGTTCTGTCGCACGGGGGGGAGTACGATGTCGGCATGGTCAAAGGACTCCATCGCCTCGTCGCAGGCGCGGCGCGAAGTCAGAAACACGATGGCCGGCGTGAGGTGCTTCTGGCGGAGGGCGGCGATGAGATCAACAGGGTGGATCGACGGGGGCATGCAGTTTCATTCCCTTTGAAATCACCACGAGACCTGACTCTGTGACCGTGAACCGTTGGGCATCGGCCTCACGGTTGTATCCAATTTCCGTGTGAGGTGGAATGACGACGTCTTTGTCGATAATTGCACGCCGAACGCGGCTATGCTCGCCGATAAAGACGTTCTCCATGACAATGGATTCGCGCACGTCCGCATGGTCCTGGACCCGCACGTTGGGGGACAGAATGGAGTTTTGGACTCGTCCTCCGGACACGATGCAGCCTCCGCAGACGATCGAATCGAGGGCTACGCCCATGCGGCCGCCCTGATAATCCTGAGCAAAGACAAACTTGGCCGGGGGAAACTGTCCCTGATAGGTGCGGATCGGCCAGTCGGGATCGTACAGGTTGAACTGGGGATCGACGGCGACGAGATCCATATTGGCTTCCCAATAGGCATCAAGGGTTCCGATATCGCGCCAATACTGGACGGCCTTCTTGTTGGCATCGTGAAACTTGAACGCATAGACGCGCCGCTGCCCAATCATTCGAGGAATGATGTTCTTCCCAAAGTCGTGGGCGCTGCCCTCTTGGGCATCGGCGATCAGATGCTCGCGAAGGGCCTTTGTTCGGAACAGGTAGATGCCCATCGAGGCGAATGCGTGCGTGGGATCGTTCGGGATGGGGGTCGGGTTGGCTGGTTTCTCCTGAAAGTGCGTGATGCGGAAATCTTCATCCACACCCATGACACCGAACCGGCTGGCATCTTGGATCGGAATATCGATCGCCCCGACGACGACGTCTGCGCTCTTGGCGATCAGCCAATAGTACATCTCGGCATAGTTCATCTTATAAATGTGATCGCCCGCCAGGATGAGGAGAAACTCGGGATGCTCGTCGTCGATCAAGAACATGTTCTGGTAGACGGCATCCGCGGTCCCGCGATACCAATCTTCACTAATGCGCTGTTGCGGGGGGACTGAGGCGATATACTCGCCCAACTCGGGATTCAAGATATCCCAACCGATGCGGATGTGCCGATCCAGCGAGTGGGATTTGTATTGAATCAGGACTGCGACTTTACGAAGTCCCGAGTTCAGGCAATTACTCAAGGTGAAGTCGATGATGCGGTACTTCCCGCCGAATGGCACGGCGGGCTTCGCCCGTTCAGCCGTAAGGGGAAAAAGCCGCTCGCCTTTGCCGCCTGCGAGGACCATCGTGAAAATATTCTTCATGGCGGCAAATTCTAGCAGGACCGGTATTAAATAGAAAGGAAGCGGAAAGATTGACTTCCCTCCGTGTGCGGATAATACTAGCCACGTGAACAGTGGTGCCTGAGTGTTGCAGGATCGAGAAAAGGAGTGAGCATGAAGCGTGATGTCGTTGTGGCCGCTCTCCCGAGAAGCATTACCAAGCGTGTGACGAAGTCTTCAATCAAATCCGTGGAGTCTCTGAGCGAGATGGCGTGGCGCCTGGAGCGGCTGGAAGGGCAGTTGCAGAAACTTTCGGAGCTGGTTCGGGAGCATGCCGAAGATGTGGACCGCTTAGTGCGCATTGTCGCAGAGGATCGGGATGTCATCCGTCGGCAGTTGCTCCGGAAACACCACGAGAAGGTGCGAGTCCGGAAGCATCTACGAGAGTCGAACTCAAAAGTTGGTTTGGATAGCTGATCAGATCACGTACATCGTGTTAGCCCAACCTGTAGCCCTCCAGTCGATCGTGTCTCGCGTGAAGGGGAGAGGCCGCTGCCCCGAACGCCATTGTAGTATTTCCAACTCCGTATAAAATCAGTATAATATAATGTATCTCAACTGATGCCACCTGCCATCGTTTGCAGTTCACCTCATACGAGTGGGTGCGTGGGTATGGTTTCACGAATTCGTCTGGCCTGTGCTTCTCTGCGGATGCATCTCTGGATTGCAGTCGTGCTGGTCATTGCGCTAGAGAGCAGTCCTGTGCTTGCTGGGCCGGCGATGAACGCGAGCTCCGAGGCTGCTTCCAAAGTAAGCACTCTTCCATCGACGCAGAGTATTCGGTTGAGCCTCAATGAGGCGATCGGGTTCTTTCTTCGACAGAATCTCGATCTCTTGATAGCCAAGTTCGGAATTGAGTTCGGCAAGGGCCAGGAGATCACGGCCAAGTTGTTTCCGAACCCGGTGGCCTCCATTGGGACGCTGAGTTCCTATACTCAGGGGCGGACGTTGTCGAACAGCGGGGCGTTGTTCGGCCAAATCCAGCAGTTGTTCGAATTGGCCGGAAAGCGCGGCTATCGGATGGAAAGCGCCGGCTTTGGAACCCAATCGGCCGAGGCCGGCTTCGAGGATGCAGTCCGTCAGCTCAGCTTCACGGTCAAGGATGCCTACTACCGGATTCAGTTGGCTCAACGGCGGCTGGTCTTAGCGGAGGAAAACCGCGATCGCTTCTCACGGATTCTTGAGATCAATACGATACGGTTCAAAAAAGGGTATATCGCAGAAGTGGATCTGATCCGCATCCGGCTTCAGTTTATCGACTTCCAGTCCCAGGTCATTCAGTCTCTTCAGGAAGGCGAGATCGCTCGTGCGGATCTTCGCCAGCTGCTGCGACTCTCTCCTGCGACCCAGTTGGAGCTGACCACAGAACTTGACTACAAGCGGCTTGATCCCGACATCGGCAAGCTCCGTACCGTGGCGATGGAGGCGCGACCTGATGTGCGGGCGAGACGGTTGCAGTTCTCCCAGCGCGAAGCCGACCTGAAATTAGCCAAGGCCTACCGGATCCCCGACCTGACCGTGGGCGCGGGCTATTCGGTGCAAGGCCCGAAGGGGCCCGATAATCCTGGCCAGGTGGCACTCAATCTTGGCCTGCCGCTGCCATTGTTCAATCGGAACCAAGGCGGTATCATGCAGGCAGAGGTGGCGGTACAGACTGCCGAGGCGGATCTGGGCAAGACGCTCAACCAGGTTGAAAACCAAGTGGATATCGCGTATCGAAATTTGATCCAAAGCCGCCGGCTGGTCGAGGCGTACCTGGGTGGGGTCTTAGACGATGCTCGATCGACTTTTACAATTGTTGAGCGCGCGTATGAGCGAGGAGGAGCCACGATTCTTGACTTGCTGGATGCGGCGAGGACCTCGCGGACAATACAACAGAACTACATCGAAGCGTTGTTTAATTATCAACGGAACGTGATTCAGTTAGAAAGTGCCGTAGGCCAGGAGATCGTTTCATGAGGTTGTGGCAGAGACATCTTCTGACTATTGGGATGTTACTTATCGTCTCAGCCTGTGGTCGAGGCGAACAACCTCCCCGGGTGGATGCCACCGCGCCACAACCTGCCAAGAAAGGAACGGCTCCGGTCGAACCTCGGTCCCGAGTCGAAACGACGATCGTCGAATTCAGCCCGTCTCATCAAGCGCTGACTCTCTCGGGCAAGGTGGCGTATGGAGAAGATCGGTATTCTCGAATTTCCTCTCCGTTGCAGGGACGTGTGGTGGAAGTCCGGGCCCATCTTGGTGATCGGGTGAAGGCGGGAGATATCCTCCTTGTGGTCGACAGTCCGGATATTGCGCAATCCTATTCAGAATATGTGAAAGAGGATTCCGATCTGCAGTACGCCACGAGAGCGCATGAATTGGCCAAGGATCTCTATGAAAACAAGGCGATGCCTCTCAAGGATTTGAAGCAGGCGGAGAACGAGTTGGTCAAGGCGCGGGCTGAGTTCCGGCGAGCGAAGGAACGCTTGCTCTCGCTCCGTATCCCGCCCGAAGAATTGAACAAGCCGCTTGATAGGCAGAAGATCACCTCGCGGTTTGAAATGAAAAGTCCGTTGGCTGGGATCGTCGTGGAACGAGCTGTCACTCCAGGACAGTCAGTCGGTGGTGATCCGTCTCAAGTTCTCTTTACAGTGGCGGATTTGGACATGCTGCAAGTGTTGGCAGATCTGTATGAGCGAGATCTGGCGCTGGTGCGGGAAGGGCAGTTTGCCCTGGTGAATGTCGAAGCCTATCCGGGCGTTGATTTTCCAGCGACCCTGGGAGCCGTGGGCGATGTCGTCGATCCCGCAACGAGGACGATCAAGGTTCGTGCATGGGTGAAGAATGATTCCCACAAATTGAAGCCAGAGATGTTTGCCCGGCTGCACTTGGAAGTCGGAGAGGCCGCACAGTTTATTGCCATTCCGCGAGAGGCTGTCTTGGAAGTTGATGGCAAGCAGTTTGTCTATGTCGTGGAAGGTCAGGATCGGTACGCGAAGCGAGAAGTGAAGATCTCGAACATTTCGGCTGACCAGGTCCGTGTGATCGAAGGGTTGACGCCTGGGCAGCGGATTGTGACCAAAGGCGCGGTGTTGATCCAAGGGCAAGAAGTCAAAGGCACGTAAGTGAGAGCCTGCCTCGTTCTGTCGTATACCAGGACAACATGATTCGATGATTTCCAGAATCGTTGAGGCCTCGTTAGTTCAGCGGGTCATGCTCTGTGCGCTCGGTTTTCTGCTGTTGTTTGGCGGGCTCTATGCCTTCCATCTCCTCGACATCGTCGCCTATCCAGACCCCTCTCCTCCGATGGTGGAGCTGATTACCCAATTCCCAGGGTGGTCGGCTGAAGAAATCGAGCGCCAAATTACCATTCCAATCGAAGTGGCGTTGAACGGGATGCCCGGACTGACGGACATCCGGTCGCTGTCGATCTTTGGGTTGAGCGATATCAAGGTGTACTTCGATTTCGATACCGACATGTTTCGGGATCGCCAGGAAGTCCTCAATCGGCTCACTGCCGTCCAGCTGCCGCCGGGGGCCGCACCAGCGCTCTCCCCGTGGTGGGCCATCGCCGAGATTTATCGGTACGAAGTGACTGGCGCAGCCGGCACCGGGTTGACGGAATTGAAAACGATTCAAGACTGGCAGGTTCGGCGGGAATTCAAGCGCGTGCCGGGCGTCATTGATGTCACCACCTTTGGCGGCACGACGAAGGAGTATCATGTCGATGTCGATCCGGGGAAACTCATCAGCTACGGCGTGAGTCTCTCTCAGGTCATGACGGCCCTCACCAATAGCAATGCCAATGTCGGCGGGAACTATCTGACGATCGGCGCACAAAGCTTCAACATCCGTGGTCTGGGCCTCATCAATCGGCTCGAAGATATCGAGAACGTGATGGTGGCAGAAAAAGAAGGGACCCCGATCTTCATCAAGACGCTCGGCACCGTGGCGGTCGGGCATCGTGTGCGATTGGGAAAAGTGGGCATCGATGACCGCGACGATGTCGTGGAAGGTGTGGTGCTGCTCCAGCGCGGATACAAGGCCTTGCCGGTGCTGGATAAGGTGCGCGCCAAGGTCGATGACCTTAATGGGTGGAAGTTGCCGGCAGGGGTCAAGATCAAGACCTTTTACGATCGAACGGCGTTGATCCATACGACGGTGGAGACCGTCACAGATATTCTCATCAGCGGCATGGTGCTGGTCTTTGTGATTCTCTTCGTGTTCCTCGGCCATCTACGCGCAGCCCTCATCGTGGCGTTGACCATTCCCCTCTCGCTGCTCTTTACCTTCACCATGATGATCCTCATTGGACAGTCGGCCAACTTGATCTCGTTGGGTTCGATCGACTTCGGCATTATCGTCGATGCCACGCTGATCATGGTGGAAAGTATCTTCTTCCACTTGGCGCATGGGAAAACGCACGGCTTGACGACTCACCAGCAGATCGTGCGAGCCGCGCGGCAGGTGGGGCAGCCCATTTTCTATTCCACCGCGATCATTGTGGTGGCCTTCGTGCCGCTCTTTACGATGACCGGCGTCCCAGGGAAAATCTTTGCGCCCATGTCCATCACCTATGGGTTTGCGTTGCTGGGGGCGCTGTTGATGGCCTTTACCCTGGCGCCGGTGCTGTGTTCCTTTCTCTTGAAGGGGCCGATCAGCGAGGCCGATACCACGGTGGTGCGCGTCGTTCGCCGTCTGTATTTGCGCATCGTCATGTGGGCGTTAGAGCATCGGGCGGTTGTGGTCGGGTTTGCGGCAGGACTGTTGCTCGTCACCTTCGTGGCGCTGCAATTCATGGGTGGAGAATTCATGCCGGCGCTGGAGGAGGGGAACTTATGGGTACGGGCTACGATGCCGGTCGATATCTCGTTCGATCAGGCTGATCGCCTGACGAGTGAAATCCGGCGGCTGTTCCGGGAGTCGCCTGAGGTGGATGCCATTGTCTCGCAACTGGGGCGTCCGGATGATGGCACCGATCCGACAAGCTTCTTCAACGGCGAGTTCCTCGCGAATCTGAAACCGCAGTCGGAATGGCGCCCGGGACTGAGTAAGGATGATCTCATTGATGAGATTGATGGACGTCTGAAAGCGATTCCTGGTGTGATCTTCAATTTCTCGCAGGTCATTCAAGATAATGTGGAAGAGGCCATGTCAGGGGTGAAAGGCGAGAACTCGATCAAACTCTTTGGCACTGATTTGAAGACGATGGAAGCCAAGGCGGTTGAAATCGAAGCTGCGATGAAGGGAATCCGTGGGGTGAAGGATCTGGGGATTTTCCGGCTGGTCGGTCAGCCGAACTTGCTGATTCAAGTCGATCGGGAAGCCATCGCGCGGTATGGATTGCAAGTATCGGACGTGAATGCTGTCGTGCAGGCAGCCGTCGGTGGCCAGGCGGTGACGCAGGTCTATGAAGGGGAACGACTTTTCGACCTTGTGGTGAGATTCCTTCCGGAGTATCGGCAGGACGTGGAGTCCATCGGCAACATTTTGGTGAGCACGCCGGATGGCGCGCGTATTCCCCTCAAACAAGTCGCCACCATTCGCACGCAGACCGGGGCCTTTATCATTTATCGTGAGAACCATGAACGCTACATCCCGATCAAATTCAGTGTTCGTGACCGCGATCTTCAAAGTACTGTAGAGGAAGCGCAAACGAAATTAGCCGGCCAGGTGGAATTACCAGAGCGCTATCGCATGGAATGGGCCGGGCAGTATGATCAGCTGAAGGATGAACAAGCACGACTGGCCAAGATTGTTCCGGTCAGCCTGGTGATCATCCTGTTTCTGCTCTATACGACGTTTGATTCTCTGAAAAATGCGTTGCTCGTGCTGGCAACGGTCCCGTTTGCGCTTGTTGGAGGCGTGCTCTCGCTGGTGACGACCCATACCCATTTTAGTATTTCTGCGGCTGTCGGGGTCATCTCGACACTAGGTGTTGCCATCCTGGGAGGGGTGTTGTTGATATCCCGCATCGAAGAATTCCGGCGTACCGGACTCGATCTTCGACAAGCCGTGATGCGTGGAGCAGACATGCAGATGCGGCCGATTTTGATGGCCACGCTGGGCGCAGCCATCGGATTGCTGCCCGCGGCCCTGGCGACGGGCATTGGGTCGCAGGCGCAGAAGCCGTTGGCCCGCGTGGTTGTCGGCGGGATGCTGACCGCGGCCTTCTTGATTCTGGTGGTGTTGCCGGTGTTGTATGAGATTGTGCATCGGCGGGATGCCGAACAGGGTGGGGAGCGGGAGGAGTCGTGAGTGCTTCGATGTACTGATACAAAGTGTTGAAAAAGCGTTTATGTGGATCAGGATGATGGGGGGCGCCTCACGTGAGATCTGGCCATGAAAGGAGTTCAGGCATCGTGAACATGTATCAAATGAGTCGAGTTGCGGTTGTTCTCGTGATGAGTATTATGGGGGGAGCGCACCAGCTCTACGGGTGGACAGATCACGCGGCACGCGCGCTGCCGGTTCAAATGCCCTACGAGGCGCCGCCGAAGAACCAGGATGTGCCTGATGTCTCGATTCCTCCGAATACGAACCCGCTCAGCCCCGAGGAGATCAAGCGGGCAGAAGCCTTGCTGCCGCTGCTGGAAGGCAAACAGGAGTTTTGGGCGATGGGCGAGTTTGTCCATCTTGGGGAGCCGTCCGTTCCTGTTCTGGTCAAAGCACTAACCATGCCGAGCCCAAGAATTCGCTACAACGCAATTGAAACCCTGTCGATGATGAAAGGCGTGTCCGGGGTGCCTGCGTTGCTGATCACGGCCAAGGAGCCGAATGAAATTCCCCGCGTGCGTGAACATGCCTTGCGTGTCGCAATCCGTTTGGATCCGACCAAGACACCGGAAGCCATCGAGGTCATGGCCAAGGATGTGAATCCGTCTATCAGAAAGTCAGCTGCGTTCGAAGCTCGTTATGTGCGTCACAAGGCAGTCATCCCTCTCTTGATTCCGATGGTGACCGATGATGAGCGGTTCGTGGCAATGTCTGCGCTGCACTCGCTCTGGATCTTGACGCGTCATGAGACGGAGTTCCATGATTGGGATAGTTCTACGAAGCAGGATCGCGTGGCGTGGACGAGCGAATGGGTCGAGTGGTGGGACGCCAATAAAGATCTCTTTGAGATTCCAGAGCCACAGCGATCCAAACGAAGCTCGTAATGGTGCGGTATTTCTAGGTGTTGCGAGCTCAAAGAGCGCTGTGTTACGAATACAATATCTCTCTGAAGGGAAAGAGCAGTATACCCGTGGCCATGCTGAAAATCGCCAAACTTGGCAATCCCATTCTTCGCAAGATCGCCGCTCCGGTGGACCCACGCGAGATCAAGTCCGCGGATCTCCAGCGGCTGATCGATGAAATGTTGGAAACGATGTACGATGAACCGGGGATCGGGCTGGCTGCGCCTCAAGTCTCACGCTCGATTCAGTTGGTGGTCATGGGGTGTGAAGGGGAGGGCGGATTTCCCGAAACGGTTCTCATCAATCCCTCGATTCTGTATTATGGCCCGCAACAGGACGAAAGTTGGGAGGGGTGTCTGAGCGTCGATGGGTTGCGTGGGAAAGTGACGAGACCCTCGCTGATACGGGCGAAGGGGTTGGATCGAAACGGCAAACCGCTCGATTTTGAAGCGACGGGATTGTACGCCGTCTGCATTCAGCATGAAATGGATCATTTGATTGGAACACTCTTTCTTGACCGCATGACGGACCTCTCGACTCTGACCCAGCTCCATGAGTTCTCGCAGTACTGGCAAAAAGAGCCGACGAACGTCATCTAAGGCAGCCCTCGTTAGACCATTTGTGAAACCTCTGCTTCGTGTCCTGCAATATCTCCGACCCCATCGTAGTCTTGCGTTGACGACACTGCTGTGCGCTGCCTGTGCAACAGCGATGGAGCTGGTCCCGCCCTGGGTTATCAAAATCATCATTGATGATGTTATTCAGGCCAGGCAGGTCGGGCTGCTCCCCTGGATTTTGGGAATGCTGATCGGAGCCTATATTCTGAAGAATGTCTTCGCGTCGTTCCGCATCCGGCTCAATAATCAGCTCGAACAGACGGTGGTGCACGATCTACGCAGACACATCTTTGCGGCGTTGCAACGGCTCTCGATGAACTACTTCGAGAATCGGTCGACCGGTGAAATCATGTCGCGAGTGACCAACGATACGGAGCACGTCGAGCGAATCTTTATCGATGGACTTGAAGGCGTGTTGACGGCGTCGTTGACCCTCATCGGGATCACAAGCATGCTTTTTCTGCTCAATTGGAAGCTGGCACTGCTGTCGCTGCTGCCGATTCCACTGCTGATGCTGTCGGCTGGTTGGTTTACCTCGACCGTGCATGGCTACTATCACCAGATACGCAAAGGGTCCGCAGAACTGAACGGGTACTTACAGGACGCGCTGTCCGGCATCCGAGAGACAATGGGTTTTACGCGCCAGGCCTATGAACAAGCACGATTCGATCGGTTGAGCCGAGCCTATAGTGAGACCAACTTGAAGGCGATGGTGCTGTGGTCTATGTATTCACCAGGGATGATTCTTCTCGGCAGTCTCGGTACCGTGCTGATTCTCTGGTACGGCGCCGGTGAGGTGCTGGATGGCCGCTTGACGCTCGGCGAGCTGGTGTTATTTCTGTCCTATCTGGCGTTGTTCTATGTCCCCATCAACCAGATTCACTCGGTGAATCATATGTTGCAACACGCGCTGGCCGCGAGCGAACGGGTGTTTGAAGTGCTGGATGCGGTGCCCGAGGTGGTGGATCGTCCGGGCGTGGTGACCCCGGATCGTCGAGTGCGTGGGGAGGTTCAGTTCGACCATGTGCAATTTCACTATCGGCCCGACGTTCCGGTGGTCAAAAGTCTGTCGGTCTCTGTGTCGGCCGGCGAGCGTGTGGCGCTGGTCGGACCGAGCGGGGCGGGGAAGAGCACGTTGCTCAAACTGTTGATGCGCTTCTACGACGTCAAAGCCGGGGCGGTCTTGATCGATGGACAAGACATTCGCGATCTGCCCTTGGCCTATCTGCGCCAACAGATAGGGTTTGTGCAACAAGAACCGTTCTTGTTTAATGGAACCGTGCGGGAGAACATTTTGTACGGCGATCTGAGTGCCGGCCAGGATCGACTTGAAGCGGCGGCGCGAGTGGCTCGGGCGCATGAGTTTATCGTGGCGCTTCCGGAGGGATATGACACCTGGCTCGGCGAGCGGGGTGTCAAGTTGTCGGTCGGTCAAAAGCAACGTGTGTCGATTGCTCGGGTGTTACTCAAAGATCCTCCCCTTGTCATTTTTGACGAGGCGACCTCCAACATCGATACGGAAACTGAGGTGAAGATCCGGGAAGCCTTGACTGAACTGACCAAGGGGCGAACCACGTTCATCATTGCCCATCGATTGTCCACGCTGCATGATGTCGATCGCATTTTGGTCGTCGATGGAGGCCGTCTGATGGAGGATGGGGACCATGACGAGTTGCTCAGTCGCGGCGGGGTCTACGCCGGTCTTTATGAGGCGCAATTTCAGGTGTAATCCGAGCGCGTCCGGATGGTTGCGGACGCGGACCAGAGGCCGATATACTTCTCAGGCAAAAACAAGAGGAAGTGACGCCGACATGGTGCTGATTTACGAGAGTGACCCGCTCGATGACGAGGATGCCAGGGGGCGCTTTTATCATGTGTGTCGTGGCAGAATCGATCGGACGGAAATCCAGCTTCC
>JAHFES010000142.1 GCA_023248355.1 Nitrospiraceae bacterium
CTTGCCGCAGCAGGTATTTTCATTCGCGCTGATCCGGCAAACCAATACTTGGAGTTTGCATGCCACACGTATTGATCATTCATGAGGTCGAGGCCTATCCGGCATGGAAAGCCATTTTTGACCAGGCGGCAGACATCAGAAAACGTGCAGGGGAAATCAGCTACCAACTCCTTCGATACGACACCGATGCCAATACCATCGTCCACTTCTCAGAGTGGTCCTCGTTGGACAGTGCCCGCCGCTTCTTTGAATCCCCGGAACTCGTCGAAATCAGAAGAACGGCCGGCGTCAAAGCGCCAGACTTTCTCTACCTGCAAGAAATCGAGCGCGGCGTGCTCTAACCCTCACGTGATGTCCAAGTACTGAATGTCAGGTTGCCATCCAACATCACGAGGCTCTCTCGGATGGCGGGATGAGCACATCGCTTGACTGAATACTTCTTCGGTCAGGCCTCTACGCCGACTATTCCTTCACCCGCTCAACCTGTGTAGAATGGCCCCACGCTGGACGGTACAGTGGCCCCTTCCTCGCTAGCGATGTGGCAACAGGCAGTTATGCCCACGATCAGCATCTTCTATGGTATCGTGATTCAAATGTTCTGGCGGGATCATAATCCCCCGCACTTCCATGCTCTCTATGGAGAACATGAAGCGGTCTTCGATCTGCGAGATCTGCGCGTGTTGCGCGGAACGCTACCCCGTCGTGCCATGGTACTTGTTCTGGAATGGGCGACCGATCATCGAGACGAACTCATGGAGGACTGGAATCTATGCAGCCAACTCAAGTCTCCCAATCCAATCGAACCGCTGCTGTAGAACCGACGATTCAGCCGATCGCGCCTTGGCGGGTTGCTTCCGTGCATGCTGAGCCTGAGCGGCAGTTGCGGGTCACGTTTGTCGATGGCACCACAGGTACGGTCGATCTGCGGAATTTTCTGAATACCCCTCAGATCCAGGGCACGGTGTTCGAGCCGTTGCGCGACCCGGCGGTCTTCGCACAGGTGCGAGTCGCCATGGGCGCTGTGCAATGGGCCAATGGCGCCGATCTCGCTCCCGATGCGATGTACGATGCGATTAAGCTTCACGGCTGTTGGGTTGTGGAGTGAAGGAACGGAGGGGTCAAAAGGACGGGGGGCTTTTCTCATGAGCTGTTCGGGCAACCATGCGACACTACGACCATGACCGCCCTCGCCTCATTTGAGCACCTGCGCTCGCGCCTGTACCTTGCACTTGCGCTGAACGCCCTGATCATCACAGCCGAATTCATCGGCGGCTTCATCCTCGATAGCGTCGGATTGATGAGCGACGCGGGACACAATCTCGTCGATCAGGGCTCGCTCTTTCTGGCGCTGTATGCGCACATCTTAACCAGGCAGCCGGCCAGCGAAACGAGAACGTTCGGCTACCATCGCGCCGGCGTCATTGCCGCGTTTCTCAACTCGTTCATCCTGTTGCTGACGGCGATCGGCATTACCCTCGTGGGACTCAAGCGGTTGCTGCATCCGGTCCCCGTCGATGGCGGGTGGATCATGGGCATTGCGGCCGTGAGCTTTGTGGCCAATCTCAGCATCGCCTTGCTGCTCCAGCATGGAGCGAAGGACGACCTGAACATCCGCAGCGCCTTTTGGCACATGCTGGGTGATGCCTGGGTCTCTCTCGGTGTCGTCCTGAGCGGCGGAGCGATTCTGTTGACGGGCTGGACGGTGCTCGATCCGCTGATCAGTCTTCTCGTGGTCGGCGCGATTCTCCATGGGGCCTGGCCGCTGTTCAAAGAATCTCTCGACGTGTTGCTGGAATCCACCCCGCCCACGATCAGTGCGTCGCACGTCGCCGCGACCATCGAGTCTCTGCCCGGCGTGAAGAACGTGCACGATCTCCATATTTGGGCCGTGGAGCCCCGCCTCATTATGCTCACCTGCCATGTGCTGACCGACGGCGATGATTCCACCCTGACGAATGCGTTACTGCGATCGATCCACGACCGTATTACCTCCGACTTCGGCATCAAACATATGACGGTCCAATTGGAAACTCATTGCTGCGATCCCGACGACGTCCATTGCGATCTAACTAAGCTCGCCGCCCAACATCCTGGGCTCGAAGCCCTCACCCACCATCATTGAGTTGTTCACGATCCATTGTGACCGGTAGAATGCAGAGCACCGTCGTCGCACAGCTGTACGAACACCAGGAATGACCATGCCAGTCCCCTTTTATCTCCTTTGCGGTTCACTCGGCGCAGGCAAGACCACGCTGCTGATGCGCCTGCTGGAATATTGGAAGAGCCAGGGGCTTCGCGCCGGTGTGCTGATGAACGAAGCGGGCGAGGTGAGCATCGATGGACCTCGTGCAGGAACCATCGCGGAACAAGTGATGAATCTCGCCGGCGGCTGCATCTGCTGCGATACGAAGGAAGACCTCTCCTGGGGAATCGCGCAGCTGGTGAAAGACTATGAATCGGACGTCGTGATTCTGGAATGCTCGGGCCTGGCCGACCCGGCGGAAGTCGTCGATGCCGTCACCGATCTCTACACCGCAAGGCTCACGACACTCGAACGGGTGATTGCGCTCCTTCACCCGATCTCGAACGAAGAGAGCCATTCCAGCGCCTATGTGACGACCCAGGCCATCCGCTGCGCGGACGAGTTGATCCTGAACAAGCGCGATCTCTACGTGCCGGGCCACTGGGAAGGCTTCAGAGACACGATCTTCAAACAGAACCCCTATGCCCGTCTATGGGAAACCTCGCATGCGCGAATCGACCCCGCGGCCCTGTTGGCTCCGCGCGCCGATGCCAGACCGGCCGCACCGACGAATGTGGTCTTCGGCAAATCTCCCGCACCCGGCAATCGTCCCCGCGCGCTCTACCATCCCATCGCCACGACGGTTCGTTTGCCCGGCCCGTTGAACTTTGAACGATTCCTGCGCTGGATGAAGACCCTGCCCCCTGAACTTGAACGGGCGAAAGGCTTCTTCCGCTTCGCCAAGGGGCCGGAACTCCAAGAATTTCAATACGCCCCGCCGGGCCAGGCGACGATCACGCCCATCATGCTGCTCGACGAACCGGACCAGGCCATTGTGCTAATCGGACGAGGGTATGACGTGGACCGCTGCAGCGCAGGTCTGTTGACCTGCGTAGAGAAGGGCACATAGAGGATTCACGCTATGACCTGATCGGTACCCCTGCATCGGTCTGAGACACAGATTGTATTTCCTTCTTCCGAAACCTTGGCCATTGTTTGAGCGCCCACGCTGCACCAGCCCCGCAGAGGCCGCCGATAAGCCAGCCCCCGACCACATCCGTGACATAGTGCGCCCCGATAAAGACGCGGGCGAGGCCGATTAGTCCAACGAGCGGCCAGCTGATCCATCCCGATCGAGGATACAGAACATGTAAGAAGGCCGCTGCCGTAGCGGTGTTGATTGCGTGGTTGGAAGGAAACCCGAAGACCTTCCCGCAGGCCTCGATATGCTGAATGTCTGACAGGACCATGCAGGGACGTGGCCGAGCGACGAAATCTTTGATCCGCGCCCCCACGAAATCAAGCAGTCCGATAGAAGCCGCGAGAAGAGGAGCCGCGAGCAGCGCTTCTCGCCAGGAGAGCCACAACCAATATCCAGAGAGAAGAATCCCTGGCACCCAGAGAAGACCTGCGTTGGAGAGGGTGAGCGCAAACCAATCGAGGGTGGCCGACTGCCCTGCAAGGCCGTTAATGGCTCGGAATAGCGCTTCATCCCAATTCATGGACAGGACGATAAAGCGTCACCCGTCATTCGTCAACTGTCAAAGCGGAAAACGGTCTGTCTGGTCTATCTCGTTTGTTTGGTCTATCTGGTCGTCCAGATTGGGTCTTGTCTGTGCTATCAGCTATAAGCCATTAGCCATCAGCTCTTTATTTATCTCGTACGGAAGTGAATGCGAACAGTGAGTTCGCCGTCGATGGGATCGTCGCCCTTCATTTGCGGATCGAATGTCCACTTGCTGAGCGCGGCAATGCCGGCGACGGTGAGTTCCCGATGTTTGCAGGGTTCCAGCACAACGACCGTAACTTTTGCATCTTTGGAGACCAGCATGCGGGCCTTCATCCAATCGTCCAATTCCTTGCCATCGAGCGAGGACGGTATGCCCGGCCAAGGCGTCGACTTTGCAACCGGCCCCAGTTGCTGATCCTTATTCAGCGATAGGCCGTGAACGTGGACTTCCGGCAGTTCGAGCACATCCTCGTGATGGTCCATCTCGTGCGTGGCCTCATCGCCGGCGACCGCATACGCGGCAGCCGGCCAGCAGAGAACTAAAGCAATTGATATAACTCCAACTAATTGCATAGTGTTTCCATCCTATCCTAATCCCGCACGGATGCTCAAACGGGTCA
>JAHFES010000069.1 GCA_023248355.1 Nitrospiraceae bacterium
AGTCCTCCTCAATCCGCGCAGCCCAATGACTAGTCTGGACCATGCATGAATAATCCGAGCGAGAGAGGCAATTATGGAGAAAGGGGGGCGCGCCTGCAACCATACATTACATTTGTACGGGGGCAGAGGAGGCATGGGTGTTGTGTAGCGTTGGTCGGGATTGGTCACTGGCACCCAGGTTGGATTCCTTGACAGTGGTTGCGAGGCAAGGGTAGGCTGATTTGGAGTCAATCATGCGAATTCCTCCTCAATCTATGCGACAGCTCTTCCGGATTCTCTGCATCGCCGCGCTTGTAATCAGTAGTTCGTTCGGCTTGTGGCCATACAGTGCTGTGTCATCCGCGCAGGCCCAGTTGGGGAAGCCCGAGGGCCTGTATTACAAGTCGTGGGCGATCATCATCGGAATTGAGAACTATCTGCTGGCACCGGCCATTCCAGGGGCCGTCAACGACGCGAAGAGCGTGGCTCAAGCGTTTCGGCAGTTGGGGTTCGATGAGGTGGTCGAAATCTATGACAAGGATGCCAGCTCTCGCCGCTTACATCAGGTCTTGAACGATATGCTGCCAAGAAAAGTGGGCCGTATGGATCGGCTTGTTATCTTCTATCTGGGCCATGCGGGCCTGGTGCAAGATGCCGACGGAAAAGACTTGGGGTATCTCGTGCCGCTCGATGCCCAGGTCAATAACGTGGCGAAGTCCGTGACGGTTGAGCACTTGAAAGAATTCACCCGGCGGTCAGCCTCCAAGCACACGCTCCTGATTCTGGATGCGCCTGTACGTGGGTGGGAGACCACTGCCCCACAGCCGCTCTCTCTCGAAGGCCGGCTTGCACCGGAAGCCGATACGGACCGACGCGTGGTTCAGGTGATCAGTTCGGCTGATAAGGGGGAGTGGTCGGTTCGTTCTGGCGGGAAGAGTCTGTTTGTGCAGGCGCTGCTGACTGGACTCGCTGGCGCTGCGGATTTGAATAACAATGGCTGGCTGATGGCCTCTGAACTGGGGACGTATCTGGCGCAGCAGGTGGATGCCTCTTCCAAGGGAGTGCAACATCCGACGAGCCTCCGAATCGATGGAGACGGGGACACGGTGTTAGTTGAAGGACGGAAAGCGACCTTCATGCTCGGCACGGGTCCTCAGACCTCCGCGGAACGTCAGCAGGCCGCGAAGGCCCAGTATGAACAGGCCTTTGCTTTGCTGCAGGAAGGGAAGTCAGCCGACGAGGCGTTGGAACGCCTCAATCTGGCGATTGCGTACGATCCGACGTATGGCGACGCGTACGTCCTGAAAAGTTATGTTCGTTTGGAAGTGGCGCCGAACCTTGACGAGGCACTGGCGACTGGTGAACTGGCGGTGAAGCATGCGCCGGACAATCCAGATTCCTTTTACACGCTGGGGCTCATCCATGAAAAGCGTGGAAACTTCGCGGAGGCTGAAAAATCCTTACTGCAGGCGGTGAAAGTGAACGCGGGCTATCTGGATGTCTACTTCTCGTTGGGGACTCTCTACGCAGATCATCTCAACGATCCGCCGAAGTCAGTAGAGGCGTTTCGGCGCTATCTCGAACTGGGCGGCGCGCATACCCGTGCCAGAGCGGCGGTCAGTCAAGCTGATCAGGCCACGAAGCCTACGCCCTAGTCCTTCTCTCCTCCCTTGAGATATCCCAGGCCGATCTTGACCGCGCGTCGGGTAATTTCAGCCCATCGCACTTGCGGATAGGCTGCCAATACGTCAGCAGCCTTGGGGTCTTGAATATCAAGGTTTGCGATCTTGATGATGCCGTCTTCTATCTGAATGTCGGCCACTGGATTCCTCCCTACAGGTCTAATGAATGGTAGACAGAGTTGGCTTCATGCCATGGTCATTTTATTCTCCTTCGCCGAATACCCCGTAGCTTGCTGCGGGGATGAAGGCGAGGAGAACCCTCCATAGCCTTGGCGAAGGAGGGTAGCGGCTACGGAGAATTTCGCAGGATACCCCGCAGCTTGCTGCGGGGAGCTTCATCATGCGCGTCAACCGCACGCCGGGCATCGCGTTGACTGACGTAGGGACGCATGCTAGCATGATTTTACGAATTTTCTCGAATCAGCTCCATGCGCAGCGCTACATTTTTTGTCACGAAGGAGGATCGTATGATGAGGTCCGAATCGACTTTCACGAGACTGGCTGGCACCGGGCTCGCCGTCGCTCTCTTGATCGGGCTCGCAGCTTGTGGTGGTCCTCCCAAGTGGGTCGAGAAGGGATCTGGAGCGTTTAACGAAAAAGACAGCAAGGCTTTTTATGGAGTGGGGTCGGTGGTCGGTGTGCGCAATGAACCGCTCGCCTGGGATACGGCCGAGAATCGCGCGCGCGCCGAAATCGCCAAGACCTTTGAAACCTACACCGGATATTTGATGCGAGACTACGCGGCCTCGACCACGGCTGGGGATTTTACCCGCAACACAGAAGAGCAAAACGTCGAGCGGGCCATAAAGACCGTCACGACGGCTACGCTCAGTGGGGTCCGTCCCATCGATCGCTACAAAGATCCCAAAACGAATACCTACTATGTCCTCACAAAGCTCAATCTTGAGGAGATGAAGAACAATCTGGAGCAGGCGAAGGAACTCAATGCCCAGGTGCGGGACTTCGTGCGCAAGAATGCGGATAAGATGTTCGATCGCTTGGAGAAGGAAGAGGACAAGCGGACGACTCGCTAGGCGCGTATTCGGTGAGTGAGGGACCGGCCGTCAACCCATCACGGGAGGATCAGCGTGATTCAGAAAAATCGTCGTTCTATGGTCATCGCGGCATGTGCGGTCCTCACCCTTGCCGGGTGCGGACAGGAGACGAAGGTCACTCGTGTGGATGCGGGGGTGGTGACCGATTTGAGCGGCCGATGGAACGATACCGACTCACGGATGGTCGCCGAGGCGATGGTCAAGGAAGCGTTGCAGTATCCCTGGCTCAACAACTTCTCCCAGTCCAAGCAACGTCAGCCCGTGGTGGTGGTGGGGACGGTGCTCAACAACAGCCATGAGCATATCAGCGTGCAGACGTTTGTCACAGATTTGGAGCGGGAACTGACCAACTCCCAGAAGGTCACCTTCGTCGCCGGCAAGGGCGAGCGCGACGAGATTCGGACTGAGCGCAAAGAACAGGCGATGTATGCCCGTGAGGATACCCAGAAAGCCCCAGGAAAAGAGACGGGGGCGGATTATATAATGAAGGGGAGCATCGCCACGATTCTGGACGAGGCCGATGGCACCAAGGCGATGTTTTATCAAATCGATCTGCAGATGATCGATCTGGAAAGCAATGCCAAGGTCTGGTACGGACAGAAGAAGATCAAGAAGGTCGTTGAAAAGAAACGCACGGTCTTTTAGGCTCCCCGGACGCTGGTGAGTCCTTTTTTTTCACGCTTTGCCCACGGTGCTTGTGTGCGGTGGGGCGTTCACACGTCCATCTCTCTCTGTAGTTGTCTCCTGAGCCTGTCTCTTCTGACGGGCTGTGGCCCCTCCGTCAATCGCTATCTCCTCATCGAACAAAGTCTCCTCGCGGGCGATCCCACGAGGGCGGCTGCGATCGTCGAACAATCAGAGAAGGAATACGAGGGCAAGAGCCGCGTGCTCTATGGGATGGATCGCGGCATGACGCTCCAACTCGCGGGACAGTATCAACAAAGCAGTGCTGCCTTGGAACAAGCCGAGGGAGAGGTCGATCGGCTGTATACGAGGACCATCCGGTCTGAAACGGCGTCGTTTCTCACGAATGATAATGCGCTGCCCTATGAAGGGGATCCCTATGAGCAGGTGATGATCAACGTGGTGAAGGCCTTGAACTATGCGGCGCAGGGACAGTTCCAAGAGGCGCTCGTAGAGGCTCGGCGCATCGATCATCGTCTGAATGTGCTCAGCGATACAGTCAAAGACGCGAGCAGCTACCGCAATGATGGATTTGCCCGTTATCTGAGCGGGATCTTGTACGAATCAGCCGGGGATCTGAATAATGCCTTCATTGCCTATCGCAATGCCTACGAAGCCTACGAAGCGGCCCGTGGATGGTCGAAAACGCCCTATCCTCCGTCATTGCGATCAGACTTATTGCGGACGGCTGAGGCGCTGAGTCTCACGACTGAATTCGAAGAGTATCGACGGCAGTTCCCTGATATCACTTGGGAACCTTTCTCTAAGCAACAGCAACTCGCTCAAGTTGTCATGATCAGCTATAATGGCCGCGCTCCACGGAAAGAGGATCACTATCTTGATGTGCCGATCAGTCTTGATGCGCTGCAATTGGTTCTGCTCAATCGTGGGCTCTCCCCATCGTCGCATCAGCGCAATCGAGCGGCCGATAGCGTGCTCTACGGCCTCAACGGACGGGTGGTGCGGGTCGCACTCCCCCGTCTGGTTCCGCAAAAAACACAGGTCCCTTTCGAAACCATGACGCTGACAGATGCGGTCGGCCATCCCATCACGGTTCGATCAGAGCAGGTATATAATGTGACGGCGCTGGCGGAGAAAAGCCTATCGGACCGCATGCCTGGGATCACCGTGAAAGCACTGGCGCGGGCGGCGACGAAGTTTGCCTTGGCGGAAGGGGCAACCAGAGGAGCGCAACAGGCGGCCGGGAAAGATGCCGCTCCGTGGGTTGGACTTGTGGTGGGGCTGTTGACCAAAGGACTCGCTGTGGCATCGGAAGAGGCGGACAAACGAAGTTGGCAGACTTTGCCGGATGAAATCCACGTGGCGCGAGTCTGGGTACCGCCTAGTCAGTATCAGTTGTCGATTCAACCATCCGGCCAGGCACATTCAACGAGACAAGATGTGCAGTCCCTCAGTCTTTCGGCTGGCCAGACGACATTCATCATACAGCGGGTCATGCAATGAGGGCTGATCGCCGCTCAGTTCGTGAACAGATGGTCATGAGACTGTGCTGCTGCGTGATGGTCGGGCTCTCCCTCTCTGGCTGTGTGTGGTTTGGAGGAAAGGCGAAACCGGGATGGGTTGACGGAGCCAGTACGGAGTATCCTCCGGCTCAGTATCTGATTGGAGTGGGCCAAGCAGATAATCGGAATGGCGCATCCGATCAAGCCTATGCCGCAGTGGCGCGGATCTTCAAGGCGGAGGTGGCTGCGCAAGCGAAGGACTGGGAGTCGTATCTGCTCGTTGAAACCCGGGGCTCATCGAATACCGAACGCAGACTCACACTGGACACGGTCACAAAAGTGTCGACCGACAAGGTGCTTGAGAACGTCAGAATCATGGATACGTGGTACGACACGAATAAAGGCCTGCACTATGCCCTGGCGGCTATGAACCGGCCACAGGCGGAAACGTCGTTGATGGAGCGGATGGGAACGTTGGACCGGACGGTTGATGCAGATGTGACGGAAGCGCGGCAGACCACGGACAAGCTCGCCAAGGTTCGCAATCTTCGGCGGGCCGTTAGGAATCTTGTCTTGCGCGAGGCCTACAACGCCGATTTGCGGGTGATCCGCACCAGCGGTCAGGGAACCGCTCCTGCCTATCGCGTGAATGAACTGAGCAATGAGCTGGATCAGTTCCTTTCGACCAATCTTGTGCTTGCGGTGCATGTCGTGGGCGATCATTCGGAGCCCATCCAGCGCGCGCTGACGGAGGGGCTCATCCGCGAAGGGCTCCATGTGACGACTGCGACAGGAAGTGGGGAAGGAGCGGCGCCTGAATTGCTCGTTCGGGGGATAGCCCGTCTTTGGCCCATCGAAGTACGCGATCCCCAGTTTAAGTATGTTCGGTGGTGCAGCGATTTTGATGTGGTGGAAGTGGCCGCTCAACGTGTGGTAGGAGCGGTCTCGCGTGGAGGCAAAGAGGGCCATCTGACGGAGCGTGAAGCCACGGCGAAGGCGCTGCGCGTCATTCAACAGGAATTTTCATCGGACCTCGCGAAGGCGATTGCCGCGCACATCTTTGGGGAGGTTGCGTTGCCGGCGCCGGCGGCGCTGCCCGCGGGGTGTCCACGAGAGGAGCCACCGGTGAGGCCGGTGCGGTAAACGATCGATTCAACGTATGAGGAGGCAAGACGACTGTGAAAAAGACAGAAGAGAGATCTAGTAGTCGCGCTCCACGCAGCCGTGGGCGCGGGCTGACAAAATCAGGGCAGAAGGTTTCCAGCCACCTTGCGAAGCGGCGGCTAAGTGACCGCCTGAAGAACGATACGGCATCCTTCAATCAAGGCAATCTTGCAGACACCTTTCGGAAGGAAGGCTATGAAGAGGTTCCGCTCGATGAGCTGCAAGACCGGCTCTCCAAGCTCCCAGGGCCGTTGGCTGCAGTCATTCTGAAGGGGAGGATCTAACGGAATGCCGTACTATTATTTCGATTCGACTGCTCTGGTCAAGCGCTACAGCATGGAACGCGGGACGCGCATCGTGAATAAAATCATGGTCAAGCGCGGGAAAGTCGCGATTGTGCCGACCTGGACGGTCAGCGATTTCTATGCCACGCTGACGACGCGCGCTCAAGAGGGGCAAATTACGCGTGACGATTGTTATTGCGTACTCTACAAGTTCGAAATCGAGTCGAGGGACGGGCTCTATCAATTTATTGCGCCGACGATGGGAACCTACTTGGCGACGAAGGAACTGGCCTTGGAGTATCCGTTTCTCAGAGCGTCTCAAGTGATGCATCTGGCGTTGGCGTTGGAATTGAAGCCATTGAGGTTGACGGTCGTGAGCGCGGATACGCAGCTCTTGGCGGCATCCAAAACGGCAGGGCTGCACATCATCAATCCGGAAGAAGACTAGGACCGCCCTGGAACGGATGCGAGGAGAGTCATGGGCACTGGTATTCGGTGATCATCGACTCGATCACCGTGTTCCAGTTCTCGGCTGATTCGTGCAGGTGTGTCGCGTCCTCGATCAGATGCGAAGCGGGTGGGGGCGTAGAGGGCGTCGCGACCACGTCGAGCGCGTGGCCGAGATTTGTCTGGGCAAGCGCGAGACTTCCGCAGACGCCCGATGAGGCGGGCAGTTGACCTCCTGCGCGTCGAAACAGCGCCACCGCTCGGTACGTATGCTCCTGTGACCGGAACAAGGCCGCGCTTCCTGTAAAGACCTGCTCGCCAAACCCTTCCTGTTTCTTCGCAAGCTGCGCAGCCAGGAGTGCGGCACGTCCCATCATCATGGCGGCTCCATCAGGATCATCATTGGCAATCGCGTCCTCTGCTTTGGCCTGAAGTCGTCCCAACTCAGCCTTGTCTCCCATCACTTGGGCAATACTCGGGAAAGAGAAAAGCGGGAGGCTGAGGGCCAGCATGCAAGCTGCGACACTAGTTCTGACCGTCCCTGTCATCGGTCATTCCTTGAGTAATGGTCAACGCGGAGACTCCACTTTACTCAAGGAGCTTCCCTGCTGGCAAGTTGCCACGGTCGCGAGTGGATCAGTATAATCGCCCTCACGCTGGCGGGTATGCAGATGACCTGCATCCGTGCTCGACACATTCTCAGGGAAGGAGTCGCTCCGTGCAATACTGGGTGAAAATCGTGTTTGTCGACAACCAAGAACTGCTGGTGAAGGATGCCATTCGTCACACGATCAGCGACGACATGGAAGTGCTGGAAGTTGATTCCGCCAAGGAAGTCATCATCATCCCCATGAAACAAATTAAGTATCTCGCCTGTGACGCGACGGTCTTTGCGTCAAAGCCGAAAACGTAGCCGCTTCAGATCGCTTCCTCGTGTGCGCCATAGCGACACTGCCTCACCCACTGACTCAAAGAGTGGACTGTGGCAGTGTGGCTATGGATCCTCCGTGCCGCCCCCTCATTCCACGCCAACGGTAGGGTGAAAGACCGTAGACCCGCTCTCGTATCCTCGGAACAGCGCATTGATTCAGCCAGCTACGGATGAAGGTCCTGGCAACGCAGACTTGTCGATCCCTCCGCTCCCAAGTTCGCACTGTGCGTAGAGTGCGGAATAGCTCGTTGTCATCCCATCCCGACATGCCATCAATCGCATTTCGTCTGATTATCATGGGTTCAAGCGGGCATAGCCTTTGCTGATGACTCTCGCACGTCGCGGAACAGAATCCCGTTTCCCGCTGACATGGTCCGATCCAATGAAGGGGAGAGCATGAAGTGTGTGGCAAGGATTTGTCTGCTGGTTCCAATCATTCTGCTGGTCATGCAGATAACCTCAGGGGTTGCGTGGTCGGAAGAAAAAGAGAATCGCGCGCTGCGACTGCTCTTGGAAAAGGGTGTGATCTCACAAGAGGAATACGACAAGGCCGTTGTCGAGGAGCGGGCGGAGAAGAAAGCGAACGGACTTTCCAGAGACGGCCTCTCGGTCAAGCTCGGCGGCTTCGCCGAAATCGATTTCATCGGGGACAACACGCGGAGTTTTGAGGAAATCATCGGCAACCGTCCGGTCCTGCGAAGCAATACACTGGGCGGAGCCAATAGCCTATTTCAAACCAGTCCGCGGAACAGCCGGATCACGATCGATGTACAAGCCCCAGAGAGGAACGGCATCAAAACAAGATTTTATGGAGCGATGGATTTCCTGGGGAACGAACCGGCGGTTGGGACCCCCGGAGTGTCCAATTTGACGTTGCGAACCAGTCCGGATGCGCGCATCTTTCAGATGTACTTCCTGCTAGAAAGCCCGGCGGTCGATGTGAAAATCGGGCAGGATTGGTCTCGGTTTGGATTCATGTCCGAATATTCGAGGGGGCAAGTGTCAGTGGCGGCGACGCCGGCGAATATGTTTAATCGATGGATTCAGGCCAGCGTGTCCAAGCGACTCCGATTGACAGACAGCCTGTCCCTGACTCCCATGTTCTCCATAGAGCGCCCCCCACAGCCGGATGCCAACCTTCCGTCATTTGTTGCGGGTGTTCAGGTCGCGTATCACGGCCTGCAAGCGCCGTATATTGGTTCATCGAGCGGAGAGGTCGCACTCAAGCCGATGAGTTTTCAAATTAGTGGCGTTGGCCGGAGACTTGAAGCCAATTCGGGGGGGCAAACCAATGTGAGTACTCAGACGTACGTGACTGGGTGGGGAATGTCCTCCAGTTTGTTTCTCCCAGTCCTTCCTTCACGAGACGGCGGGATGGGGAATACGGCCCACGTCGTGATGGAAGGGGTCACTGGCGCCGGGATCGCGGATATGTTTAACGGATTGAGTTGGGGTATCTGTAACCCGGTATGCGGGAATTCGACCTCGAACAGCGGGTTCGGTGGGCCTGCCTTCGGCCAGACCAACATCGATGCCGGGCTTGCAGCCGTGAGCAGTCAGACCGGCAAGGTCGAAGCCATTCGCACCACGTCGATGATGGTTCATGCGACGTACTATTTCCCGGATGAAGGCAAGACATGGATCGGCGGTGGCTACGGGACAATCTATTCATCCAATGCAAGCGAAATGACCTGTTCAGTGAGTGCGTCGTTTTGCGGCGGGGCAATCCGTACGACATCGAGTATCTATATTCGGGACTCGACCTACTATGGGTACGTGTTCCACGATTTTACACCGGAGATTCGGATGGGGTTAGAGACGAATTGGGTCCGGACAATCTATGCGGACGGCGCCCAGGCCGAAAATCGACGGATTCAGCTCTCGTTCTTGTACCGATTTTGAATGGCCGCTGTCGTGGCCTGCACGATACCCTCCTGGCATGCTGGGCACAGGTATTGATGGAGCAGAATCTCAGGACGTCGCGATTGCCTCTGCCTTGCGTCGTCACAATGCGACCGGCACCGCCACGTCCCGCATTTCCAAGGGAAGGTCGCTGGCCGTCAAGGTTTTTCCTTTGCACAGCATCATGGCGCGCTCGATGACATTCTGCAGTTCGCGCACATTTCCTGGGAAGGGGTACCCATTCAGGACTGCGATAGCTCCCGGATCGAGCTCAACCACGTCCTTGCCAAACTTGACGCCGAATTTCACCATGAATCGTTTGGAGAGGGGCCCCATGTCCTCAATACGGCTCCTGAGAGGCGGCAAGACACAGGTCGATGCCGTGAGATGAACGAAGAGATCTTCTCGGAACCGTCCTTCCGATACCTCCTTCTTGATGTCGCGCTTCGTGGCAACGATGCATCGAGCATTCACCGCCATGTGTTCCGTTCCTCCCGCACGGTGGAACGACCGATCCCGCAAAACGTGGAGCAACGTGGACTGCATCGCCAAATCGAGATCCCCGATCTCGTCCAGAAACAGTGTGCCGGATTCTGCTTGCTCCAGTAAACCAAGTTTTCGCTGGTCTGCGCCCGCAAAGGCCCCCCGTTCATATCCGAAGAGTTCACGCTCAAACCGTTCTCGTGGAAGGGACGTGCAATTTATGCCCACGAACGGGCCTGTTGCATGCGCACCATTATGGTGAATCACGCGGGCAAGGAATTCCTTGCCCGTCCCGTTTTCGCCCATCAGGAGAACGGTCGTCGTCGGGCTCTGCGCCACCTCGCGCACCTGCGCGAGGAGATCGTTCATGGGCGCGCTGCTCGTAACCAGCCCGGACCACCCATATTGTGCCGCCTCATGCTCTGCCTCATAGGCTACCCGACGGCGGAGCGAGAGATACTCCACCGCTTGGTCCACAACCGGCTCCACACCCTGAAGGTCCACGGTCTTGATCAGAAAATCATAGGCGCCGAGCTTCATGGCCTCGACCGCATCTTCGACGGTGCCATACGCGGTCAGAATGATGACCACCGCGTCACGAGCCTTTGTGCGCAGTTGCTTCAAAGCCTCGATCCCTGACATTCCAGGCATCTTGAGGTCGAGGAGAATCAGATCGGGCTGGTCCTGCTCCAATGCGGCCAACAACTCATCTCCGGATTGGAAGGCCCGGACTTGATGCTGGCGTCGAGAGAGTCGCTTGACAAGCGCTTTACGAACCGCAGACTCGTCATCGGTGACAAAAATACTCGCTTGCATGTGATGTGCTCCTTACGGTGCCTAATTGTGACGACAGGGCATCCCAGTGAATACCGTTTATGTACGGACTGTCTCTGGCTACCTGGATACAGAGCAAGTCACATATCAGAGACACGTCCCCATTTTTACTCTTCGACGGTCTGTAGGCGGTGGGTGAGCATGCGAAAGGCCAGCACGTGGCCCGACAACGCCTGAAAGTCCTCCATTCCGACGAGGGCGCATGTATGGCCGGCTTGGATGCATTGTTCCCGGAAATGGTGCAAATACTCCATCGCAGTATGGTCGATAAGCCGTCCCAAGACGATAACCATGAAGTTGGAGCCGGGGTTCGGCGGATCGGAGATTTTGCTGAGTGCCTTGTCGAGTTTGACCAGATTCATGCAAGTGACCGAAGACAGATAAATTTTGTACGTGTCTTTTGCCGTCCGGGTAGTCCCCGCGGGCATGTTATTCGCCGCAAGCTTCACGCTGTAACGTGCACGAGAACCGCGGCCGTCTCCGATGCGGATGACCGGGCTTGTGAACAATTCTTCGAACGCATCGTACAGGATCCTCGTGTACGGTCTGATGGAAGACTGGTCCGCCGGAGTCTCTTCGAGTACAAACTGTACGGAATGAAAGCAGAGCACCATGATCTTGGTCAACATGCCGACCGTCACGCCGAGCAATAGGTCCGAGGTGAACAAGGTGACGGCGATTGTGGCTAGACAGATCAAGAACTGTTCCTTGCCGATCGCGAGGATCTTCCTGAAGATCCGAGGTTCACACAACCGCCATCCGACATAGATGAGCACGGCGGCCAGGACGGCGAGCGGAATTCGATTGATCAGGCCTGTGCCCCACCACAAGAAGAGCGCGAGAAAAATGGCATAGTAGAAATTCGCCCAGAGGGTCCGTCCCCCGGCTTGGATATTGGTCGAACTCTTCACGCCCCCGGGAATGATCGTCAACCCGCCGGCCAGGCTGGACAGCATGTTGGAAAGGCCCATCGCCCGCAACGTGACGTTGGGATCCGATTTTCTATGATAGGGATCGATCTTATCGACCGCGGCAATCGTGGCGAGTGACTCGGTCCCGTCGATGAGGGTCAGCGTGACGACGATCAGCAGGAGACCCATCCACAAGTCCTGTTGCTGCCAGGCATCCCAAAAGGCAGGAAGACGAATGCCATGTTCCAGAATATCGTAGGGCACCTTGATCAGGTATTCATTCGGGAGGTGCAGCAACCAGCCTGTGACGATACCGAGGCCGACGACCAGAAGGGGCGGCGGGATGAGCGTGGCCCACCGTTCTTTTCTGTTGGAGAGAAGAAAGAGGAGGGCTAAGGAGAGGCCTCCGATGAGAAAGATCACCGGATTCATCCCTTGGATGTCATGGGGGATATCGAGGATGGCACTGGGAATAGATTTGACGGGAGGAGCCAGATCGCCCAGCAGGGATGGGATCTGTTTCACGATAATCATGATCCCAATGGCCATCAGCATCCCTTCGACCACCGAGATGGGAAAATACATGGCGAATTTCCCGGCGCGAAAGAGGCTCAACACCACTTGCACCAGGCCGGTCAGACAGATGGCGACCAGCAAGAGCGGATAACCCACCGCTAAATCTCCGTGGCCCAGCGTGAGCGCACCAGCCAGCAATGCCGGCGCGAGACCAGCGGCCGGTCCACTGATGGTGACATAGGCTCCACCGAGGAAGGGGAAAATCAACCCCGCGATAATGGCCGAGATCAGACCCGCGATCGGAGGCGCACCGGACGCGATCGCGATTCCCAGCGAGAGCGGGAGACCCACGAGCGAGACTTGCAACCCCGCCATCAGGTCGCAGCGCCAATGCTTCAGCCCTCGCACACCGTTCTCGGGTTTTTCCATAGCTGGAGCCAGCGAATCATGAAGCGTCATCGCGCACCTCCGTTAATGACTGCGACCACTCGGGGCAAGCCGTCGGTCAAGAACCAGAGACTGAAGAGGAACACGATGCCGATGAGGGTCCATTTCACGCACTCCCGGGCAAAGTGGGTGAGCTCTCGTACAAAGACAGGGTAAAGACGGCGCATCATGTCCTCCAGTCGAAGCGTATCCCTAGCAGAGCAATTCATGGGCCAGTAGGCTGATTATTCCTGGTGACTCGTGATCTATTGGATTCTTCCGCAAGTCCGTCTGGTTAAGCTGCGGTGAGCCGTAACAGCTGAGTGGTCGATACGGTGTACCCAAGGAATTGTGCGCGAGATCGCTCAGCGCGAGCAGTCGCGAATCGCACACAACAGCGGCACCTTGCGTGTCTGGCCGTGGTATAGGGAAGCGGAAGAAGTCAGCACGGCAACTGCCAGGTAAGATCTCCCCTGCGGTGTGATCAAAGAAAGTGAGCGGAGTACTAGCGTGCGGCCTGAGCGAATCCGCTCGCCTTTCCTATCAGATGCTGAGAGGTACCAAATTTTATCTAGACATGCCCGTAGAAAAGAGGCTCTAGCAAATGGTTTCGAGGTAAGGTGGGACTCAACGGCACCCGCATGTGCCGGAATGGATCTTGCGATCTCTATCATTGGTTCTTGGCTCAACACGATTCGGGCTCATGTCTATCTGCTGGGCGCTATTGGTATGTCCGAAGGGGCTGAAACCGGAAAGTGGCAGTACTCGCGTTCGGAACGTTCAGTGATGGGAAGCCGCACCTGTTCCTCATGGCTCTCATTCCGTAATGTCTGATCGTTCGATCCTCGACAAGAAACGAGGAAGAGTGGCATTTGACAGGGTATGGAACTCGATCCTAGGATAGCGCAAGCTCGTGGAGAGTCCATGCGAGAGCATGTCGTTCGCCTCGTTAACGATATTTCAATCCGCCGAAAGCTCCTTCTTGCCTCTGCGATCCCACTCGTCGCACTCATTCTGCTCAGCGTGGTCACG
>JAHFES010000010.1:0-16179 GCA_023248355.1 Nitrospiraceae bacterium
TCGTCCTGAGCTGCGTCTCAAACCAATCGACGTGTTCCTCAGAATCCACGATCATGTCTTCAAGCATGTGGCGGGTCGTGAAATCGCCCACTTTGGCACAGTGGGCGATGGTCTTGCGAAGCAACTCCACATCTTCACGCTCAAACCCAAGATCTGCCTTGAAGAGATCCACGACAGTACGTCCCACGCCCACCTGCTCAAGATGCTCAACATCTGGAGTCCCATCCAAGTACAGAATGTGATCGATCAAGCCTGAGGAATGGCCGACCTCCTCATTCGCAAGATGACTGAAATGTTCATGCAATCTCGCATAGCCCCAATTCTTACACATGGCGGCATGCAGCAGGTACTGATGAACAGCCGTCAATTCTGACTTCAAGACCTGATTCAAAAACTCGACGACTCCTTCTTTGGCCTTCATGATCGTGCTCAGCTTTCTTTCTTGATCTGCTCGGCGAGATACATCTCAAGGCCGACTTGCTTGATCGTTTCCATCTGCGTCTCGATCCAATCGATATGCGCATCGACATCCTTGGCCATGTCTTCGAGCATGTGGCGGGTCGTGAAATCCGTCACTTTCGTGCAGTGCACGATGCCTTCATTCAGCAACGTCAACATTTCCTGTTCGGCCTTCAGATCCAGCTTGAGTTGCTCGGGAACCGTCTCGCCGACGTGCACGCTGTTCATGCGCTGGACGTTCGGCACGCCTTCAAGATAAAGAAGGTGACCGATGAGTTCGTCAGCATCTTTCATCTCGTCGATGCTTCGCTCGCGCACTTTATGATGCAACCGCTCATAGCCCCAGTTCTCACACATCTTGGCATGCACAAAATATTGGTTGATCGCCGTCAGGTCGGCGGTCAGGACCTTATTCAGTACATTGATCACACCCTCTTTGGCTTTCATCGGTCCCCCCCCTTTCAGAAATACAGCAGGCCCTCACCGTTAGGGGCGCAGATAGGAATGTTCCCTACAGTCATCGTGCTATCAACACGTGATCTCATTATCGTCACCGTCGCCCCGTCCGTCAACCGACCGGCAGGAGGCAGTAACGGCACACGAAAAGCTTTGCCGACTTTGGGTTTCAGTTTCGGCCACACGAAGGAGGGCCTGGGGAGGGGGCAAGGGAAGATCGACGAACCGCCAAGGCGTGAAAGGTGATTATCCTGCTTCGCGGTACCCGCACTCCTCATTATGGCATTGCACGCTACGCCCAGCCTGTTTGCTGACTTTCTCGATGAGGAACGGAGCCTGACAGGTTGGACAGGTCTTTGGCACGGGACGGTCCCAGAGGGCATATTCACATTCCGGATACCGGCTGCAGGCGTAGAAGGAACGCCCCTTCTTGGTGCGCTTCTGAACGAGATCCCCGCCGCAGCCCGGCTGTGGGCACTTCACCCCGAGCGCGAGTGCCTTCGTGGTTTTGCATTCAGGATAGGCTGAACAGGCGATAAACTTTCCAAAGCGTCCTGTCTTCACGACCATGGCACTACCACACTTGGCACACTTTTCATCGGTCGTCAGTTCCACCTTGGGGACAATCTTGATTGTCCCGTCAGGCAGCTTCTCGAAGTTCTGCGTGTTCTTGCACGGCGGATCGTCTTTGTAGGCTGGACAAGCCAGGAACTTTCCGTTCCGCCCCCATTTGATTTCCATCATCTTGCCGCATTTTTCACAAGGGATATCCGTGGGCGGCTCAACCGTATCTTTTGGTCCTGGAATGGTCTTCGCCCGTTCTAGTTCCTTCGCAAACGGTGTATAGAAATCGCGGACCGCCGTCACCCATGGCTTCCCCCCCTCTTCCACTTCATCGAGCTGCTCTTCGAGATGCGAGGTGAAATCGACATTGATCAGTTCTGGAAACCCCTTCATCAAGAAGTCGTGGACGGTTTTTCCTGTTTCCGTCGGCACTAACCGGCCCTCTGTCTTCTCCACATACTTACGGTCCTGGATCGTGGAGATGATCGCCGCATACGTGGATGGACGCCCAATCCCCTTTTCCTCAAGCTCTTTGATCAGCAGCGCTTCGTTGTACCGGGGCGGCGGCTGGGTAAAGTGTTGCTTCGACGTCAGCCCCGTCACCGATTGCCCCTCTTGCTGGACCAACCGCAGCTGTTCCCCTTCAGAGAGAGCCGGCAGTTGGCGCTCGTTGTCGTCCTCTGCCTCCTGGTCGGCTTTCGGCTTCTGGGTCGGCAACTCTTTATCAACGCCCTCCATATAGACAATCGTGTGACCTGGGAACTTGACGACCGTCCCGGTCGAACGGAACACATACTTGTCTTTCGTGCCAACCGGATTCGAATCGATCCGCGTGACATCCAGGATCGCCGGCACCATCTGCGAGGCGATAAATCGATTCCAGATTAACTTGTAGAGATTATACTGATCGTGGTCGAGATACTGGCGGATGGATTCCGGATCGCGCGCAGCCGAGGTCGGTCTGACGGCCTCGTGGGCCTCCTGCGCGGCCTTCTGAGTCTTGTAGATATTCGGTGTCGCAGGGAGATATTCCGCTCCAAACTTCGCCTGAATCAGTTCCCTCGCTTCGGCCATCGCTTCATTCGAGATTCTGGGAGAGTCGGTTCTCATATAGGTAATGAGACCGGTCGCCCCTTCAGCACCGACTTCGATGCCTTCGTAGAGCTGCTGAGCCAGCGTCATCGTTTTCTTAGGCGAGAAATGCAGCTTGCGAGCCGCTTCTTGCTGCAGGCGACTCGTAATGAACGGCGCGACAGGATTCCGTTTCTTTTCTCGACGCTCGATTGATTCGACGACAAAGGTTTTCCCTTGGATCGCCTCGACCACCCGGCCTGCTTGCTCGCCATTGTCGATCGACGCCTGTTCGCCATTGATACTATGGAGCCTGGCTTCGAACGCCGGCGGGTTGGCGCCGGACAGCAGTGCGATAATCGACCAGTACTCTTCGGCCCTGAACGCCTCCCGCTCTGCCTCCCGCTCGCAGATCAATCGCATCGCGACAGACTGCACCCGTCCCATACTGAGTCCGCGCCGGACTTTGGTCCAGAGCAATTGACTGCCTTGATAGCCGACAATGCGATCCAGCACACGGCGAGCCTGCTGGGCGTTGACCAACTTCATGTCGATCTCACCCGGCGACTGGAGCGCTCGCTTGATCGCCGACTCGGTGATCTCATTGAACAAGACCCGGAAGATCTTTCCACTTTTCTTCTTTTTCGACTTCCCTAGTAGCTCTTGCTCAAGGTGCCAGGCAATCGCCTCCCCTTCACGATCAGGGTCCGACGCCAGGAATATCTTGTCGGCCTCTTCGGCTTTCTTCTTAATCTCGGCAAGAACTTTCGACTTGCCTTTGATCGTCACGTACTGCGGCTCAAAATCGTGGTCGAGATCGACCCCCAACTTGCTGGTGGGCAGATCCTTAATATGGCCGACCGACGCCATGACCGTATACCCACGGCTCAGATATTTGGTGATCGTCCTCGCCTTGGTCGGCGACTCAACGATGATCAGGGATTTCGCCACGACAACTCCATCTGCACGTGAACCACTCGTTCATCCGTACCAAATATAACAGATTCCTGCAACTAGAATGGTGGACTCGCCCACTTAGGTGCGGATGTACTGCTGACCGGGAAGCTGGCGAACACGCTCGTACAATTCCAGCGAAAGCAATGTGGCTGCCACTTGCGCGGCGCTCAACCCTGTGCGTTCGATCACCGTATCAACGGATCGTGCCTCGTACGAGAGCGCCTCATACACCAGCGATTCTTCTTTCCCTAACGGCTCGCGCGAGGCCGATGGTGCCCCGCCGACAGAGAGGGTGGCCCGCATGCGCGCATCCACTTGCGGCAAGATCTCATCGAGAATGTCCTGTGCCCGCTCAATCAGTTTCGCACCCTCTTTGATGAGGCCATTTGATCCTCGGCACGCCTCTTCTTTCACCGAACCCGGCACGGCAAACACGTCACGTCCTTGCTCCAATGCCAGCTTGGCCGTAATGAGCGATCCGCTGTTCGTCGCGGCTTCACTGACCAGCACCCCTAGTGACATCCCACTGATGATCCGATTCCTTCGTGGGAAGTGATGACTCTGCGGAGAGGAGCCGATCGGCAGCTCGGACAGGACGGCTCCGTGAGATTCAATGCTGCGTCGCAGTGTGTCATGTTCCGGTGGATAGGTGCGGTCGATTCCACACCCCAGGACGGCGATCGTCCGGCCGTTGCCGGCCAGCGCACCCCGGTGCGCCGCCGCATCGATCCCGCGTGCGAGCCCACTGACAATCGTGACCCCACCACCGGCAAGCTCCTTCGCAATCTCTTCGGTGATCATTCGCCCAGACAGCGTGGCTCGCCGTCCCCCCACAATCGCCACGGCTACCTCGTCCTGGGCAGATAGTTGCCCGGTCACATAGAGCAGCGGGGGCGGGTCAGGAATCGTTCTGAGTCGCGCAGGATAAGCCTGGTCAAAGATCGTGATGACCTGGATCTTCAAACGCTGGGCGACCTTCAGCTGCCGGTCAATCTGGTGACGGATCTTCAGCTCAGGTCCACGCCGCACCGATTCGGCCAGTTCAGGACTGCAGCCGACCCGGACCAGATCATCCTGTGAGGCCGTCAGCACCGCGTGCGGTGAGCCTAACGCGTGGATCAGTTTCAGGAGCGTGCGATCGCCCACGCCGTCGATGGCCTGGAGCACCAACCACGAGGTCAGTAAATCCACATCCATTGCATACACCGATGAAGCACAGGAAATTCGTACCAACGGCAGAGAGGCCCCGCCACGTGAGTCATCCAGTCTTCGTGATGCACTGGCAGATGAGAAGCGGGTTTATAACACGACGAGGTCATACTGCTCGAGATGCAATTGGCTATCCTGCGTGACAATGATTTTCGCCGAACAATCTCGCTCCAAGGTTTCCACCCCCTGGCGCTCTTCGTCTTGCAGCAGCTCGGCCACCTTGGGATGGGTCCCGATGACGATCCGCTGATGATCCGCGGAGGGTCCGATCCGGCGAATCTCACGAAAGATCTCATAGACCACGGACGTGGGCGACTTGGTGTACCCACGGCCTTCACAGTAGTGGCAGGGCTCGGAGAGCGAGCGCAACAGATCTTCGCGAACACGCTCGCGGGAGATTTCAATCAGACCGAGATCCGAAATCCTCGAGATCCTGGTCCGTGCCTTGTCAGAGGCCATGGCGTCTACCAGCGCATGGTAGACTTTGTCGCGATTCTTTTCCCGCTCCATGTCGATAAAGTCGACGATGATGATGCCGCCGATCCCGCGGAGCTTCATCTGGTAGGCCACTTCCTTGGCCGCCTCCAGATTGTTCCGGAGAATCGTCTCTTCTTGGTCTCGCTTCCCGACAAACCGCCCCGTATTGACGTCGATGACCGTCATCGCTTCAGCATGATCGATCACAAGGTGGCCGCCTGATTTCAGCCACACCTTCCGACTCATCGCGCGCGCGATCTCTTGCTCCACCCCGAGGTGGTCGAACAGAGGTTCCTCCTTGTCGTAGAAGTGGATGCGCGCGGTCTGCTCCGGGGAAAACCGTTGCACGAAATCGCGAATGGCCTCGTACTCTTCTCGTGAATCGATCCACAACCGATCCACTTTCTTTCCAAACAGATCCCGCACCACGCGGAAGCTGAGACTCAGGTCGGTATGCAACAACGCCGGCGCACCCAATCGTTCCCGATTGGTCAGAATGTCCTGCCACAGCACGTGCAGGAAGTCGACGTCGGACTTCAGCTCATCTTCTTTGACGCCTTCACTGACGGTCCGCACGATATAGCCGCAGCCCTGGCGGCGCACCCGTCGCATGATGTCTTTGAGCCTGGCCCGCTCTTCATCGCGCGGAATTCGTCTGGACACGCCGATATGTTCGACATTCGGCATGAACACGAGGTAGCGTCCTGGCAGCGACACATAGGCCGTGACCCGCGGCCCTTTCGTCCCGATCGGCCCTTTCGAGATCTGGACCATCAGCTCCTGGCCTTCGCTCAGCAGCTGCTCAATCGGTTTCGCACTCTGGCGCTTCGGCGTGAGCAGGTCAGAATCTTTGTCGTCTTCATCCGCATCGACCAACAGATCTCCCGGCTCTGCATCTTCCAAGAGATCGGACACGTGCATGAACGCCGCCTTCTCCAGACCGATGTCAACGAAGGCCGCTTGCATGCCCGGTAGGACTTTGGCCACTTTTCCCTTGTAGATGTTTCCAACAAAATCCTTGTGCTTCGCGCGATCCCCGAACAAGTCGGTGACCACCCCGCCATCAAGGACTGCCACACGGGTTTCTTCCCGTGTGACCGTAATCGCAATCTCAATTCCCATACAACACTCCTTTTACCTTTGAGCTCCAGAGGTTTGCGGGGAGCGATGGACGCGGGCACGATGCCCAGGTCCAATCATCCAATCACCCGTTCACACTCCGATGGCTCTCAATCGTCTTCATATCGCTGGACCGCCGACACAGACACGTGCCGTCGGTCCGACACTCAACTCAATAAAACAAACTCAACCGCCTTCGTTTCACATTCAACAGCAATCCCAACGACGCCATGGTCATAATCGTGGCGCTTCCGCCATAACTTACCAGCGGCAGCGGGATGCCGACGATCGGAAACATCCCCGCCGTCATGCCGATGTTGACCACAACACAGAAACAGAGCATGGCCACAATTCCTGCCGCGAGAAGCGCACCGAGCTGATCCTTCGCTTTGGAAGCGATTTCGAGCGACAGCCAGATGAGCGCGACAAACAACACCAACAGCAAGAGCACGCCAAGAAATCCCCATTCTTCCGCATAGACTGCAAACACAAAATCCGTATGCCCTTCCGGCAGAAATTTCAGCTGGCTTTGGGTGCCGCCGTAGAGTCCTTTCCCCGTCAATTCTCCTGAACCAATCGCAATTCTTGATTGCAAGGCATGATAACCTTTCCCCCCCGGATCATAATCCGGATCGACGAAGGCCATAATGCGCTGTCGCTGATAATCATGCAAGGACCCCCACACCCCTTCCCATGCAAACGGGAACAGCATGACCGAGAAGAGGAGAATGACACCCAGCGCCTTCGAGCGGACGCCGACCATCAAGAGCATCGCGGCATAGACCGCGACAAAACTCAATCCGCTGCCCAAATCCGGTTGTTTCAGAATCAGGACGAGGCCGGGAAACATCAACAACCCCGGCATGATCACTCGCTGCAACCACCCCACGCGCGGCGCCTTTGAGTAGTAATGCGCCAGCACGAGAATGAGCACGAGCTTGGCGAACTCCGACGGTTGAAAGCTGAATGGACCCAGCGCAATCCACCGTTGCGCCCCTTTACTCGTTCGCCCTTCGACCAGGACAAAGGCCAGCATCAGCAGCACCAGCGCGTACGCCGGATACGCCAGCCGGGCGATACGATGATAGTCCGACACCCACATCACGACGAACGCGACCACCCCCAAGAAAATCCATACCAGCTGTTTGAGAAAATACGGCGCCACCCCGCCTTGTTGCCCATGCGTCACGCTATGGATCGAGAGCACCCCAATTCCAAGAATGGCGAGAATCAATCCCAGATAGCGTAAATCGAAGTTGTCGAGACCACGATTATCAGTCAATCGATCGATCATGACTGTTCCAACGATCGTCGAGTCTGGCCTGCCCTCGGTGAATCCGACGTCACCATCGGGACCTGCGGGGCGAGCTTGATATAGGTTTCAATGACCACCTTCGCGAGAGGCGCCGCAGCGGATCCTCCATGTCCCATATGCTCGCCAAGGACGGCGATGGCAATCTTCGGCGACTCCACCGGCGCAAACGCCACGAACCAAGCATGGTCGCGGAACTTCTTGGGGATGTCCTTTTCCGGCCCCGTTCGAAGCGCCGCCACCTGAGCCGTCCCCGTTTTCCCCCCGATGGTCACCAGCGACGACTTCGCCCTGGTCGCTGTTCCCACTTTGACGACATCGGCCAGCGCCTCTTTGACCAAGCGAAACGTCTCAGGCTTGGCGTTGACCTTTCCACGGGGCACGGCCGGCAACTCTTGCAAGTTTCCTGTTGTCCGATCCATGACCGCCTGCACCAGACGAGGGCGGTAACTGACTCCGTTATTCGCGACGGTGCCGATCAAACTCGCCATCTGCAACGGCGTCACCGTCACGTAGCCTTGCCCGATCGCCGCCGAGATGGTCTCACCCGGCAACCAGGGTTCGTTCTTCGCCTTCTGCTTCCACGCGCTGGACGGCATAATACCTGACCGTTCCGATGGCAACTCCACGCCCGTGCCTTGCCCAAGCCCGAAGTCCTTGCCGTAGGCGGCCATGACATCGATCCCCATCCGCTGGCCCACCGTATAAAAGTACACGTCGCACGAATTCACGAGGGCACTATGGAGATCGACAGAGCCATGTCCCCCGGCTTTCCAGTCATGATAAAGCCGCCTACCGAACTGATAGCCTCCGTTGCAGTGCACGGTGCTCGAGGGCGACATCGTATTCGTCTCCAACGCCGCCACCGCCATGGGAACTTTGAACGTCGAACCCGGAGGGTACTGCCCCTGGGACGCACGATTGTTCAACGGGCGCCCTTCGTCCTGCACAATCTCGACCCATTGTTTGGGCGTCAATTCTCGCGAAAGCACATTCGGATCGAACGCCGGACGACTGGCCATGGCCAGAATATCGCCATTGGTGGGGTCCAACGCGACGATGGCGCCGAATTCTTCACCTAAGAGCTCCTCCGCGACCTTCTGCAGCCGGACGTCGATGGTGAGATAGAGGTCGTTCCCCGCCTGCGGCTTCTCGACCACTGCCGTCTTCTTTTCATGACCGAGTGCATCGACTTCGACACTTTTTTGGCCGGCTTGGCCTCGGACATGGCGATCATAGGACTTCTCAACTCCGTACTGGCCGACCACGCTCCCCTGGTGCAGGTCTGCAAACTCCGGTTTCTCCAGTTGATCAGCCGACACTTCACCGACATAGCCCAACAGATGGGATGCCATGACGCCACCGGGATAATTGCGTTGCGACTCGACTTGCACCATGACACCCGGGAGATCCAAGCGATGGGATTCAATCACCGTGGCATCACGAAGCGTCATGCGATCCTTGATCTTGCGCGGCAGCAGCTTACTGCCCCTCCCCACCAGCTTTTTCCGAATGAGTGTTGGATCCAAACCAAGCAAATCGGTCAGCTTCTGAATGAGGGCTTCGCGGTCTTTCACGTCTTCCAACGTGACATAGAGACTGAAGCTCGGGACGTTGTTGGCCAGTAGGACGCCATGCCGATCGTAGATGAGCCCTCGAGCAGGCTCCAACAGAACCAATCTCGTCCGGTTATTTTCCGAGAGGTCGCGATAGTACGGTCCCTCGTGGATCTGCAGATGCCACAGGCGGAGGGCGAGCAGCGCCACCACCAGCAGCAGCCCGATCCGAAGGATCGCGAGCCGACGATGAAGCTCACCAAGTTCTGCTTCCGGATAACCGGCTGTCGCCATGAGTTCCCCTACACCCGATACTCTGAAACCCACAACTCAACATTCAATCGACTCCACACCAGCCAATACAGCGCCCCGCCTACCACGGCATCAAAACAGGCTTGCGGGAGCACGATAGCCCGAAGCGCCCACCACAAATCTTGCTCCTCATGTGGCTTGAGCGAAAAGGCCATGATCAGTCCGGCTACGCACGAGGTCACCAACAGTCCCATGACGAGGACGACCGGAGTAATATGCGCGACTTGTCTGCCGGCGAAACCGGCAATGAATCCCGCCCCCCCCTTCGTCACCATGCTGTACGCCAGATCACCGGCAGAAAAAAGGCTCATGACCCATCCCAGAGCCAGACCGACCAGCAGTCCTTCGAGTTCCCCCCCGAACAGGCCAACCAAACACACCGCAATGAGACCAAGATCCGGCTTCACATCCCACACGCTCAGATACGGCAGCAGGATGGCCTGAATCGGCACGAGACCGGCAATGAGAATCAGATACAACAGCGCGTTCATGGCTTGGGCTTCACAGCAGGACCGCCGAGACGCTCCCCTTCGGTCGGCACATAGTGAGATTGAATCACCAGCACTTCTTCTACTCGGTTTGCATCGACCTCCGGTGTCAGTTCTGCTGATTGAAACAACGCCCCTTCTTCTTTATCAATCCTCGTGATCGTCCCGATGGCCAGGCCGCGAGGAAAGCCTCCGACCAATCCAGACGTCACCACTCGATCGCCCGTCCGCATGATCGACAACAAGGGAATATATTTGAGATGGGCCAGCCCCTGCGTGGTCCCTTCTACGATCCCTTCGTCTCTCGTTCGTTGGATCAACCCGGCAATCGCGTTATTCGGGTCTGTCACCAGCAACACCACCGAGGTGGCCGCCGTCGTCTTCACGATACGACCCACGACACCGACAGCGGTAATCACGCCCATATCAGGCTGAAGGCCGTCCGACTCTCCCTTATTCAGGATAATCGTCCGGTACCAGTTCCCGACATCACGACCGATCACTTGCGCGGCCACCATCGTCGGAAGCGCTTGCGCCTTAAATTCCAACAGCGCGGTGAGTCGTTCCGTGGCCGACGCCGCTTCACGCAGCTGGCTATTCTGCCCTTGGAGATACTCCAGTTCCTTGCGCAGCTGCGTGTTCTCTTCCTCCACGCCCTGTAACGCCACATACCCGGTCCAGAGATCACCGATCCCATCATGCACGGCGGCGACAGCTCGGAAGGGCCAACTCAGGACCCACCCAACTGGACCGCCCACCTGTTGGAACACACCTTGAAGTTGGCTAGGCAGGAGGAAGAAGCCGAGCAGAAAGACGGCCGCGATGGCGAGGGCGAGACGCCTCGTATTGTAGGGTGCGCGCAAATTGACCATCCGCATGAGGGATGGAACCTTACCGGAGGCTGTTCGCCTGAGACATGACCGACACCTTCCGGAGGAGATCCAGTTCGTCCAAAATCTTTCCCACTCCCAAGACAACGGAAGTGAGTGGATCGTCCACCGTGATGATCGGCAAGTTCGTTTCTTCGCGGAATCGAGTGTCCATCCCTTTCAGGAGGGAGCCTCCACCGGTTAACACAATTCCGCGGTCAATAATATCTCCCGCCAATTCTGGCGGAGTGTTTTCCAATGCGACTTTGATCGCGTTCACAATGGTCCCAATGGGTTCCTGCAAGGCTTCACGAATCTCGGCATCGTCCACGACCAGCGTGCGCGGGATGCCCGAGATCAAGTCGCGGCCCTTGATCATCATCGTTTTTCGCTCCTCGAACGGATAGGCAGACCCGATTTCAAACTTGATGCGCTCTGCCATGTGTTCGCCGATGAGCAGATTATACTTCTTCTTAATGTAGTTCATGATCGCTTCGTCCATCCGGTCGCCGGCGACCTTGACGGACTCACTGTAGACAATGCCGCCAAGCGAGATGACCGCGATATCCGTCGTCCCACCGCCGACGTCGACGACCATGTTGCCGGATGGCTCTGTGATCGGCAGCCCGGCCCCGATCGCTGCGGCCACCGGTTCTTCGATCAGATAGACTTCGCGCGCTCCGGCCAGCTCGGCCGAATCGCGCACGGCCCGCTGTTCCACTTGCGTGATGCGGGATGGCACCCCAATGATAATCCTCGGCCGGACGAAGGCACTGCGATTGTGGGCCTTACGGATGAAATGCTTAAGCATCTGCTCAGCCATCTCGAAGTCGGCGATCACGCCTTCCTTCATCGGCCGAATCGCGACAATGTTGCCGGGCGTGCGTCCAAGCATTTTCTTCGCATCGGCTCCGACGGCCAGCACCTTTTCAGTCCTCTTTTCCACCGCCACGACTGACGGTTCGTTCAGGACAATCCCCTTCCCCTGGACATACACCAGGGTTGTGGCTGTGCCTAAATCGATCGCAAGGTCATTGGAGAACCACCCAAACACATCTCCCGGGAACCCCACGGCAACTCTCCCTTCATCTTGGCTGGGCAATCCAGCGCCCAACCTATACGTGCTATACGTGTCTTCTGTTTCAATCTGGGACTGCGAGATGCCCGGCATCCAGCACGTGGGTCCTCGCGACTTCATCCCCCAGGCGGCGCCCCTGTTCATTCCCGATGATCAGAAGGCCTTCAAAAGCAAGAATCGCCAGGGACACCAGCCATCCGATATACGGGACCGCAAACGCAATCTGTGCGCAGCCAAACGGCAAATTGCGAATGATCGACTCTCGGAACCCCGCCGCTTCCCGACCATCTACTCGCATAGTCTGCAGACCGACTAACCGCTTTCCAATACTTCTCCCGCCTGCAAATCCGTCTGCAATCAAGATGTAGGCCAGACCGGAAAGAAACCCCACCGGAGGAGCAATTTCGTCTGCGGCAATAACGATGAACAGATCGATCAGCTTCGCAATAAACCGATTCAGGACATGGGCCTTCGGATAGACCGTTCTTTCAAGCAACTTCGCGGTTAGACCCTCCCCTGTCAAGGGATCTCCTTCTAATTAGTGGCAAAGTATAACAAAATCCAACACATTGCACAAACAAAGACCATTCTTTTCTCGCAGCCATTCTTTTCTCGTTGCCCAAAGCCCTGACTCAATCTCTCGCGCGAAAAGGTATCGGTTTTTGGAACTCATCCGGATCCGACCCCCTGGGTCTCACACCGCCACGCCCACAAGGCCGTACCTGCTTGAACTGCATGATCTTGCCTTCAGATCTGACCACAAGTACAATCCCAGAACACTTGAACGGATAAGGGGACTTCATGATTAAAGTAATGAGAAGCGCAGCGCACAATTATCCCTGGTTGCTCAAATCCATCATGGGCATCTTGGCCATTGCGTTTGTGATCACGATGGGTTGGTGGGGCTTCGGCGACCAAGCGGGCAGCACCGTCGCCAGCGTCGGAGATCTCACGGTCTCGCGCGATGAGTTCCGACGGGCCTATGAAAACATGTACCGCTTCTACAAAGAAAAAGTGCCCGGTGAATTCAAAGATGAAACCATCAAACAATTCGTCATCGAACAGCTCGTCGACAATCGCCTCTGGCTCATTGCCGCAAAAGACCTCGGCGTCACCGTGTCCGATGCCGACTTGCGGGAGATGATTGTCCAAATTCCAGATTTTCAAAAAAACGGGGTCTTCGATCCTGAACTCTATCAACGCCTCCTGGCCGCGAACCACTTGACGCCGGCTGTGTTTGAAGCGGCGCAGTACAAGGACGTCCTCGGAAATAAGGCGCGGGTGATCGTTCGCGATTCTGTGGCGCTTACCCCGTCAGAGATCTCAGAGGGACAAGCCCTCATGACCAGACCGCAAGACTCTGACCCAGCCAAGGCCGCGACGGCAAAAGAGCGCGTCCTGCAAGACATGTTGTTTCAGAAACAACAACGCGCCTTGGCGGCCTATCAAGAATCCCTCAAAGGCAAAATTCCGATGAAGATTCATCGCGAACTGCTCTAGACCTCAGGCCCGAGGCGAGAGGCAAGGGGTTTTGCCGCTCGCCTCGGGCCCCTTGCCCACTACAGAATCAGCATCGCATCGCCGTAGCTATAGAAGCGATACCGTTCCCTGACCGCCTCTTCATAGGCCTTCCGAACCAACCCGACACCGGCAAATGCTGACACCAGCATCAACAATGTAGTCCGCGGAAGGTGGAAGTTCGTCATGAGTGCGTCAACCACCTTGAATTGAAATCCTGGTGTGATGAACAGACGGCTCTCGCCGGACATCGGGCCAAGCTGGCCCTTTTCACGCGCAGCCGTCTCAAGCGCGCGCACGACCGTCGTGCCCACGGCCACCACACGCTGACCAGCTTGCTTTGTCCGAGCGATGGCTGCGGCCGTTGCCTCGCTGATCTCAAATGCTTCCTCGCCCATCTGGTGATCCTCGATACGCTCCGCCGACACTGGCTTGAACGTGCCGGGGCCGACATGGAGCGTGACAGTCGCAATCGTGATTCCCTGTGCGTGGAGGCGCGTGATGAGCGGCGGAGTAAAATGCAACCCTGCGGTCGGGGCCGCGATTGCGCCGTCCTTTTTCGCAAAGAGCGTTTGATACCAGCGGTGATCATCCGGGGTGGGTGCGCGCTTGATGTAGGGAGGCAGCGGCATCTCGCCCTGCTCTCGGAACAACTGCATAACGGGCACGGCACTGTCTATTTTCACCTGTGTCCCCGTGGCATCCCGTTTCAGAATCGTCGCGCAAGACTGCGCATCAAATTCGATGACCTGGCCGACACGGAAGTGACCTTTGACCATGATCTCCCAGACATCATGGCCACGATCCTTGACGAACAAGACCTCGACCGGCGTTCCAGTTGGCTGTTTTGTGCCTGACACCCGTGCCGCCAGCACCTTCGTATCATTCACCACGAGGAGATCGCCGGGCTCTAGCAATTCAGAAAGATCGGAGACGTGGCGATGGCCAAGTTGACTGGTCTGTCGATTAAGGAGCAGCAACCGGGCACGATCACGAGGAAGCACCGGCTGCAAGGCCACGAGGTCGTGATCGAACGAAAAATCAAAATCTGACAGTTGCATCAGGACGCGGGCAGGGTGATCGGGGGCGCTTTCGTCAACGACGTGTTCTGAAGCTCCGTCCCCGGATAGTAATAGCGAAGAATGCTCGAAAAGGAATAGCCCAACTCAGCCAGCTCTTTGGCGCCCCATTGGCATAATCCTACCGCATGGCCGGCACCATACCCGGAAAGCACAACGTCGGAACCAATCGATTCAATCGTAAACTGCGTGCTGGGCACCACTGTATAGCCTACTGCCTTGCGGAGTTCCTCCCCGCGGAGGATCAGCTCGCCTTTGGAATGCAGAATGCGCAACGTCGCCACGCGGCCGGCGCGGCTATGCGCGAGCGGGGTGATCGTAGCTATAGTTCCGACTGGAAATCCTTGATGTCGCAGATTCTTCTCCAGCGTGTCGATCTTGAACGAGACTTTCCATTGATAATAGGGAGACTCCACGTCGAACGGACACTCGACCCCTTTCAAGTAGGGCAAGTCTTTCGACCAGACAATCATCGCATCTTCGGTAATGCCGGCTGCGGTCGAGGAGAACGCCGCATAGATCGGCGCACCCTGATGGGTCACCACCAATCCTCTCGTCGACTCCACCGCCTGCTCCACCCGCGCATCCATGCCCTGGCGGCCACGATAGACTTGATCCTGGATACTGGCGGCCACATCATAGTCACGCGACGCACTGAGCATATGCTGATAGAGCGCATAGGTTCTGGCCGCGATGGCCTGCACCTTGAGCATCTCGGGATGCCAGGCAGAATTGACCTCAGCCGGCACCACTCCCTTCACATACTCCTCCAGATCGACCTGATTGATGACCAGCACGCCCTTCCCGCGCCGAACCAACTGAACCGAGCCACTGACTTGCAGAGCGGCCTTCTCATCCCCAGGCTGGACGGATACCCCATTGACTGTGCCACTCGGACGCGGCAGCCAGAGCTTCAAGTCTTGATCCCCTGCCCGTATGGTCAGCTGATCCCCGTTGACACGAGTCCCGTTGAGCAGCATGGCTGGGCCTCGCACCTCGATCCGAAGCGAGGACCGGAAAAAGTGCGCTCGACCCTGAGCATCCGTCACCCACACCGTATTTTCGGCACGCACCTCAAGTCGCTGAACATCTGAGGCCAGTAACACGCGAATCGATTGGGCCGACTCGGCTGCAGACGCCGCGCAAACCAATCCTAGCGTCAACCCAACCACGCTGGCACAGACCTGTCGTATTATCATCGGCGGAAGAGCCATCCTAGAATATAGAATAGCAGACTAAGAACGACACTGAGGAGAATACTGGTGGCGAGGGGAAAATTTAAACTCACGTGGTCGCGTTTATAATATAGATCGCCAGGAAGCTTCCCCAACCAGCTGAATGCGCTCCCCAGCCCAGGGAATCGATCTGCCGCAAGTAACAGCACTCCGAGTGCGACGATTCCCACCCCGACTCCTATCAAGATTTTGCCGAGAGCAGTCCATTCGGGCATCAGTATCCATCCCAGCCCGTTACAAGAACAGTTTGCAGGATGCTCAAACAGCTCGGCAGCCAGGCCGCAGCGAGCGAGGAGACGACGCGTGCGCTTTTGGTACGTGGATCCTGTGAGCGATGCGAGAACGACGCTGTTGGGCTGTTTCAGCGTCCTGCTAACCCTTCACCAGACATTCGGCAATCTGGACGGCATTCAATGCAGC
>JAHFES010000010.1:16279-40368 GCA_023248355.1 Nitrospiraceae bacterium
CGTCCGACGTAGACCTCGTCTTTTCCTGCCACGTCCAACGGCATGGGGTAGAGCTTATGCGCCGGATCGTCGAAGACCAGCACACCAGACGCCTCGGACAGAATGGCCCGAGCTTCATTGGCCGAAAGTTTCTGTTCTGTCTCAATATTGATCGCTTCAGAATGCCCCACATAGACAGGGACTCGCACCGTGGTCGCGGTCACCTGAATGGTCCGATCGCCCATGATCTTTCTAGTCTCATTGAGCAACTTCATTTCTTCCTTCGTGTACCCATTGGGAAGAAAATCGTCGATCTGCGGGAGACAATTAAACGCAATCTGGTACGGGTAGACCTTCGGCGTCGCCTCTTTGAAGCTGAGCAGGTCTTGGCATTCCGTCATCAGCTCGTCCATGGCTTCCTTGCCGGTCCCGGAGACCGCCTGGAACGTGGTCACGACGATCCGCCGGATCTTTGCACGGTCATGCAGCGGCTTCAGCGCGACGACCATTTGGATGGTCGAGCAGTTGGGATTGGCGATGATGCCCTTATGATTCGCAATGTCGTGCGCATTTACTTCGGGAACCACCAGCGGCACATCCGGTTCCATCCGCCAGGCTGCACTGTTGTCGATCACCACGGCGCCGGCCTTGGCCGCGATCGGCGCAAATTCCCGGCTGATATTCGCACCGGCTGAAAACAGCGCAATATCCACCCCGGCAAACGAATCCTTGGTGAGCACCTGCACAGGGATAGCGTCGCCTCGAAACGTGACGGTTCCGCCGGCAGAACGGGACGAGGCCAGTGGGATGAGCGTCCCGACCGGGAACGCGCGCTCTTCGAGCACATCGATCATCTCAGTCCCCACAGCCCCTGTCGCACCAACGACCGCCACGGTATACGCAGACTTCTTCTTCATGTGAACAGTTCCTACTCCAACGACAATCGACGAATGCGATGGTTAAAGGTATCGGCCACTAACAAGGCGCCGTCCTGATCGGCAACGATACCGAACGGATAACTGAGGCTGGCCTCCAAGGCTAATCCTCCATCCCCGGCATAGGACGCGATCCCGGTCCCAGCGACGCGAACAAGCACTTGTTTCTCACGATCCCAGCGCCGGACCAAATGGCTGTCGGAATCGGTCACGAACAGATTGCCAGACGAGTCAATGGCCATCCCGGATGGACGAGACAGACTGCTCGATGGCGGCTCTGCCGATGATTGGAACCGATACTCGCCGCCATCTCCGAGTGCCGTCGAGATGAGACCGGTGGAAAGATTCACCGCCCTGATTCGACCATTAAACGAATCAGCAATATAGAGTACCCCATCTCGTACGACGACGCCACTGGGGCCTGACAGACTCGCACTGCTGGCTGGAACTCCGTCTCCATCATAGGTGGCCGATCCGGTCCCGGCATAAGTTGAGATGAGGCCAGTCTTCAAATCGACCACGCGCACGCGATTATTGGTCTGGTCTGCGATGAACAGTCGCCCCTGTCCATCGAGCACCAGAGCGGCCGGTTCATTGAGCGCCGCCTGGTCGGCCGGGCCACCATCACCCGAGAATCGCGCCTGGCCAGTCCCGGCCAGCGTCGTAATCCTCCCTGTCGCCGCATCCACACGACGCACTCGGTGATTCATCGTATCGGCAATAAAGAAGTTCCCCTGCTGGTCGACAGCCACAGCGGTAGGAAAATTGAGGCGCGCCTGAACCGCCTGCCCCCCGTCACCGCTGAACCGCTTTTGAACAGCCGCTCCGTTAATGAGATACCGAACCGTCCCACTCACATCCGCCTGCTGGGTATATTTCTGTGTGGCAGACTGACTCATATCGGCAAATGGGTCCTCGTCATTTGACAGCCTTGCCTCCGCTTCATGCTGCACGGCCGGTCGTGCCACATCATCACCCGCCACACCTGCGACCGTTGTAATGACGCCGGCGGCCCGATCAATTTTCCGAATGATGTGATTTTCAGAGTCGGCAATATACACATGGCCGTGTGAATCGATGGCCAATCCCTTCGGTTCATTGAGGCACGCCTGAGGAGGGGATCCACCGTCGCCGGCAAATCCAGGCTCGCCGCTTCCGGCCAGCGTCCCAATTGTCCACGATCGAAGAGTCGTTGCCATATCCGTCAGGCGCGGCGGTTAGGTCAAGTTCCGCAGAATCGCATCTCCCATTTCTGCCGTCCCAACAATCGAGGCACCAGGGCTCTGAATATCTTTCGTCCGATAACCGAGGTCGAGCGTCTTCACGATAGCCTGCTCAATCGCCTCCGCCTCGTTGTCGAGTTGAAACGCATAGGATAGCATCATGGCGGCCGAGGCAATCGTCGCGATAGGGTTGGCAATGTTCTTTCCGGCAATATCCGGCGCACTGCCGTGGATCGGCTCAAAAAGACCGACTTTCGCCCCGATGCTCGCAGACGGCAACATCCCGATCGAGCCCGTCAGCATGGCGGCCTCATCACTCAGGATGTCTCCGAAAATATTGTTGCAGAGCAACACGTCGAACTGCCGGGGGTTTCGGACCAACTGCATCGCCGCATTGTCCACATACATATGACCTAGTTCGACGTCTGGATAGCCCTTGTGAACGTCAATCACCACTCTTCGCCAGAGTTCAGACGACTCCAATACGTTGGCCTTGTCCACCGAAGTGACCTTCTTGCGCCGCTTCCGCGCCGCTTCGAACGCCACTTTCGCAATCCGCCGGACTTCCTCCGTTGTATAGACCTCGGTGTTGAAGCCGCGCTCTTCGCCATTGGCCAGTGTTTCGATGCCCTTGGGCTTCCCAAAATAAATACCGCCGGTGAGTTCACGAACCACGAGGATGTCGATCCCTTCAATAACCTCGCGCTTCAACGTGGAGGCATCGACGAGATCGGCATAGACCTTCGCCGGGCGGAGATTGGCATAGAGTCCCAAGGCTTCGCGGATACCCAGTAGCGCGCGCTCCGGTCTGAGGCTGTACTCCAACCCTTCCCACTTGGGACCGCCCACTGCCCCCAACAGCACCGCGTCACTTTGCATGGCGAGCGCCAAGGTATCCTGAGGGAGAGGCACCCCCACTTTGTCAATCGCCTGCCCACCGATATCGGCTGAGACAAACTCAAAGGTGTGGTGATACTTCTCACCAATCGCCCTCAGTACCTTGACGGCCTCCGGAACAATTTCACGTCCCACCCCATCCCCGGCTAACACTGCGATCTTCGCGTTCACGGTATGGATCTCCTTCCCATCACACGATCAGTTGCTTATTCCAACACCGCTTCATCTTCGAGGCGCCAGGCCGGATCGACCAGACAGAGAAACTCCACGTCGGTCGTCCCGGTATTTTCCAAGGACTGCTTACCGCCTGGAGGCACGTAAATCATCGAACCCGCATTCACCGAACACGCTTCCCCATCGATCGTAAACATGCCATGCCCCGCGATGAAGTAGTACACCTCGGAAGAGGTCAGAACGTGCCACTTCGAGCGTTGTCCCGCCGCCAACGTGCCATGGGCCAGGCTATAACCAAGCTTGACCGCGTGCTTTGTTGGATGCAGGAGCTCCCGGAGGACCGTCTGATCCCCAGCCAAAAATTCCTGGCAATCAGATAGCGTTCGCTTCAACATCATGGACAGCCCTTGAACAGGTCCAGGAAGCCCGACGGGCGGTCGCTCTTCCTGGCTAAAAGCCGCCACTGTAGCGTGGCGCGAACGATCAAATCAAGCGGACCTTCTGTCCTCCCTCAGCCTGTTTGGACGCCATGTAGGCCAGCCGATTCAAGGCGTTGAGATAGGCTCTGGCTGCTGCGGTAATGATGTCTGTATCGGCTCCGTGACCAGAAACGGTCCGGCCGTCCTCCTCTACCCGGACGGAAACTTCTCCTTGCGCATCGGTCCCGCCGGTGATGGCATTGACCCCGAACATCAGCAACTTGCTCTTCGTCTGAGTCATCGCCGCAATGGTCCGGTACATCGCATCGACCGGCCCATCGCCGGTGCCAGTCTGCTTGACCGCCTTGCCATCGATCTCCAGTTCCACCGTCGCGGTGGGAATTCGATCCGTTCCACTTTCGACGTGAAACGACTTCAGCACAATCCGCTCAGCCATCTTCGCCAATTCTTCCGAGACGATGACCTCGAGATCCTCTTCGAAGATCTCCTTCTTTTGGTCGGCCAACTTTTTGAATCGCTCGAAGGCATGGTTAATCTCTTCTTCAGTGAGTTTGTAGCCCAGTTCTTCCAGCCGCTGCCGAAACGCATGACGACCGGAGAGCTTGCCCATCACCATCTTGCTCTCGACTAAGCCGATCGATTCCGGCCGCATGATTTCATAGGTCGTCTTATCCTTCAGCAGACCATCCTGGTGAATCCCTGACGTATGAGCGAAGGCATTGGCTCCCACGATCGCTTTATTCGGCTGCACCACCATTCCGGTAATCTTGCTGACGAGACGGCTGGTCTTGGCAATCTCCTCCGTTCGAATCTGGGTATCGGCCTGATAGAAATCCTTCCGGGTTCGAAGCCCCATGACAATTTCTTCTAACGAGGTATTTCCCGCGCGTTCGCCGATACCATTGATCGTGCATTCGACCTGGCCCGCCCCATTGACGATTGCCGCCAAGCTGTTCGCCACGGCAACGCCCAAGTCGTTATGACAATGGACCGAAATCACCGCCTGCTTGGAGTTGGGAACTTTGTCACAGATTCCTTTGATCAACGCGCCAAACTCTTGCGGCACGGCATAGCCCACCGTGTCGGGAATATTGACCGTTCCCGCCCCAGCCGCAATCACCGCCTCGATCACCTCGTAGAGATAGGCCGGATCCGAGCGGCTCGCATCCATCGGCGAAAACTCCACGTCGCTCACGTAGCTCCGCGCCCGTTGGACCATCTCCACCGCACGTTTTTTTGCCTCTTCACGCGTCATGCGAAATTGATGCTTCAAGTGGATGTCGGAGGTCGAGAGGAATGTATGGATGCGGACCTTCGGCGCCCCTTTCAAGGCTTCCCATGCCCGATCGATATCTTCCGGACGCGCCCGCGCCAGGCTACAGATAGTCGGCCCCTCCACTTCCTGAGCAATTCGCCGGACCGCCTCAAAATCACCGGGAGAACTATAGGCAAACCCCGCCTCGATAATATCGACCCCGAGCCGGGCCAGTTGCTTGGCCACCATGACCTTTTCTTCCACGTTCATGCTGGCTCCGGGCGACTGCTCGCCATCCCGTAAGGTCGTATCGAAAATCCTGATCATCCGTGCCATGTTCTTACCTCTCCTCTCCTGTGAGATTGCTCAAAATGCCTTTCCAGCAAGGCCGCAAGGAGCGCGATCCCTGAGGCGTACTAACTCGTACGTTGAAGGGATCGCGCGACCGAGAACGCCGCTGGAAGGCATTTTCAGCACTCTCAAAACAAAAAGCCTCCATCCCTCAGCCCAGGGACGGAGGCTTCGAGAAGCTCCGTGGTACCACCCTGATTCGGCCTGAACAACCTATGCGTCGTTCATAGCCCTTCATGACGCCCTCTCACGGGGGCGAGACGGAACCCCTTACTCATGATTCAGGGATTCGGCTCAGAGGCGAGTTCGGCGACGCACAGGCTGGTTTGCACCACCCACCAGCTCTCTCAGATCTGTGCAGTTCGCGTACTGCTCCTCGTCACAGCCACTACGACTTCGATTCAAGCGGCGGCGGTTCCATTTTTCCGGCGCCCTTTTTCCCAACCGCTCGCGCAACAAGCCAAAACGCCCGTTCGACCGGACCCATCATGGCATAGCCGGAAAAAATTACAAATAACATAACCTGCGGCCACGCTGCCACCAGCATCACCGCAAGTATCCCCCAAACAAGATAGGTGATCTGCTGACGGCCCTTAAACTTGAGATCCTTAAAGCTCCGATACTTGATCGTGCTGACCATCAAGAAGGACAAGATGAGCGTGATCATCAACACGAGAATGGGCTTGACCTCCGCCCCCATCCGAACAATGTGATGATCGAATACGACCAGAGAAGCGATGACCCCAGCCGCCGCAGGAATGGCAAGACCAGTGAAGTACTTGCCATCAGATACGGCGACGGTCGAATTGAACCGAGCCAACCGCACCGCACCCATCGCCACATAGGCAAACATGACGGCAACGCCGAACGTTCCCTGCCCGCTTAACGCCCAGGAATAGATCAAGAGCCCTGGTGCCACGCCAAAGGACACGACGTCGGAGAGTGAATCATATTCCAGGCCAAAATGACTCGTGCTGTTTGTCAGCCTGGCTGATTTGCCATCAAGGACATCGAAAATCATGGCGACGAGAATTGCGATCGCGGCCGCCATGTAGTTGGCATTGAAGACCGAGAGGATCGCAAACACCCCGCAGAACAAATTCCCGGTTGTGAAGAGGTTCGGGATCAGGTGCATGGCGGCCTTGCGGCGCTTTCCGTCTTTCCCAAATGAGCTTTTGAAATTGGTAGTTTTCATCGCAGCTCCCCTAGAATGGTTTCTCCGCCTTTCACCCGATCTCCCACCGCCACCCGAAGACTTGTGCCGATGGGAACAAAGGTGTCCATCCGTGAACCAAAGCGGATTAATCCAAACCGCTCACCTCGTATTGCTCGATCCTTCGGCGAGACCCAACAGACAATGCGCCGGGCGATCAAACCCGCGACTTGCACACACAGAACTTTTACCCCCTCCACAGTTCGAATCATCAAGGCATTTTGTTCATTCGTCAAGGTTGCCTCTGGCTTGCTGGCAACCACAAACAAACCCGGTTGATACTGCACATCTTCGACGACTCCATCGCAGGGCATCCGATTGATGTGCACATCGAACACATTTAAGAAAATGGTGAGCCTGATGCTGCGATCCTTGAGGAACCGAGGCTCAAACTCTTCTTCGATGGCAATGACTTTCCCGTCCCCGGGTGCCACCACGAGCCGTGGACCTTGCGGCACAACCCGGGCAGGATTGCGGAAAAACCACGAGACAAAGAGCGTCAGGAGTGCAGCCACGACCGCCGCAACAGTCCATCCCAGCAACCCTGCCAACAGTGTAACGCCAGCGGCAGCCCCAATGAAGGGAATTCCTTCTTTGGCAAACGGAACGCCGACGGCACGATCTGCCACAGAATCCTCAACCCCTAGTTCTTGGTCTTATCGACCAACTGATCTTTCTTGAGCCAGGGCATCATCGCCCGGAGTTTGGCCCCCACGGCCTCGATGGGATGAGCTTCGCCTTTGGCAAGCAGCGCATTGTAGACAGGACGGTTGGCCTGATTTTCAAGAACCCACTCTTTGGCAAACTGACCGGTCTGAATTTCGCCAAGAATCTTCTTCATTTCCTGCTTCGTCTGCTCGGTCACGACTCTCGGACCACGGGTGATGTCGCCGTACTTGGCGGTGGTGCTGATCGAGTACCGCATGTTGGCGATGCCGCCCTGGTAGATCAGGTCGACGATAAGCTTCACTTCATGCAAGCACTCGAAATAGGCCATCTCGGGAGAATATCCCGCCTCAACCAGCGTCTCATAACCGGCCTGGATCAGTGACGTAAGTCCACCACAAAGGACGGCTTGTTCACCGAACAGATCTGTTTCTGTTTCTTCCCGAAAATTCGTTTCGATCACACCAGCCCGTCCACCGCCAATGGCGCTGGCATAGGCTAACCCCACCTGCCTCGTGGTGCCACTGGGATCTTGATGGATCGCGAGCAAGCAAGGCACACCGCTGCCCTTCGTATACTCAGAGCGGACAAGATGACCCGGCCCTTTCGGTGCCACCATGAACACATTGGTGGAAGCCGGCGGCACAATTTGCCCAAAATGAATATTGAACCCATGTCCAAATGCCAAGTATGAGCCGGGCTTGAGATTGGGCGCGATGTCCTGTCGATAGATGGCAGCCTGAGCTTCATCGGGGGCAAGAATCATCACGACATCCGAGGCCTTCACCGCATCGGCCACCGGCATGACTTTGAGGCCGCTCTGCTCCGCCTTTTTCCAGGACGCGCCTTCACGCAGACCAATGACCACACTCACGCCGCTCTCCTTCATATTGAGCGCATGCGCATGGCCCTGGCTTCCGTAGCCGATCACGGTCACTTTCTTACTGCGAATCTGCTGAATGTCTGTGTCCTTATCGTAGTAGATCTTCATGCTGTACTCCTTCAACAACGCGCATCTTTTGACAATGGCCGACGTGCGAACTCGGCGTAAAACTACTCGCGGGCAACCTTCTTGGCTTGCACAGTAGCAGGACGAACCGGCTCACGGGCGACGGCCACCCGACCAGTACGGACCAAATCCTTGATCCCAAGGGGCTGCAATAAGTTGATGATGGCTTCAATCTTCTTGGGATCTCCGGAAACTTCGATTGTGTAGGTGCTAGGAGTAGAGTCGATGACATTCGCTCTAAAGATATCCACGATCCTGAGCGCCTCGGCCCGATCTTCCGCCTTTGTGTGCACCCTGATAAGCACCGTTTCCCGAGAGACGAATTCCGTCTCATTGAGATCCACCACTTTGATAACATCGATGAGCTTATTCAGCTGTTTGACAATCTGCTCGATAATCCGCTCATCGCCTGAGGTGACGATCGTCATTTGAGACATCGACGGATCAAGCGTCGGCGCAACGGACAAACTCTCCACGTTAAACCCTCGTCCGCTGAACAATCCTGCGACCCGGGAAAGCACGCCAAACTTATTCTCGACCGTCACCGAAATGATATGTTCCATGGAAATACAAAGAGCTTATGGCTGATAGCCTATGGCCCAAACCAGGGAGCGACACCGACAAGTCCGTGCCATCAGCTCTACGCGATACGCTCTTTTCCTCTCATGCCGTTAACACCGTGTCTTTATCTTCCGGCGTGACTTTCGGCGCGCCAGCTTGTTTCCTCTTCAACTCCGGCGGATCCTCCAGCATCATCTCGTGATTGCAGCCTCCGGCCGGAATCATGGGATAGCAATTCTCGAACTGATAGGTCGGCACATCGACGATCACGGGCTTATCGACAGCGATCGCTTCCTTCAAGACCTCATCCAAATCGGCAACCTTGTTCGCGCGCAGCCCGACTGCTCCATACGCGTCGGCCAGCTTGACGAAGTCCGGAGTCGTATCCAGATAGCTGGAGGCATAGCGCCCTTCATAGAACAAATCCTGCCACTGACGGACCATTCCATGGAATCGATTATTGAGCACGATAATTTTCACCGGCAACTTGCTGACCACCGCTGTAGCCATCTCCTGCATATTCATCTGGATGCTCCCGTCTCCGCTAATACAGAGAACAAGCCTGCCCGGGAAGGCAGCTTGAGCACCCATGGCGGCAGGGAAACCAAATCCCATCGTGCCAAGACCGCCTGACGTCAGCCATCGATTGGGCTTGGCTAACTTGAAATACTGCGCCGCCCACATCTGATGCTGACCGACATCGGTGGACACAATCGGATCGCGGTCTTTAGTAAGCTCATACAGGCGCTTCACCACATGCTGTGGCTTGATCGGACCATCGGCGTCCTGTTGGTAGGTCAAGGGATGAGCGGCCTCCCATTCCCTAATTTGATCCCACCAGGGCTTACGCAGATCTTTCTGCTCGCCATTCACCGTGGCGCGAAGCATCTGATTCAGCTCTCGCAGCACCGTCTTGCAATCACCGACGATAGGGATATCGACCTGAATATTTTTCCGAATCGACGTCGGGTCAATATCGATATGAATGACCTTGGCATAGGGGCAAAACTCAGACACCTTCCCCGTCACCCGATCGTCAAACCGTGCGCCGATCGCGATCACCAGGTCAGAGTAATGCATGGCCATGTTGGCCTGATACGTGCCATGCATGCCTAACATGCCCATAGACAGCGGATGCTCCCCGGGGAATGCGCCGAGCCCCATCAGCGTCATATCCACCGGAATCTGTGTCATCTCGGCAAGCTCGAGTAATTCCTGTGCTGCGCCGGAAAACACGACTCCGCCTCCGACATACAGGATCGGCTTCTTCGCCTTCATAATGGCTTCAGCCGCCTGCTTAATCTGCCATTTATTGCCTTCATAGGTCGGGTTGTAGCCGCGGATCGACACGGAGTTGGGATACACAAACTCCGCTTTGTTCATCGAGACATCTTTGGGAATATCGACCAACACAGGACCGGGCCGCCCGGTGGTCGCAATGTAGAACGCTTCCTTAATCGTCGCTGCGAGATCGTTCACATCCTTGACCAAGAAGTTGTATTTGGTGCAGGGGCGACTTAATCCGACATTGTCAGCTTCCTGGAACGCATCGTTTCCGATGAGGCTTGTGGGCACCTGTCCGCTGATGCAGACGAGTGGAACCGAATCCATGTACGCATCGGCCAGTGCGGTAATCACATTCGTCATGCCCGGCCCTGAGGTGACCAGCGCGACGCCGGCTTTTCCTGTTGCCTTCGCATACCCTTCGGCCATATGACCGGCACCTTGCTCATGCCGGGTCAGAATGACCTGAAGATCTTTCTGCTGGTGCAACATATCGAATATCTTCAACACCACGCCCCCGGGAAGCGCAAAAATAGTTTTCACGCCTTCCCGCTTGAGACTCTCGATCAAAATCTCAGAACCGTTGAGCTTCATATCCAACCTCCCTCCCGGTCTACCGGAAGATACCCAGCAGAGGGAACGCTTTGCCTAACATGAAATAGTGACACTAACCCCAAACTCTTCAGAACGTTCTGAAATATCAAGGGGAAAGGGTGTCAGATCCTACCATCCTGGTCTAGAAGCGTCAATAGGACCTACTGCGGACCGGCCGCGAATGCGAGGAGAATAGCCACATCTACAGGTCTCTTCTCCTTTGAAGAAACCTGTAGATGAAGCCCACCGTCGATGGAGATTCCTCTCATCACATCAAAAAAGGGCGCGGATACGAAGACCTATAAGCCGGATTCTGTCCCGCGAAGAAGTTGCCTCCTCCGCATGGACGATCATTTCTCTGGGATTCGAGTTACCCCGAACCTCAAGCGACCTACCCGAAGACCTCGACCGGGCCAGTCGTTTTGCAAGACTCACGAGGAGCCCCACAAGTGTCTTCCTATTTGGCCTTGCTCCGGGCGACGCTTACCGTGCCGGTGATGTCACCACCACCGCGGTGGGCTCTTACCCCACCGTTTCACCCTTACCTGAGCCGCTGCGACCAGATGGGATCCCGTCGCTTTGGCCATCGGCGGTTTGATTTCTGTGGTGCTGGTGTCGGATTGCTCCGCCTGGGAGTTACCCAGCGCCCCGCCCTTGGAGTCCGGACTTTCCTCTCGATACCAGAGGTATCGAGCGATCGCCCAGTCTTCACACCCGCGCACTCTTAGTATAGGGAAACATGAGAGGCGCTTACAAGAACGGGAACGGAATTTCTTTGGCAAGCAACCGCATACAAGAGAGATGGTAGACGTTTCACCGACTACCCACTTGCGGCAATTCAACGGCAGAAACCGGGGTCTTTGTGTGATAGATCGAGAGCGCCTCGGCCATCCACTTCTTCAGCTGTTGAATCCTCGTCTCGTGGCCTGGATGAGTCGAGAGGAATTCGGACGGCCCGCCACCGCCAGACAGTTGCTCCATTCGCTCCCAGAGGTGAACGGACTCGCGCGGATCGTAGCCGGCCTCAGCCGCCAGCAAAATTCCTATATAGTCAGCTTCCGACTCGTGCGAACGGCTGAACGGCAGTAACACACCAACCTGGGCGCCGGCTCCCAACGCGGCCATCGCGGCTTGACCAAGCAGGGGATTGCTCCCACTTGCACCAATCGCCGCGCCGGCAACTTGGAGCGCCGCATTCGTCAGCTGCCCCTGGCTCATCCGCTCGGCGCCATGCCGCGCCAGCGCATGCACCACCTCATGCCCCAGAACCGCGGCAAGCCCTGCCTCAGTTTTGGCGACCGGGAAAATACCGGTGTAGACAGCAATCTTGCCACCAGGCAGCGCAAACGCGTTCATGGTCTTGTCGTCCTTGATCACCGTTACTTCCCACTGAAACTGCTGAGCCATCTCGGCATACTTTGAGCGTTTCGCGGCCTCAATAATGCGAGCCGCCACCCTCTTGACCGGTTCCACGTCTCGTGGATCTTGCGAGAGCCGGACTTTCGGATCGCTCTTCACCTGACTATACGCCTGTGTACCAAGATTCATCTCCTCAGCCACAGATGTCATGAGTAATTGGTGCCGGCCGGTGTATGGATTGGTTTCACATCCCATCAGTCCAAGGAATACCGGCAGGAGGCTGAGAAGAGTAACCGCATGCTTCATTGGCAACCTCGCTTCCATCGTCAGTCCTCCAGCGGAAAAATATCCCACCGAACCAGTCATGACAAATTGACCGTCCAGCATCTAATTGAGTAGATTACCGCGCCCTAGGAAAATTTTCTACGAGGGAGCACAGACCTGTGACCACGCGACATCCACATCACGCAATCGAGCGCATCGGCATCGACGAATCTGGCAAAGGAGACTACTTCGGCCCCCTCGTCATTGCCGCCGTCTTCGTCGATGCCACGACGCAAGGCGAACTTGTGCTGATGCAGGTCCGAGACAGCAAGAAAATCTCAGACGGGCGCATTCTCGAAATGGCGCCGGACATCAAGACGATCTGCCCACACAGCGTCATCGCAATCGGTCCGCACAAGTACAACGAACTCTATGCAAAGATCCGCAATCTCAATCGGTTGCTCGCGTGGGGCCATGCCAAGGCACTTGAAACGTTACTCGAACGGGTCTCGTGCGAGCGTGCGATCTCGGACCAGTTTGGAGACGAGCGGTTGATTCTCAACGCGCTGCAAGAAAAGGGACGAAAGATTGTATTGGAACAGCGACCCAAAGCAGAGTCCGATATGGCCGTAGCCGCAGCGTCCATTCTGGCACGCGCAGAATTCCTGCTACGTCTGAAACGACTCTCGGATGAAGTGGGCACCACGCTGCCGAAAGGGGCGTCACCGGCTGTCGAGCTCGCCGCCCGAATGGTAATCAAGAAACATGGGCAGGAACGACTGGACTCGGTGGCCAAACTTCACTTCAAAACCACACAAGCCGTGCTGTCTAGACTAGCCTAGACCAATTCCTCTCCCTCATAGTTCGAGCATGCCGCGCAGTGCAGCCACCGCATTGCGCACGGAAATGCCGTGGTTGTCTGTGGCAAGGGCAGCGCCGAGGCAGAATCGGCTCATCGGCTGACCCAATCCGCTGGGGCCGCACCGAATCCTTGGCGAAACATGGAGGAAGAAAAGTTCTTGAATACGGCAGTGCAGACAGGCTGGATGAGTGTCAGACTGATTCCCCTACTTCAAGATCTGCTGACGACTTGCCTCCGGGTGCCGATGGAGCTTCAACAACCGGCTCCCCTTCCCAATACAACATCCGGCGGCAATAGGGGCACAGCAACAGATCCTCAGAGCGTTTGACTTGCGCAATGAGTTGCGGAGGAATTTGGAGACGACACCCGGCGCAGATCCCTCCACGAACCGCCGCAAGCGCCTGATCTTTTCGTGCCGTCTTGATCTGGGTGTACCGCTCCAGCAGACTCTTCTCGACCCGCGTCGCTGCCTGTCGCTGACCTGATTCCAATTGAGCAAGCTCTGCAGCAAGTGTACGATCCTGCTCATCAAGTACCGTCTTTTCCTGTGCAAACACCGTCTTCAAGGCGTTCACCTTTTCTTGCGTGTCTTTGGACGTCCGCTGCAGCTGATCGATTTTTTCCATACAGACGAGAATCTTCTCTTCAAAGTCACCACGCTTCTTAGTCGACAGTTCGATCTCAAACAGATGTGCCTGATATTCTTTGTTCGTCTTCAGCTCCGACAGACGCGACTTCATCTTATCCGTCTGCGCCTCATGTGCTTCGAGATCCTTTTCATGCGAACGCCGCTCCTTCACCACCGCCTCGACAGCAGCGGTCGTCTCATTCAAAATCTGTGTGGCGTCTCGAAGGGGAGCTTCGACAGTCTGAAGACGTTCGGGGATTTTTCGACGGATCTCATTGATCTCCATGATACGGAGATCCAGTTTCTGCAATTCGATGAGAGGGGAAATATTTGGATTCAACATGCCCTTTCTGTCTGCATGGAGCCTCCTGACTGGCTGAGCCCCTGGCACACCCATCGCTTGGTGGGCCCACTAGGACTTGAACCTAGGACCAGCTGATTATGAGTCAGCCGCTCTAACCACCTGAGCTATGGGCCCGATCAGGTGCACTTGATGACACCAGCCCTGCCCGCGCATGAGACCATTCGGATGGCCGATTCTAGGCTGACCTCAGAGTGGAGTCAAATCAGGCCCATCCACATGGCATTTAGAGACTCTCGACGAAACTTCTGAGTTTTTTGCTGCGGCTCGGATGCCGCAACTTCCTCAGCGCCTTGGCTTCGATCTGCCTGATACGCTCGCGCGTCACTTCAAAGTCCTGGCCCACTTCTTCCAGCGTATGGTCCGTAGCTTCTCCGATACCGAACCGCTTACGCAGCACTTTCTCTTCACGCGGCGTCAGTGTTTCCAGCGCACTATTAATTTGCCGTTGCAAGTCGTAGCGGATGGCGGCTTCCAACGGAGAAACCGCCTTCTTGTCTTCGATGAAGTCGCCCAGATGGCTGTCCTCCTCCTCACCGATGGGAGTTTCGAGCGAAATCGGCTCGCGCGCGATCTTGAGGATCTTCCGCACCTTATCCAGCGGCAAGTCCATCCGCTCGGCAATTTCTTCCGGCAGCGGTTCCCGACCGAGCTTCTGCACGAGGTGCCGTGAGGTGCGGATGAGCTTATTAATCGTCTCAATCATGTGGACCGGGATCCGGATCGTTCTCGCCTGGTCGGCAATGGCCCGCGTAATCGCCTGCCGGATCCACCACGTGGCGTAGGTACTGAACTTGTAACCGCGCTGGTACTCGAACTTGTCCACGGCTTTCATCAACCCGATGTTCCCTTCCTGAATCAGATCCAGGAACTGCAACCCCCGGTTCGTATACTTCTTGGCGATGCTCACCACGAGACGCAGGTTCGCCTCTACCAGTTCCGCTTTCCCGCGCTTGACCTTTTCCTCAGCCACATCGAGATGCTTGACGGCATCTTTGATCTCTTCCGCAGGGGCTAGCGCCTCCTCAGTCTCCAGCTGCCGCACTTTGGCTTTGGCGGCTTGATAAACCTTCTTGATCTCGATCAAGGCCTCTTCAGACACACCCGTTTTTCGCTTGACCGCCAGAAAATCTGGCCGGGTCCGGCACATCTTTTTCAGTAGTTCCGCGCCCGCTTCTCCCCCGACCCCGATCCTCCGCTGACAGCTGACCGCCTCGCGCTCAGCCGCCCGAATCTGGATCGCCAGATCGCGGACACGTTGTACCATCCGATCTTTGAGCACCCCGTGGAGATTGACCGATTCGATCTTGTCCACAACGTGCTGCCGGCTCGCGTCGAACTGTTTCTTGAAATTCTTTTGCTTCACCGGGTCGCTGCCGATAGACGCGCCCTTCTCGGCAAGCGCCTTCAATGCCAGCGACACTTTCCGGACCGCGTTCAGCGCATCCAGCGTCTTCACTCGCAGCTCTTCGTAATCCCGCTCGACCGGCTGCTGTTCTTCCTCGAAATCTTCCTCGGTTTCCTTCACCGGCACGATCTCTCGGACATCGATCTTCGCATCCTTGAGCTGATCCCGCAGGGCCAGAACAAACTCGATCGTCATCGGCATGCCATAGATCACCGACGCGATATCCTTCTTCCCTTCTTCAATCCGCTTCGCAATCTCGATTTCGCCTTCGCGGCTGAGCAGCGCCACGCTGCCCATTTCCTTGAGATAGAGACGAACAGGATCGTCCGTGCGGCTCAAAGCACCAGGGGTGAGGTCGATCGGCTTTTCGACCTCTTCATCCGCCTCCGTCTCCGTCTCCGCCTCCTCAGCATCTTCGCTGGCCTCACCGCTCTCAGTCCGTTTCTGCGCTCGCTCGCCTTCAGGCGCATCGACAATCTCGATGTCCATCTCACCAAACATCGTCATGATGCTGCCAAACTGGTCTGAGGACACCACTTCAGCCGGCAAGGTGTTGTTGAGTTCGTCATAGGTCAGGAACCCTTTCTCCTTCCCCATCGTAATCAGTTTCTTCACCTCACCAAGCAACTCTTGTTTCGGCATAACTACTCCTTCACCAATGAAACCACACCGGCGGTCGGCGTGCCGGCTTTCCGCATTTGCAATTCGTTGACTTGCACGTTGAGCGTGCGCGCATCATCCCACCGTCCCTCACGCTCAGCCGTTTTCAGTTGGCCGATGAGATCCCGCATGACTTGCTCCGCCCGCTTGCGGTCAAGACAGTCTAAACAGGCCTTGATGTGCGCAGGGACATCGTCACAATGATCCTCCCGCAGCGACAATTCCGTCGCCAGCGCCCCACAGCCGGGATCATCCACCGCGACATCCAGCAACGACCGGACACTGATACGCCCGTCCCGATCTAGATGCGCGATCGCCAACTCCACTAACTTCTGGCACGCCGCAACCGTAAAGGCCTCCGGACGCAAGCGTCGAACATCGGCAGGCGCCAACTTGCCATGTAACAGCAACAAGATGAGATCCCGTTCTTCCGGCAGCCCTTTGAAGACGGGAATAGGGGAAATCTGCACAGACTGTGCTCGTGGAGCGCCAGCCGTATTCTTTTGCTGAAGCAGGAGCGCCGGATAACGCTCGATCAAACGAGATTGATTGATCCCCAATCGTTCCGCCACTACTCGAATGCGTTCTTCCCGCTCAATCGGATGTTCGCTCTTCTGGAGAATGCGCAGCACTTCATCCACACTTCGGATGCGGTCTTCCAATGACCCGGCTGCAGCCTGCGTCACACTATGGTCGAGCGCGTAGTCCAACAAACTGGGAGCCGTCGCTTCTAAACGGGCAAACGCTTCAGGCCCTTCTTTTCGAATGAACGTATCAGGATCGTCCCCAGCGGGAAGCGTGATCACTTTGACGCCCAATCCACTATTCACAAAGAGATCCAAGCTTCTCAGCGCCGCACGCACACCGGCCGCATCAGGGTCAAACAACAACACCACGTTCGTCGCAAACCGCCGCACCACCTGAATATGTTCGGGGGTCAACGCGGTGCCCAGCGTGGCAACCGCATGCGTGATCCCTGCCTGATGGAGCGCGATGGCATCAAAATACCCTTCGACCACAATCACGGTCTTCGTCCGGGCAATGGCCTCTCGCGCATGATCAAAGGCAAAGAGCGTCTGCCCTTTCTTAAACAAGGGCGTATCCGGTGAATTGAGATACTTGGGCATGCCCTCGCCCAGGACACGGCCGCCAAATCCCACCACACGCTTGCGCAGATCCGTGATCGTGAACATCACTCGCGCGCGAAATCGATCATAGAATCCAGACCCGCTCTCTCGCGCAACCACAAGACCAGCCGTCGCCAGATCGCCATGGGGAAAGCCCTTCTTCGTCAACTCCTTGAGCAAACCATCCCATTCGGCGGGCGCGACCCCAATCCCAAACTGATCGATCGTGGTTTGCTGAATGCCTCGGCTGAGCAAATACTCGCGAGCGCCTGCGCCGACTCGGTCATCACGCAGGTTCTGCTGGAACCATGCCGCGGCCGCCTGGTTAAGCTGTTCGACCCGATTGGTATGCGCCGACTGCGGCCCCGCATGGGCGGCGGCTTCCTCCACTTCGACTCCAACCTTTCGTCCGAGATCGCGCACCACCTCAGGGAAGCTCCCACCGGTGATGCGGGTCAGAAACGTGAAGACATTCCCGCCGGCGCCGCAGCCAAAACAATGAAAAATCTGCCGGGATGGGCTCACGGTGAAGGAGGGGTTCTTCTCCTGGTGGAAGGGGCACAAGCCCTTAAGATTCTGGCCGGCCTTGGTCAAGGACACGTGATGGCTCACGATGTCGGCAATATCGACCCGGTCCCTGATCTGGTTAATGATCTCGTCAGAAATCAAGCCTCGGCCCACGAGAGTCGTAGCTCCTGCATACCCGCCGCGCACGACCGGACGAGTTGTTGCTAAATGATCGGATTAATTGACCGGTCAGGGTAACAGACGGCTTGAAAGTCTGTCAATTCTGAGGAAATCCACTAGCCAGGAGGCCAGCTCATATGTCGGCCGCCCATCACATGAAAATGGAGATGGAGCACCGTCTGGCCGCCGTCGAGTCCGGTATTAGCCACCACACGAAACCCTGATTCAGAGAGGCCTTTGTCCTTCGCAATCTTGGTGCAAGTCAGCAACAAACGCCCAAGCAAGGCTTGATCGGACTCCCCCAAGTCTTGCACCGACGCCACATGCCGCTTGGGGATGACCAACGTATGGACCGGAGCTTGAGGATTGATGTCGTCGAACGCCAGGGTATGCTCGTCCTGATAGACAATCTTGGCAGGAATGCTTCCTTCAATGATGCGACAAAAAATACAGCTACTCACGCGAGGCCTCCCTGCTACTTTTCTGGGCGCAACCCCGATTTACCAAACCGCTTCCCCAGTTCCTGGTAAATCTCCTGAAGGGCCACATCGTGATAGCCCAATACTATGAGTGTGTGAAAAAACAGATCGGCAACTTCGTAGACAATTTCTTCTTTTTTACCGCCCTTTGAAGCCAGCAGCACTTCGCCGGCCTCTTCTGCGACTTTCTTGAGAATCTTGTCGTGGCCTCCCTCAAACAGCTTGGTCGTATAGGAGCCTGGCTGCGGATTCGCACGGCGATCTCGAATCGTTCGCAACACGCCTTCGAGAATCCCACCGAATGAATCCTGGGTCTTCTCCTGGCCGATCCGGCCTGCCTCATCGAGCGTAGAAAAGAAACAGGCCCGTTCGCCGGTGTGGCACGTCGGCCCGGCCGGCTGTGCCTTCACAAGAATAGTGTCATGATCGCAGTCAATGAAGAGTTCTTTGACCTGAAGCTTGTGGCCAGAGGTTTCGCCTTTTTCCCAGAGCTTCTTTCGCGATCGGCTCCAGAAGTGCACGGACTTCGTCGCGAGCGTCTTGCCAATGGCCTCTTGATTCATATAGCCCAGCATGAGCACGGTCCCATCCAGCCAATCCTGGATGACAGCCGGCAGTAGCCCTTGCTCATCGAACTTGAACCCGTTGTCGGTCGCCTGGCTCATGCGCTCACGCTACCTCTGCGGCAGATGCTACTCGTATCGGAATGCCGCGTTCCCGAAGATACGCTTTCGCTTGTAGAATGGTAAACGTCCGAAAGTGGAAAATCGAAGCGGCTAGCACCGCATCCGCTTTCCCTTTTGTGAATCCATCATACAAATGTTCGAGCGTTCCAACTCCACCCGACGCAATCACTGGAATTGAGACGGTTCCGGACACGGCGGCCGTGAGGCCAAGATCATAACCGCTTTGCTGGCCGTCCTGATCCATGCTCGTCAGCAAAATCTCCCCCGCGCCATCACTCTCCATCCGCTTGGCCCACTCCACCGCATCAAGCCCGGTGGCTTTCCGTCCCCCATGCGTAAAGACTTCCCATCGTCCTGGAGTGGTACTTCTCTTGGCATCGATCGCCACCACGATGCACTGCGTGCCGAATCGTTGGGCCGCCTCTTTCACAAACTCAGGCCGCTGGACCGCCGCCGTGTTGATGCTCACCTTGTCGGCGCCGGCGTTCAGCAACGCACGAATATCATCGAGCGTCCGCACCCCGCCCCCAACCGTGAGCGGCATGAACACCCGCGCTGCCGTCTGTTCGACGACATCAATAATCGTCTTCCGGTTTTCATGCGAGGCCGTGATGTCGAGAAAGCAGAGTTCGTCCGCCCCTTCCCGATCATAGACCGCCGCCACTTCCACTGGATCGCCCGCATCGCGCAAATTGACGAAGCTCACGCCCTTGACGACACGGCCGTCTTTCACATCGAGACAGGGAATGATTCGCTTCGTCAGCATGCTCGCTCGGTTGCCTCGCTCATGGCACGAGGCAAGGGGCTAGCGGCAAGAGCCTCCCATTCCTCGAAACAGTTCTCTCTCAGCACCTCTCGCCTCTTGCCTCGAACCCCTTGCCCACCGCTGCCACAGCAACAGCATAATCCAATTTTCCATCGTAGAGGGCCTTCCCCACGATCGCGCCTTCGATACGAGGACCAAGCGCCTGTACCGTCTGCAGATCTTCCACTCGCGTGATCCCTCCGGAGGCAATCACGGGAAACGCCGAACACTCGACCACTTCTTTCAACGCCGGGATATTCGGCCCGCTCAACATGCCGTCACGCGAAATATCCGTATAGATCACGGCCCCGATCGCTAATCCAGATAGTTCTTTCAACAGATCGATGGCCTTGGTATCCGACACGGCCGTCCAGCCCTTCACAGCGACCTTGCCGTCACGCGCATCCAGCCCAAGCAGAATGCGCATGGGAAATTCCTGGCAGGCCTGTTCGAGAAACGCCCGGTCCGTGAGCGCCGCGGTGCCGAGCACCACGCGCGACACCCCGGCATTGAGATATCGGCGAACGGTTTGGATGGTTCTGATGCCGCCACCCACTTGGACCTTCACACTCACCGTCTTCATCACGGCTTCGATCTGCGGCAGATTGCGCGGTTCGCCATCGACCGCGCCGTTCAAGTCCACCACGTGAATCACGCTGGCCCCGCCCTGCTGCCACTTCCGAGCTACCGCCGGCACGTCTTCCGAATACACCGTCTCCGCTGCCATATCGCCCTGGCGCAATCGCACACAGCGTCCATCTTTCAAATCAATGGCTGGAATTACGAGCACGTTACTTCTCTCCTCCCGTTCCAAACGGAAATTCTTTCAACAGCTCATCAACACCGTACTGGGCTAATTCTTCCGCCGTGACGAACGCGCCCCATCGTTGGAGAAATCCCATGAAGTCTTCGGTCATGGGCCGCTGCCGTTCGTAGTAATTCCCGACCCACAGCACTTGCCCTTCCGCAGCCACGACTTTCACCTCGAATCCCACGGAGGCGGGAGGGCTCGCCCCGAGCCGGCTTCCCACTCGCTCCTGATAGACCAGCACCTGTCCGATAAGGGCGGCATCGCTTTTCAGCTTCTTCGCCATCGCCGCGGCCATCGCCTCAGGCGTGCTCTTCGCCGGCTCTCCGCCCAGTGACAACGCGGCCTTTCCAGCGTCACCGGGTGATGAGACCACCACACCAGGCCGATTCCGCAACCGGGTCCAGAAGAGCTGAGTAATTTTCTCTGCGGCATAGCCCGGCACCATGACCGTCTGACGCGGCGGAGGCTCCACATTCGACTGCACGCCGACCGAAATATCCGACCGGCGAACGCTCTGCGGCGTCGACAAGAACGGATCCCCCTGATCGCGCACTTGTGGCGTCGCAATGGTCGTGAAGGGAACCAGCGCTATCGTCCTGATCTGATAACGCGGAAGCTCATTTGACGATTTAGTGGTGACTTTCGATCCACTGCAGCCAGCCAACAGCACCAGACCACCTATGAGATATAAGAGCAGGCCGGCTCTGCTGGCCAGTTGAAGAGCATTTCCGCCTTGCATTCCGAACCCCTTACCCTTCACCCCTTACTCCTTACGCCTATTACTTCCAGGCTCCAAAATTCTTGATCAACCGCAATCCAACCGCTTGGCTCTTCTCCGGATGGAACTGGCAGGCGACGATATTGTCTCGCCAGATCGCCGAGGCAAACTTCGTTCCATAGGTCGTCGTCGTGGCAGCCACTGCCTTGTCAATCGGGTCAACGTAATACGAGTGAACAAAATACCAATGGGCACCGTCAGCAATGCCCTCAAACAACGGACAAGCTCGCTGAAAGTTGACCTCGTTCCACCCCATATGCGGCACTTTCAACGACGGGTCGATCGCAAATCGACGAACCTTGCCGGGAATGATATCGAGTCCCTTGTGCGTACCGAACTCTTCACTTTCCGTAAACAGCAATTGCAACCCCAGACAAATCCCCAGAAACGGCTTGCCCGATTGAATGGCCGCACAAATCGGTTCGACCAGCCCATACTGTTCGATATTCGCCATGCAATCGCCGAACGCGCCGACACCGGGCAATACCACATGACTGGCGTTCTTGATCACCGCCACATCGCGCGTGACAACCGCCTGATGCCCCACCGCCTCAAAGGCCTTGGAGACACTGCGTAAATTTCCCATACCGTAATCGATGATCGCAATCATGGCCACATCGTGGAGGCGAAAGATCCGAGGCGAGTGGCTAGGGGAGGCATCTTGCCTATTCCTCACGTCTCTAGCCTGGCCGTAAGGCCGTAACAATACCGCAACCAGAATCATCCTGCCACTATCAAACTGTGTCGCCGAATACAGCAGGTTACTGAGTGCGGCCCATGTGATGGGCTAGCAGGATGCTGAAAAAGTCCGCCAGCGGCGTTCTCGCATCGTTCAGACCCTCAACGTACCGGAGAAGATTCGCGGAGATCGGAATGGCTGAAGGGGTTTCTCCGTTCGCCAAGATCCATTCTATGGGCGAACGGCCCACACGAAGTGCGGTGTGTACCTCCTCGGCCCTTCACTCGCTGCGGCCTTGCTCGCGGAACGGCGCGTCTCGGCGCGCCGGGGTTGGGCGGGTGAGATGGTGGCCTTTTCAGCATCCTGCGGGGGTGTTCTCCTGTTGTGCTGGATGTGTGGATCATCGACGCGCTGGCGTACCAAAAGAGTTTTTCCACAGCCTGTTAGGGCTTCACCTCTAAATGCGGAACCGCGCTTCGAATGTATGCGATCAGATCATAGACTTGCTCATCGGTTAAGAGACTGTCCCACTCGTGCATCGCCGTCAACTTTCGGCCCCGTCGGATGGTGACTTCCAATTCCAGATCACCTTTGACCCGGGACAGGTATTTGTGAAAGTCAGTGGGACGAACGCGGAGTTTAGTCGCGTCCGGCCCTTTTCCGTCCAACGTCGCACCGTGGCACCTGAGACAGTGCTGCTGGTAGAGTACCTGACCATTTTTAACATTCCCTGGGCGCTTCTCCGCAGCGACCGATGCACTGGCCACGATCATCAGCCCACACAGGAACACCATAAGACGATTTGCGTTCATCGGGATACTCTCTCTTCGACGAACGTCAACGCGCAGCGGTCTAAACAAGATCGCGTACTCCAACCAACTCACTTCTGCTTGGCCACAAGCTTGTATTTGATCTGCTCGTAAGTCGCTCGTGGAAGGATTTTCTTTTGGACCAATTCGTCCTTCCTGGCGTATGGCCGGCCCTTGACGATCTTCTCCGCGTACGCCTCACCAATACCAGGCAACGTCTTGAGTTGGTCGGCAGTGGCGGTATTGATGTCGAGTAGTTCTTCTTTGTCGGCGGCGTGGATGACTGAGGAGTCGGTCATTGTAAGGGGCAACAGGGGGAGTGCGCACAGAAAAAGGCTCGCCAGTCCCACACCACAGGTCCACTTCACCAGCTTTGATCGCATGACAACCTCCTACGTGAGCGCGTTGTGTTTCTCGCCAACCTCGATCCACAGGCCACTTACTTCCCCTTCGGCATCCACTCCCGCGCAAGCCGCTGCGCCTCGGCAAGCTGGGCGGGGATCATCTGCTTGGTCAACTCGCCCCGAAATGCATCCGCCAACTCAGATCCTTGGGCCGCCGCCAGGCTGAACCACATGTGGACCTGAACGCGGTCTTGAAGCACCCCTTTTCCATCCTCATAATACATGATCCCAAGCTTCGTTTGCGCGAGCGGATGATCCTGGTCAGCGGCAGCACGGAGCCATTTCAGCGCTTCGGTATAATCCTGTGGGAGTTGATCTCCCAAGAAATAGAGACTTCCCAGATTGGTCTGGGCGTCACCATCTCCTTGCTCTGCGGCCTTGCGAAACCAGCGGACTGCCTCTTCGTAATCCTGAGGCACCCCACGACCGATGACGTAGAGCCACCCCAGGTGGTGTTGGGCCATGGGATCGCCCTGCTCCGCCAGTGGTCGCCACTCTTTGACGGTGGTTGCATAGTCGGCACGTTCATAGGCCGCGAGCCCTTCCTCAAATCCTGCCCACACCGGCGCAGCGCACCCGACGGCCAGAACCAGCGTGAGTAGGATGCGCGTCGTTATCGGTCGTCTCCTCATTGCTGGCTGCACGATACGCCGGCCCCAAAAAGATGACAATCCCCCTGTCAGGAGACCGATCACTTACTA
>JAHFES010000070.1 GCA_023248355.1 Nitrospiraceae bacterium
GGGCCTTTGTCCAGGAGGATTGCTGCATGGAGCTCTACGAGTCTCTGTTCATTATTCGTTCGTCTGTCTCCGATGAGGAGACCAACGCGCTCATCGAAAAGATGAAAGGCGTGGCCGATAAGACCGGCGCGCAGTTCATCAAGTCCGAAAATCTGGGCAAGAAGAAGCTGGCGTACGAAGTGCGGCACGAGCGGAAGGGCACCTACGCTTACTTCTACTTCAAGGCGCCAAACAATACGGTCGGTGAGTTGGAGCGGGCCTATCGTTTGGAAGACAATATCATCAAGTTTCTCACGGTCCATCTCAAGAAGGAACTGGTGCCGCGCCGTCCGTTGGAGGCCTCAGCCCAGGAGGGGGACGGTGGCCGGATTTAACAAAGTCATTCTTCTGGGGAATCTCACCCGTAATCCCGAGCTGCGCTATACGCCGAGCGGGACACCGGTAGCGAGCTTCGGGTTGGCGGTCAGTCGCCGATTCAAGCAGGGTGAAGAATTAAAAGAAGAAGTCTGTTTTGTCGATATCGTCGTGTTCGGCAAGCAAGCGGAACATTGCGGGCAATATTTGAGTAAAGGCAACGGGGCGATCATCGAGGGCCGGTTGCAACAGCGTCGGTGGGAAACTGAAGACGGTCAGAAGCGCAGTAAGCATGAAGTGGTCGCACAGACAGTGACCTTCATGCCGAAGCGCCAAGACGCCGGTGGTGGGGCGAGCGGCGCTGGAGAACCTCCGGTACATGATGAACCCGGCTATGAAATGGATGAACAAGGCTAGTTGCGCAGAATGAGGAGGCAGTGATGGAACGAAATGATAGCGAACGTGGCGGGGGTGGAGGGCGGCTCTTTCAACGGAGACGACCCTGCCGGTTTTGCCTGGAGAAGGCGCCAATCGATTTCAAAGATGCTGGTTTGCTCAGGAATTATCTGACCGAGCGTGGGCGTATTGTTCCGCGCCGGATCTCCGGAAACTGCATGCGCCATCAGCGTGAACTGACGGTCGCGGTGAAGCGGGCGCGACAAATCGCCATCATCAGCTTCGCTGAGGAGCGATAGCGAGCGTGACAGGTCATCTCAGTACACTGGAGTGGGGCCGCAGCGCGCCGATGGGGATCACGATGGATCTACTTACACCCAAGATCGCAGACATTACGGAAGAAGGGATCTCGATGTCCGGGGATCTCACTGCCGAAGCGCTGGGACTTACTGATACGGACGAGTCCATTCGCGGGACATTAGCGGTGGGATTGGATCTCCGGTCAGTCGAACGCACGATCTGCGTGACGGGGGTCGTGGAATGGACGGCGATTCGCCAGTGCGTGCGGTGCCTGAAAGAGTTTGATGATCCGATGGCGTTTTCCGTGCGTGTGGTCTATGAGCGAGAGACCAAGGCTGCGCCTGTCACGGCCAAGCGCGACGACCAGCGGAAGAAGAAAGCGGCGCCGGCTGTTGAGGTAGAGGTCGAGCCTGAAGAGCCGAACAACGACATCTACCACTACGTTGGAGATCATCTCGAATTGGCGCCGATGCTGAGAGAGCAGCTCATTCTGGCTGCGCCGATGCATCCGTTGTGCATGGACGAGTGTGTGGGCTTGTGCGCGCGCTGTGGCAAAGATTTGAACGAGGGCCCCTGTCATTGTGTGGCTGAGCCGACGGGCGGTCCATTCCAAGTGCTGCGCAATTTGAAGCAGAAGAATGAAGAAGCCGCTGGCCGGTGACGGTCGGTATGAACCAGAGAAGGAGTTGCCATGCCAAATCCGAAACATAAACATTCACGGGCAAGACGCGACAAGCGTCGTACCCAGAAGCTGCGCATGACGCCCCCAGGGATGTCCGTGTGTCCGCAGTGCCATGAGCTGAAGCTGCCCCACTATACCTGCTTGAACTGCGGCACCTATAAGGGCAAAGCCGTGATTCAAGTCGAAGAAGCCTAGCCAGGATGTCGAAAATGTCCGCCAGCTTCGTTCTCGCATCGCTCAAGGGCTCGACGTACAGAACAGAGTACGCCTCGCCCATTCGCTCGCTACGGCCTTGCTGGACGGCCATTTTGGACATCCTGTAAGCTCTCGATGGTGGACAAGACTTTCGACCTTTCCCACCATCCGGTTGTGCAGCTCGTGCTTCTGCGCTATGTTTTCGCCCATCTGACTGGGCCAGAGGGGCCACGCGTGTTCAGCCGGCTATTCCAACATCATCTGTGATTACACCATCTCGCATGAAGATCGCGCTCGATGCGGTGGGGGGCGACCACGGTCCCGCTCCCTGTATCGAGGGCGCGCTCCAGGCCGCTCAGGAACTGGATGCCGAAGTCATTCTTGTCGGCGATGAAACCACGTTGAAGCAAGAGTGTGACCGTCTCGGCTGTCGGGATTCTCGTCTGTCCATTCGCCACGCATCCCAGGTTGTCGAAATGCACGAATCGCCGGCGGCCGTTGCGCGCAAGAAGCGGGACTCGTCAATCTGGATTGCGACCGAGCTTGTCAAAAATGGCGAAGCCGATGCCGTCGTGAGCCCCGGTAATACGGGCGCCAGCATGGTCGCCTCATTCTTTGTCCTGGGACTGATAAAGGGTGTGGAGCGACCGGCGATTGCCACGAGTCTGCCGACGCTCATCGGGGAAGCCATCATGCTGGATGTCGGCGCGAACGTCGACTGCACCGCGAAACACCTCGAACAGTTTGCGTTGATGGGGAACGAGTACGGGAAGCATCTCTTCCGCAAGCCGGAGCCGCGTGTCGGCCTCCTGAGTATAGGCGAGGAAGACAGCAAGGGGAACGAAGTCACCAAAGAAGCGTTTAAGCTTCTGAAGGCGAGCGCGCTGAATTTTATCGGCAACATTGAGGGGCGCGAAGTGTATAGCGGGGCTGCAGACGTCGTGGTATGCGACGGTTTTATCGGGAATGTGGCCTTGAAAATTTCCGAGGGTGTCGCCGAAACGATCAAGAAACTCCTGTTCAAAGAAATCTCCGGCTCGATCCTCGGGCGACTGGCATATCCATTGATCGCCGGCCCCCTGCGCAACTTGAAGCGAAAAATCGACTATGCCGAGTTCGGCGGCGCGCCGTTGCTGGGGGTGAACGGGATCACGATGATTTGCCATGGCCGCTCGTCAGCCAAAGCCATTAAGAATGCCATTCGACGGGCGAAAGGCATGGCCGAGGGCCGCGTGCATGAATTGATTCAACGCGACATTGAAGAGAGCCTCTCACGCCCACCGGTGGAGCTGGAGTCATGAGAGCGCGTATTACCGGAACCGGATCGTACTCACCCTCGAACGTGCTGACCAACGCGGATCTTGAACGCATGGTGGCCACATCTGACGAATGGATTCGTGAACGGACGGGCATTCGGGAGCGGCACATTGCCGGCGCGGGGGAAGCCTGCTCCGACTTGGCGGTCCAGGCGGGGAAACGTGCGCTGGCTGCGGCGGGCATCGCGCCAACGGATCTGGACATGATTCTGCTTGCCACCTGCACGGGCGACTATCCCCTGCCGGCGACGGCCTGTTTGGTGCAGCATCAACTCGGCGCGACGAAGGCGGCCGCGTGCGATCTTTCTGCGGCCTGCTGCGGCTTTGTCTATGCACTCTCGGTGGCCGATGCCTATGTGAAGACCGGCATGCGTCATGTGTTGGTGATCGGATCCGAGGTGATGTCCGCGATTACCGATTGGACGGACCGCAATACCTGCATCTTGTTTGGTGATGGGGCCGGAGCTGCAGTGATTAGCGCGAGTGACGGAGAGCGAGGCATTCTCTCGACTCATCTGCGGTCGGACGGCAACCTCTGTGAGCTGATCGCGGTGCCCGGAGGTGGGTCACGCACCCCGCCGTCTGAAAAGGTTATTGCAGAGCGCATGCAGTTCATCAAGATGAAAGGGAATGAGACCTTTAAAGTCGCAGTGCGGACTTTGGAAGAGATCGCCCGCGAGACGTTGGAGGCGAACCACCTCCGCGTCGAAGATCTTGATCTCTACGTGCCTCATCAGGCCAATATGCGGATTCTCAAGGCGGTCGTGGACCGACTCGGCCTTCCCCTTGAAAAGGTGATGCTAAACCTCGATCGCTATGGGAACACGTCTGCAGCCTCGATCCCCATCGCGTTGGATGAAGCGGTTCGCGCAGGACGCATCAAGGATGGATCGTTGGTCATGCTGGGGGCGTTCGGGGCTGGGCTTACTTGGGCTTCATCGTTGATCAGATGGTAGCGGAAGAAGCGGTCAACGCCAACTTCCGATTCTGGCGCTGATGGCTCTCTAAAACTTTTTCCCGTTGACATTCCACGGGATTTCTAAGATATCTAACCCCTTATGATTTCAGGAATCGGGTTGGTTTTCCCGGGACAGGGCTCACAGTCGGTTGGGATGGGCAAAGCGCTGTGCGATGCGTTCCCTCTTTTGAAACACGTGTACGATGAGGCATCGTCGGTATTGGGGTATGACGCTGCCGCCCTCTGCTTTGAGGGGCCAGCTGAGCAGCTCAATCTCACAGAATACACGCAGCCGGCACTACTGGTGAGCAGCATTGCGGCGTTGAAAACGTTAGAGCCAGCGGGCGTGAAACCGGTCGCAGTGGCCGGCCATAGCTTGGGTGAGTACTCGGCATTGGTGGCGGCTGGGGGGGTGTCGTTTCGAGATGCGGTTGGGCTCGTTCAAAAACGTGGTCGTTATATGTCGGAAGCGGTGCCGCCTGGAACGGGTCTCGTGGCTGCCCTGTTAGGGCTGACGTCTGGCGTGGTGAAGGAAGTGTGCCGTGAGGCCTCAACGGTCGGCGTGGTTGCGGCCGCGAATTTCAATTCGCCTGGGCAGGTTGTGATTGCCGGTGAGAAAGCTGCGGTTGAACGGGCGATCGAGCTGGCAAAAGGGAAGGGCTGTAAGAAAGCCATCCCACTGCCGGTGAGTGTGCCGGTCCATACGCCACTGATGCAGACGGCTGCGGATCGGTTGGCAAAAGATTTGACGGTGGTGCAATGGTCGGATCTCAAAGCGCCGCTGGTCAATAATGCGGACGCGAAACCGATTAGCCGAGCCGGTGAGATTCAACCGTCGTTAATCCGACAGTTGCCATCCTCTGTGTTGTGGGAAGAGACGGTCCAGGCGATGGGGAAGTTGGGCGTCACGACTTTTATCGAAGTCGGTCCTGGGACGGTACTCACTGGTCTGATTAAACGAATTCTGCCGGATGCACAATTGCTGAACGTCAATGACCCCAAGTCCTTAGAAACGACGTTGAAAAGTGTGAAAGGGTGAAAGTTGGCAAGTCAGCTGACCCTTTTCACGTGTACACTTTCTAACTTGCGAACTTTTAACGGGAGTGACTGATGCCGCTGCAAGGAAGAGTCGCCATTGTCACTGGAGCGGCGCAAGGAATTGGTCGAGCTATTGCCGAGTCCCTTGCTCAAGCTGGAGCAGATATTGTGGTGGCAGATCTCGATCCCAGCCGTTCGCAAGAGACCGTGAGTGCGGTTGAGAAGCTGGGGCGGAAGGCGTTGAACGTGAAGGTCAACGTCGCCGATGCGAACGAGACAAAGTCGATGGTCGAGCAGGTTCTCAAGGCCTGGGGGAAGATCGACATTCTCGTGAACAATGCCGGGATCACGCGTGACGGGCTGTTACTGCGGATGAAGGAAGAGGATTGGAACCTGGTGCTGCAGGTCAATCTCAACGGGACCTTCAACTGCACCAAGGCGGTCTTGCAGCCGATGACGAAGCAGCGGTATGGTCGCATCGTCAACATCGCCTCGATCGTTGGCGTGATGGGCAATGCGGGACAGGCGAACTACGCGGCGTCCAAAGCAGCCGTGATCGGATTCACGAAAACGGTCGGACGGGAATATGCCAGTCGCAATGTCACGGTGAATGCGGTCGCTCCAGGATTCATCGATACAGCAATGACGCATGGGTTGACCGCGGACGTGAAAGAAACGCTTCAGAAACAGATTCCGTTAGGCCGGTTGGGCACGCCGGCGGATATTGCAGCTGCCGTGCGGTTTCTCGTGTCAGAAGGCGCGGCCTACATTACTGGCCATGTGTTGCACGTGAACGGCGGCATGTTGATGGTATAGAGGCATCAGAACGTGTATCGACGTACGACCGTCGCAGATCCCCAGGCGACGGTGCAGAGAGAGTCACATCGGGGAAGGAGGTAGGCATAGCAATGGCAACCGTTGATGAGCGTGTGAAGAAGATCATCGCCGAACAGCTTGGTGTCGAGGAGGGTGAGGTGACGCCTGAGGCGTCCTTCGTGGAAGACCTCGGCGCCGATTCGCTGGACACCGTCGAGTTGGTGATGGCGCTCGAAGAAGAATTCGAGATCGAAATTCCCGATGAGGATGCAGAGAAGATCCTCACGGTCGGGAAGGCGTTGGATTACATCAAGGGAAAGTCCTAAACCATTCTGGACGTCCATGATTGATCAAGCTATACGACGCATCGTCGTGACCGGTCTAGGGCTGGTCACTCCGCTCGGCACGGGTGTCGAAAAAACATGGGCGGCGCTCTGCGCCGGCCAGTCGGGGATCGGCCGGATTACCAAGTTCGATCCCACCGGCTATGACGCGCAGATCGCGGGTGAGGTGAGAGACTTCGATCCAGCCCAGTTCATCGAGAAAAAAGACATCAAGAAGATGGACACGTTTATCCACTATGCTGTGGGCGCAGCCCTATTAGCCGTGGATGATGCCGGATTGAAGGTAGCTCCTGACGAAGCCACCAAGGTTGGGGTCTATATAGGGTCCGGCATTGGGGGCCTCGGGTCTATCGAGCATTACCACGATGTGCTCAAGGAAAAGGGACCCGGACGCGTCTCGCCCTTCTTTATTCCCATGACGATCATCAATCTGGCCTCAGGCCAGGTCGCGATCAGGATCGGAGCGAAAGGGCCCAACTCCTGCGCCGTGACAGCTTGTGCGACGGGCAACCACTGTATTGGTGACGCCTATCGTCTTATTCAACGGGGCGATGCCGATGTCATGGTGGCCGGGGGCGCGGAAGCGGCGATCACGCCGCTTGGAGTGGCCGGGTTCGCTGCGGCGAAGGCCTTGTCGTTCCGGAATGATGAGCCGGCCAGAGCGAGCCGCCCGTTCGACAAAGATCGGGATGGATTCGTGCTTGGTGAGGGCGCAGGCGTGGTGGTGTTGGAGGAACTGGAGCATGCCAGGCAGCGCGGCGCCAGAATCTATGCTGAGCTGATTGGGTATGGCATGAACAGCGATGCCTACCATATTACTGCGCCACCAGCAGAAGGCGAGGGCGCCGTCCGTTGCATGGAACTGGCGCTGAAGGATGCCGGTATCGGGAAAGACCAGATTGGGTACATCAACGCCCACGGCACATCCACGATGGCCGATGCGATTGAAACCCGTGCGATCAAGGCCGTGTTTGGCGAGCACGCATTCCGCATTCCGGTCAGTTCGACCAAGTCTATGACCGGACATCTCCTTGGAGCAGCGGGGGGGATCGAAGCGGTATTCAGTATTTTGGCGTTGTATCACGGCATTCTCCCGCCGACCATCAATCTTGAACAGGCCGATCCAGCCTGTGATTTGGATTATGTGCCGAATAAAGCCCGGTCCGTGGCGATCAAGATGGCCCTGTCCAATTCCTTTGGATTTGGCGGCGTCAATGCCTGTTTGATCTTCAAGCGCCTGGAGGCCTAGCGCACCTGCGACTATGACACCGGCTTCTCCAGCCGACTCGGCTCCATCCCCGCTCAAGTACCAGTTTATCAATGCGGCGCTTCTGACCGAAGCGCTTACGCACAAATCCCATGTGAACGAACGGAAGAACCCGGACAGGAAGCACAACGAACGGCTCGAATTTCTGGGCGATGCGGTGTTGTCGCTCGTCATCAGCGAGCATTTGGCGACGCAGTATCCTCAGTTGAGCGAAGGCGCGCTCTCGAAACTCAAAGCGAAACTTGTGAGCGAGACTGCCTTGGCCAATGCCGCCAGGCGATTGGACTTCGGCGCTCGCCTGCAGCTCGGATGGGGTGAAGAACTCTCGAAGGGACGGGAAAAGAAATCGTTGCTGGCGGATGCTTTGGAAGCGGTGATTGCGGCCATCTATCTCGATGGAGGATTGGAAGCCAGCCGGACGTTTACGCTCGACGTGCTGGGAGAGGAGCTGCGCCAGGTCGAATCCCAGCAAGCCACGCCTGGGGGCGATGACTACAAGACCCAGTTCCAGGAGTGGTGTCAGAAGCGATATGAGATATTGCCCTGCTATGTGACCGTGCGAGAATCAGGTCCGGATCATCACAAACTGTTTGAGGTGGAAGTGCGGGTCGATGGGAAGGTGGTTGGGGTCGGTCAGGGGCACAGCAAGAAAGAGGCGGAACAGATGGCGGCACAACGGGCGCTCGAGCAGACTGAGCGCAGATAGCAGGAAGTCGTGCTAAGATGGCCGAACGATTTCAGAGAACGTGATAAGGGAGGTTGACGATGCAGATGCGAATGGGGTTCATGATGCTCACGGCCGTGCTGGTCAGTGGTCTCCTGTCATTTTCTGGGGAAGGGCAGATTTTCGCGGCGGATAAAGCGCCTGCTCCGAAGACCGAGGCGCCCAAAGGTCCGCGGGCGATCCTTAAAACGAAGTTCGGCGATATCGAAGTGAAGTTCTATCCGGACATCGCGCCGAAGCACGTGGAGAATTTCATCAAGCTGGCCAAAGAAGGGTTTTACAACGGTACAGTGTTCCATCGCGTGATTCCCGGTTTCATGATTCAGGGTGGCGATCCCAACACGAAAGACTCTCTCAAGAAGGACAGCTATGGGCAGGGTGGTCCCGGGTACACTGTGAAAGCGGAGTTTAGTGATATTCCCCACAAGCGAGGCATCCTCTCCATGGCTCGGGCATCCGATCCGGATACCGCCGGCTCGCAGTTTTTCATCGTGGTGGAAGATTCGCGGTTTCTCGATCGTAAGTACACGGCCTTCGGCGAAGTGACAAAGGGCATCGGCGTGGCCGACAAGATCGTGAACCTGGATCGCGACGAGCGGGACAATCCCAAGACTCGTGTGGAGATGACGGTGACGATTATCGAGTAGCTGTTCAGTGGTGATGGTGCTCGCACTCGGGTCCGTGCGTATGGGTTTCAGGAGCCGGCGGAGGCATGAAGGATTGTCCCGGGAGGACGATGTGCCCCGGTTCATGTTTCTTCTGGAGATGTTCGGCGATGTGCGGATGGTAGGTCTTCACGTAGCCGATGAGCCCGCCGAGAAAACGCCGCGACTGAAAATCCTTCCCTGAAAAGTCCGAGACGAACTTGATGGCGCGATCCAAGATCTCAGGCGCATTGGAGGAATCGGCAATCTGTTCCGGATTCTGCTTCTTGAATGCCTCATACTCTTTCTTGAGATGCTCCGCGAATACCGGCATGGGTGCTGATGGGACGTGCAAGGGGCTGAGCGTGCGGCGGAGCGCCTGGATGGCGGCCACCACTTCTGCATCCTGCCCGTCTCGGCGTCTTTCAAAGTAACTAAACGTGACGACTTCAATCAGATTGAACAGTGCCACGGCTTTATTGCCGCCGAATTCACTCAGTTCTCGATAAAAGTCTCGCCGCAGGGGCATGAACTGCTCACTCAGTCGTTTCTGCTGGTAGTCGCTTCCGCTATCGAGATAGACACAATCGCTTGGGCACGACACTCGGACGATGCGATGTTCCCCGCAGCAGGGGCTGCAAATCAGTCCACCGAGGGCTGGGCATGGGCGCTTGCCCTTGCGCTGTTTGCAATACACGCACTGGCTCATTTCTTCGCAGCCCCTTCCTGAGCCGGTTTCGGCGGCGGTGGAATGAATCCATAGTCTGCCAAGGTGCGTCTCTCATCCTTGGCCTTGCCTTGGGACGGGGCTTCGAGCCCGTTCATCTCGGCGGTATGGGCATAGTGATAGGGAACGAGGATCAGATTGTTTGCGCGATCAATGCTGATATCAGCTGGTGCGGGCAGATACTCGGCGATGACCTGAAATCGGTTGTCGCGGGTCATCCGCCATATTTTCCCTTTGGTAAAATCCGACACGTACATGTTGCCCCATCGATCGAAATCGATCCCGCTCAGATTTTGAAAGCGGCTGGTGAAGAATCCATTCGACTCCAGTTCCGTGAGCTGCCCTTCCGGAGTGATCTCCAAAATCTTTCCCTTGTCCCAACTCACGGCGATGAGATGGTTCGTTTTTGGGTGAACGGCGATTCCCGCAGGCCCGGCCAGCCGGTCGTCGTGAATCAAAAGGCTGACCCGATGGTTGGCTGTGGAGTCGATACGGTAGATGGTGTTGGCCGCTTGATCTGAGGCATAGAGGAGGCCGCTTGGTCCTGCCGTGACATCGGTGAGTGACACGCTTCCCTGTGGAGATGGCGCAGGGAATGAAACCGTGACGAGCAACTTTCCTGTGGTTTTATCGAAGCCCTTGAGCTGGTCGAGGTCTGCGATGTAGAGCGTCTGCCCCGCGAGCGCCAGCCCTTTTGGCGCATGCAAGAGGACCTTCTCGACGCCACCTTGGATAAACTTGAGACTGATAACTTTCCCTTCAGTATCCAGTTTGGTGATGAAGCCGTTGTTGTCCCGGGCGTCCGGCTCACCATTGATGTTCGAAATGAAATATTCTTTTCCAAGCGGGTCGCCGACAAAACTATTCGGGGATTCCAGCCCGGTGATCTGTACGGCCTCACTGGGTGAGGCCATCACGAAACCGAGTACGCAGAACAGTGCGCTCCAGTACAACCGATGGCGATGATTCAAGAAAGATGGTGGGGTGTGCAAAGTTAGATAACTAAATGGGTAATGTTCCAGGGGCATCGTAGCCAACACATGAAGAGGCTGTCAAGGAAGGGCCTGAGGGTTCAGAGGTGAGGGGGCATTGCCATTCCAGGGAGCGTTGACTTGGATAAAATTGCCCTGCTAAGGTGCCCACACTTTTCGCTCGACGAACGCGATAGAAGGGGAGGAAATTGTGGCAGCACGATTGATCGATGGCAAAGCGCTCGCGCAACAAGTTCGTGACCGGTTGGCGAAAGAATCGGCAGAGCTGCTTGCGCAGAAGGGGATCAAGCCGGGGCTGGCGACTATTCTCGTCGGTGACGATCCGGGCTCGCAGATCTATGTCAGAAACAAGCAGAAGGCCTGCGAAATGGCTGGTATTTACGTCGACGATTTCAAGCTCCCGGCCAGCACCACGCAGGCTGAGCTTCTGACGCTCATCGAGAAGAAGAACGCCGACCCCAAGATTCATGGCATTCTGGTGCAACTTCCCCTGCCGAAACACATCGACAGCAAAGTGATCCTCGAAGCCGTCTCTCCCCTCAAAGATGCCGACGGGTTTCATCCGTATAACTTCGGTCGGCTGGTCGAGGGTCACCCTGTCTTCGAGGCCTGCACACCAAAGGGCGTCATCAAGATGATCGAGTCCGTAGGCGTAACCATTGAGGGCAAGCGCGCAGTCGTTGTGGGGCGGAGTAATATCGTAGGCAAACCACTGGCGCTGATGCTCTTACAGCGGAATGCCACGGTCACGATTTGCCATTCGAAGACCAAAGATCTTCCGGCGATTTGCCGGGAAGGCGAGTTGCTGTTGGTGGCCATTGGGAAAGCCAAGTTTGTCACAGCTGATATGGTGCGTGAAGGAGCGGTCGTGATTGATGTGGGCACCAATCGGTTGCCCGACGGCAAGCTGTGTGGCGACGTTGATTTTGAGCCGGTCAGTCAGAAGGCTGGCTGGATCAGCCCTGTGCCTGGAGGGGTCGGCCCGATGACGATCGCGATGTTGCTGGAGAATACCGTCGAGTCGGCAAAGAGAACAGTAGGCATGAAGTGAGATGGCGGCCAAGCGGAACGCTCCAGTGCTCGCCCAACGCGCGGCTTCGGAAAGCCCTCGCATGGGCCAAGGGCGCGTCTCGGCGCGCCCAGGGCGGGCGGGTAAAAATAGTTCGCGCAGAAGGAGCACCCCATTCCTCCCACCGCTGTGAATGGGAGTGAAGGGGGTAGAATACAAAAAATGAGCCGAGAACCGTTGCGCCTGAAAGACGTGCTCGATCAAGGCAAGTTTGCCGTGACGATCGAGTACAATCCTCCCAAAGGGACCAATATCTCCTCGGTGCTGGACAACGCCAAGCAACTGGTTGGGCGTGTGCATGGGGTGAACGTCACCGACAATACGGCTGCCGTTGTGCGAGCCGGGTCGATGCCGGTGTGTCGCTTGCTCTATGAACTGGGACACGATCCCGTGATGCAGCTGACCTGTCGTGATCGGAACAGGATCGCGATGCAGTCGGACTTGATGGGTGCCCACATGCTCGGCATTCGGAATATTTTGTGCCTGACCGGGGACTATCCGACCGTCGGGGACCATAAAGAGGCGAAGCCGGTCTATGATCTTGATTCGGTCCAGGTGATGCAGCTTGTGCAGGGTCTGAACAATGGGCGGGACATGGCCGGCAATAAGTTGGATGGATCGACGGCCTTTACGATTGGTGCGGCGGTGACGCCAGAGGCCGATCCGCTCGGACCCATGCTCGCGAAATTCGAAGTCAAAGTGAAGGCGGGCGCACAGTTCTTCCAAACCCAGGCGATCTACAATCCGGAGCAGTTCGCGATCTTCATGAAAGCCGTCCGGCCGTTCAAGGTCAAAGTTCTCGCCGGCATTCTCGTGTTGCGTAACCACAAGATGGCCGAGTTCATGAACGCGAATATTCCCGGCGTCTCGGTGCCGCAAGACATGATCGACGAACTCAAGGCCGCCGGCGACAAGGCGGAAGACGTTGGCGTCGAGATTGCCGTGAGGACCATCAAGGCCGTGCGGTCGTACTGTGATGGCGTCCACATTATGGCAATCAAGGCGACGCACCGGTTGGGCGACATCATCACCAAAGCCGAGTTGGGCTGATGACGATTCCTGAGTTCCAGCAGTACAAGCGCGAGAAAAAGAAGCTCATCGTCGTCACGGCGTACGATGCCCTCTTTACACGGATTGTGGAGCAGGCCGGGATTGAGGCAATCTTAGTGGGCGATTCGCTCGGGGTTGTCGTGCAAGGAAAGCCGAATACCCTCTCCGTGACGATGGACGACATGCTCTACCACACCAAGCTCGTCGCCGGTGCGGCGCAACAGGCGCTGGTGATCGGCGATATGCCCTTCATGTCCTATCAGGCCAGCACAGAAGAGGCCGTACGGAACGCTGGACGTTTTCTTCAGGCCGGGGCCACAGCGGTGAAGTTGGAAGGTGGCGCGGTCATGCTGGATCGAGTGAAAGCCATCACGAGCATCGGGATTCCCGTCATGGGGCATCTCGGCATGACACCCCAATCCGTGCATGCGCTGGGAGGCTACAAAGTGCAGGGAAAAGCGAAGGACCAGGCCGCAACACTGCTCAATGACGCCAAGGCCCTTGAGTCAGCCGGCGCGTTTGCGCTCGTGCTGGAAGCGATTCCCGCTGGCTTGGCCAAGCAGATTACTGAAGCCTTGTCCATCCCAACCATCGGAATTGGAGCCGGTCCACACTGTGACGGCCAGGTTCTTGTCCTCTACGATCTCCTCGGACT
>JAHFES010000011.1 GCA_023248355.1 Nitrospiraceae bacterium
ATGAACTATTGCAGCCACTGTGGCGCCCAAGTCACTCAGAAAGTCCCTCTCGGCGATAACCTGCCTCGGCATGTGTGCAATCAGTGTGAGCTCATTCATTACCATAATCCCAAGATTGTCGCAGGCTGTATTCCGGAGTGGGAAGATCAAATTCTTTTGTGTCGGCGCGCGATCGAGCCGCGGCGTGGGCTCTGGACCTTTCCGGCTGGGTTCATGGAGATCGGCGAAAGTACGGAGCAGGCGGCAGCTCGCGAGACGAAGGAAGAAGCTCTGGCGGACGTCGCGATCACCTCACTCTATGCCGTGTTGAGCCTGCCGCACATTGGGCAGGTGTATCTGGTATTTCGCGGCCGAATGCTCGCGCCGATCTATGAGGCGGGATCGGAGAGCTTGGAAGTTCGACTCTTTCCTCTCTCTGCCATTCCCTGGGAAGAGATGGCGTTCCCTGTCGTGAGTAAGGCACTCCGATGCTACGTGGATGACGTGACGCGCGGCCAATTTCAGTTGCATCTTGCCAGCCTTCCGGACCGACTTCCGTTTTAGCGGCGATTCAACTATCCCGCAGTTCTAGCAGGATGCGGAGGAGCCCGACGTGAGCCCTTCGACAGGCTCAGGGCGAACGGATTATGGGCAGAATTCAGCAATTAGTTCCGTTCGTGGTGAGCTTGTCGAACCATGAATGGATTGTTTCAGCATCCGACTACAGATCACAACGCCGTTCGGTGCAGGATGTGGTGAATATCGACAATCTGTTCAGTTCGGTCGATGACATAGAAAATTCGCCAATCACCGACGGCATATTTGCAGAGATTCGGAAGATCGGGAGTGATCGGTTCGTGGCGGAGGTTGTCGACGTTCGAGGCGATCCACTTGGTCTTGTCAAATAACCGCTGGGCCATGGGTGGGTCAACCGTGGCAAGGTCCTGCACAACAGCGGGGCGAAATGCGAGCCGATACCAAGCCATCTGGTCTTACCAACGAAGGCCAAGCTTTTCCGCGACATCGTCGCCGGAAATCCGCTCGGTACTCTTGAGAGATTCTTTCAATCGGGCTTGCAGAGCTGCACCCAGTTGGAGGCCCAGATCCGGGTCTCCCAAGAGTTCGCGCAGCCGGTCATCGACCAAGCCGCGAACGAGTTCCTTTAATTGGTCTGGAGTGAGCTGTGAAAGATCCATTCACGGGAAAGGATACGGATCCCCTTGTCTGAAATGCAACTGCGGAAGCTGTGAGCGAGAGGGGGTGGATGAGAGATTTGGCTAGGCCTGCACAACCTTCGCCGAGAGCTGTTCGACCACGCGATTCAATCGTTCCTGATGAGGGGGAGCGATCGTCAAGAACTCTACGCCGATGCCGTGAGACCCTGTCCATCGAACGGTTGCATTGCTAATCGTGAGTGGTGCGGCTTCGCCGGGAAGTTGCAGAAGCAACTCGATCTGCATGCCGGTAAAGGGCCGGATGATACTCTCTACCCGGCAGCCCTTCAGCGATAAGTCTTTCAACGATGCGTTGTACCGCAGCTTATCCCTCTGAATCAGTGTACTCTGCATCGTAACGGGAAACCGCGGAAACTTACGAGTAACCATTGCGTGTCCTCATATCTAATGGGCATCGACCGGCGTGTCTTTCGCATGTCATGCAGCCTGGACGAGTGTGTCAATAAACTGTGCGAGACGATCACGCTCGGATTCTTGCATCCCCAGGAAATCGACCCCAAACTCGCCCTCTATGGCCCACCGGACTGTCGCTGCATGAACCATAATGGGAGGCATAATCGTGGGGAGGCTGAGTTGAATATTCAGAATATCTCCCATCGAAACAAAGCTCTCGCTGATAATTTTGCACCCACCGAGCCCAAGGTTGTACACCGTTCCCGTTCCCACATGGTCGCCTGAGAATGCGATCGGACATTCAACCTTGAATCGATCGTGCTGGCGTTGCTCCATACGCGCCTGTCTTGGTTTCAGTCCCTTTCTGAACAGGCTAGTGGTGGGGGACTGTCTTGTCAATGAAAACGCTGATCCGAGCAGCCAGGTAATCCGGAGCTGGCGCATCGCTCACGGGGCGGCTGACGCCCAACCGTGGAGAGTGAGGCGTTTGATTTTGGGGATGGGGAGCTCCTACAATGCGTGCGATCAAGGATTGTGTACGTATGGCTCGTCGCATATCTTCGAAATCCCCTCGCGCCAGGCAGAAATCACCTAAGTCAGTTTCACTCGGCGCGCCCCTCAAGCGCCGGTTTCAGCAGCGTCTCCTGAAGTGGTATCAAGAGCATGGCCGTGATCTGCCGTGGCGGAAGACGTCCGATCCCTATCACATTCTCGTGTCCGAAGTGATGCTGCAGCAAACGCAGGTGGATCGGGTCATTCCGAAGTACCACGAGTTTTTGGAGCGCTATCCGAGCTTCGAAGATCTGGCTGATGCACCGGTGACCGATGTGAAGAAGACCTGGTATCCGTTGGGGTACAATATTCGTCCTGAACGACTTCACAGTATCGCATGTGAAACGGTGGAGCGGTATGGGGGCAAGTTGCCCAATGATGCGGAGGAGCTGTTGTCGTTTAAGGGCATCGGGCGCTATACCGCTGGCGCGATTCGCTCCTTCGCGTTCAATGAGGATGCCCCCATTCTTGATACGAACGTGATTCGCGTGCTGCACAGAGTGTTTGTGGCTGACGGCGATCCCAAGGCTCAAAAGGCGACATTGTGGGAGCTGTCTGAAGCCTTGATTCCTCGCGGGAAAGGATATGATTTTAACCAGGCGATCATGGATTTTGGGGCGATGGTCTGTACGGCCCGAGATCCCTACTGTCTTCTCTGTCCCATGAAGTCCTTCTGTGAGACCTATCCTTTCGAACCGAAGACGAATGGAAGTTAGTCCAATTCTATGAAAGTCATCGAGGTAGCAGCAGGGCTCATTCATCACGAAGGTCGCTACTTAATTGCCCGACGAAAACCGGGCGTTCATCTGGCAGGTTTCTGGGAGTTTCCCGGGGGAAAGCGAGAGACGGGAGAGTCCTTAGAAGAGTGCTTGCAGCGGGAGTTGTTTGAGGAGCTCAGTATCAGGGTGGACGTTCCCGTGCCCTATCAAATTGTTCGGCATGACTATCTAGAAAAAACTGTGGAACTGCACTTCTTTCATTGCGTGATCGAAGAGGGCCAGGCAACGGCAGTGGATTGTGCCGAAATCAGGTGGGTTCTGCCGGAAGAGTTGCCACAGTTCAAGTTTCCTCCGGCCGACCAGGTCATCATCGATGCGTTGCAACGCGATACGATAAAGGATCTACGATGAAAGTCGTTCTTGATATCGAAACCGTCCAAGCGCCTCGCGAAGAGTGGGCTCGTTTGACAGGGAAGACGCCTAAGACTGGTGAGGGATCTTTCCCGGACGAGGGGTTTGATCTCTTTGCGGCCGGGGCGGCTGAAGAACAGCGACAGGCCGAAGATGAACAGTATGGGAAGTCGGCGTTTGATGGTACGTTTAGCCGGATCGTCTGTATCGGTCTTCTTGAGTTCTCCGACCAAATGGAAGCGCGGAGTGCCATTGCGTGGTACGGTGCAAACGAACGGGAGCTGCTACGGCAATTCTGGGCGCGTCTTGCGCAGGATCGGCCGACCTTGTTTATCACGCATAACGGTCTGGGGTTTGATCTGCCGTTTATCAAGAAACGGTCGATCATCAACCAGGTGAAGCCGAGCATGGACATCAACCTGGCGAAATTTCGCACCGAGCCGGTCTATGACACGATGGCAATCTGGAGCAATTGGGATATGCGCGGCTGGGTCAAGCTCGATGTGCTGGCTCGTGCGTTACAGGTTGAGACGAAGTCGGGAAGCGGTGAACAGGTGGCGGAGATGTGGGAGAAGGGACAGGGGCGTGAGCTCGCTCGTTACTGTCTCCAAGATACGTATGTTACGTATGCCTGCTTTTCCAGGATGAACTTCCGGCAGCCCCTGTCCAGTGATGTCGTGCTGCTGCAGCCTGAGTTACTTGATGTCGGCTGACCGACCTGCCGATTAGCGGGTCGGATACGCCTCGGTCGTTTTCTTTTTCGGTGCCGGGCGCCCCGAAACCTTGTTCGCTTTCATGGCCTTCATTTCTTCGGCTCGCTCGCGGAGCTCCTGCTTCATCCACTGGACCTCTTTTTTCAGCATCGCGATTTCGGATTCTTTCATTTTGTTTGTTTCGCGTGCTTGACGAAGCTCGTCCGACTTCTTGCTCAGCAGTTCGTCATTGCTCATCTCCAGAGACCCTGATTCGATAGACACTGGGTTGCTTACGGCTATTGCTTGGACTGGCGCTGACGCCTCCTGTTTAGGAGTGGCCTTTGCGATCGGGATTACTGGAGCGGGTGATGTCGGCATGAATTTCTGCGTAGCCGCTACTGGGATTGGAGCCGGTATTGGAGCCTTGGCCAGTGTCTGGTAATCAATGACCATCGACATTGCTCCAGTTGACCCTGCTGCCGCATAGGACGGAGCCTTTTCAATGCGAGCAGCTGAACTTGGCATGAATCCCGATATTTTCTTACTTTGGGTCGGAGCTATCGTCAGATAGATCGACCCTTGTTGCACATAGAGGGTGCCCGCCGTGGGTTCAGCGCCTGACCCTGCCGATGGAGACACCGTGAAACCGACAATCTGCTCCGGTTTCGCTTGCGATAAGCTTTGGGCTAGCAGGGGAGCTAGGAATGCGGCGTCCTCATCGCTGAACACTCTCATCGGCTTGCTGCCACTGGCGGGCATTTTGGTTGACGTCTTCATGGAATCATCGGCCATCACGCCGTTGATCACCTCGAGCATCGTGATCTGGTCAATCACTGCCGGATGGCTGGCCTCGAATGACCAATCGGTGACTTCTTCGAGATAGACCGATCCCTTCGCGTTCTTGTGAAGTTTTGAGCCTCCAGAGAACATGGAACATCCCGTTACAACGAGACACAGCGAAAGAAAAGTCCCTGCATATTGAAAACTGCGAGTGTATGAGGAGGCACGCATGTTAGTTCTCCTTTGCGGTGTTGTAGAGAGACAATTCATCTGGATGGATGAATGGCCAGGCATTCATCATTTGGTACAGCGTCGAATTACCAGATGCCCAGACCCATGAGCACCATGCCCATGGCGAGCCATCCGAGCACACCGACGGAGATGATGGTTTCGAGTGTCATGCCGGACTCCAAAGAATTGGAATTTGTCTGAGGATGAAGGGGTTTCATGGGAAACAGAGACTCCTTAGTTCGAGGGATGGAGTAGACTATCGATGCAAAATAACTAGCAAAGTCCATGCCTTTTTGATTTTGGTTGTGAACATGCTGCATAGGGGTTTATTCTGACGTTGTCTGCATAAGAATAGCAGATGTTGAATTAATCAATTTTACGCAATTGACTTGCTGACATCCTGATAAATCATTGCTATTCATATAGTTATGATGACTGCTTTAATAGCCATTTGAGGAAGTAATTGTATCGAACGGGTGAGCAGCTAAAACGGGCAAGAGATGTCTAAGAAGGAAGGGCTAGGAGAAAATTGACGGAGGGCTGTCAGAATATGTTCATCCTGGATGAAAAGACGTGCAGAATTGTTCTTGGCGGTAGGGAAATAGGGGGAGGGGAGAGGAGAGGTAGGCTATGCGTGCGAGTCTGAGATCTATTCGCCGTAGAGTGTGGCGGCAGAGGCGTCAAAGATCCGTTTGGTAATAAGAGTACCTGGCACAAAATGGCTGGTTCCCTTATCCCACACCACTGTGATGTTGCCGTCGGTCTTCCCCATTCCTTGAGTTGAAGATCGCGTGGCGTCGCGATCAACCAGAATCACCAGTTTCTTGCCAATGAGTTCTCTGTTGCGTTCCAGGGTTATCTGACGCTGGATCTCCATCAATTTAGAGATTCGAGCGCCTTTGATGTGCTCAGGCACGTCGTCAGGATATTTTCTCGCGGCGATCGTATTCTTCCGTTCCGAGTACTTGAAGATAAATGCCGAGTCGAACCGAACCCGTTCCACCATGCGGCAGGTGTCCTGAAAATCCTGGTCTGACTCAGTACAGAACCCGCAAATGATATCTGTCGTGAGGACGACCCCGGGAATGGTCTGTCTAATGCGATCCACCAGGGCCAGATATTCTGCGCCGGTATACGTCCGTCCCATGAGGTCGAGGATGCGATCGCTTCCTGCCTGGAGCGGAAGATGGACGTGCTTGCAGACTTTCGGATGGGTGGCGATGGCTTCAATCAATGCGATCGGAAAGTCTTTCGGGTGGGGCGAGGTAAAGCGCACCCGGTCGATTCCCAACGTGTCGGCAACGGCACGAATCAGCTTGGCAAAATCCCATTCGCCGGCGCAATAGGAATTGACGTTCTGGCCGAGGAGGGTGATCTGCTTAAACCCGCGGGCCACCGCCTCACGCGCTTCCACGAGAATATTTTCCGGATCGCGGGACCGCTCACGCCCTCGGGTATAGGGGACGACACAGAAAGAGCAGAAGTTGTCGCAGCCTCGCATCACGGTAATCCAGGCATTCACCCCGCTGTCTCGATCCGGCATGATGCCCTCGTAGGTCTCATACTCCGATAAATCGAGTGCAAACCCTTTCTGAGAAAAGCCCTGTTCCTGTGCTTCAAGCGCAGTCGAAAGCAGCATCGGGAGTTGCCGATAGGCGTCCGGCCCGGCCAAGACATCGACGAGCGGCTCTTTCTCCGCCAGTTCGTTCTTGAGGTTTTGCGCCATGCAGCCCAGGACGCCGACAACGAGGGGGCGCCGTTTTTTGAGTCCCTTCAATTCGGAGAGGTGGGCGTAGATTTTTTTGTGTGCGTTCTCGCGAATCGCGCAGGTGTTGACCAGGACCACGTCAGCTCGTTCACGATCCTCCGTAAATGCAAACCCCTCTCGCTTCAGCATCGATCGAACGAGCTCACTGTCAGATTCGTTCATCTGGCAGCCGAATGTTTCAATGTGCACCTGAGGGATAGGGGACTTCGGTGTCATACAAGTACCCCTGGAGTTCGTATCGGCTGGGTGTGTGCAAGATGGCCGAAAGCCCAGCGCTCAGTTGCGGCTGTAATGGTGATGGGCCTGATGTGATTCTGGAGATCATCGGTGGCGGCGACTGCGACCTTTGTGAAGTTCGGAGTGGTGCCATGGCGATAGCCGTCCTGCTGGTCCGATTCAAAGAGGGCTGAGACAGTCGTCCCGATCTGCTTGTTATGGAAAGCGAGTCGCTTGGCATGTCCGAGATCATGGAGAAGCGCAGCCCGCTTCTTCACAGTTGCCGGTGGCACAGGCCGATTCATACGCATGGCGGCAGTCCCCGGCCGTGGAGAATAGGAAAATACATGCAGATAAGAGAACGGGAGCTCTGTCACAACGGTAAGCGTGTTTCGAAACGCGGTTTCAGTCTCACCGGGGAATCCCACCATGAGATCAGTTCCGAGCCCCAGGTTGGGGATCTTTGTCACCGCCTGTGTAATCAAGGCGACATAGGCCTGTGCCGTATGGTGTCGGTTCATGGCCGACAAGATCTGGTCATCGCCGCTTTGTAGGGGAATATGCAGATAGGGACAGAGTTTCGTCGAAGAGGCAACCAGATCAATCAACTCATCGCTGACCGTCGTTGGTTCTATGGAAGAAATGCGGATGCGTTCGAGCCCGGCCACCTGTTCAAGGTGCCGTAGCAACGCACAAAAGTCATGGCCATTTTGGAGATACTGGCCGATATTGACCCCCGTCAACACGATCTCTCGATAGCCACGGGTTACCAAGCTCTCTGCCTCGCGTACGACGTCATCCAATTTCCGGCTGCGTTCATGGCCACGTGCAAACGGAATGATGCAGAAGCTGCACATGGCGCTGCAGCCATCCTGGATCTTCAGCAGTGCTCGAGTGGAGTTCGGTTCTCCATATTGGGGAAGGTCAAAATCTTCACGCGAAATCGTCCTGCTATGGTGAACGTCTGGAGTGGACCGTTTCTGTAGCGCATGGGTTGAGGGAAGATACAACGGCAGTTCGAGCTTATATTGATTGCCGACGATCAGGTCCACGCCAGCATGATGCTTGAGCCCTTCCGCTCCCGTTTGTGCGTAGCAGCCCGTGACGGCGATGAAGGCCTGGGGGGAATGTTTCAGCGTTTTGCGAATCAGATAGCGGGATGTCCGCTCGGCATCCTCTGTGACCGAACAGGTATTGAGAACGAGCAAGTCTGTGGGTTGGCCGAAGTCGACCAACTGGAATCCCTTCCGGCGGAGTCCCTCGCCGAGGATCGCCGTTTCAGCTTGATTCAATCGGCATCCCAGCGTATGGAGCGAGGCGCGTTTGGTGATCATGGCAGGCATTATAGGGAGATCACGCAGGTTCCGGCAAGGTGACTTCGAAGAAAGAAGTCACGGCCAGGAGCGTCCTTTGATTGCTGAGTGCGCGCGTGGTAGGATTTCCGACCTGTCAACGTTCACAGCACTACAAGCGAGTGTGAAGTTGTCGCGCCGTCTTTCTACCATTCTTGCCGTGTTGATGGTGCTGTGCAGTTCTCACCCAATGGGGTGGGCTAACGATCTCCTTCCAGCCGAGCCGGATCTCAGCACGCGACTCGATGAACTGTACGATCACGAGGCGCGGATGTTCATCATGCTCTATTCCCTTAAAGGGAACGGCCAGGTTGATTATGTGACTGGCCGCATGGTCCAGGAATATGCTCGCAGCATCTATGGCAATCCTGTCTATCAAACTGAGGCCCAGCCTCTATTCTATTGGTGGAATCACACCATGTGGAATGATCCGGAACAGGATGGGGTGAATGGCAACGAAAAGGTCTATCAAGAGGATATCGAGTTCGATATCTCTCGCTACAAGCCCTGCCTCTTCAACGGGCAGCTCTGCTAATGTGAAAAGGCATGCGGTCACGCCAACGGGAGCGCCCTGGACTCCGTTCGTTTTATGAATCTGCTCAAGATGTGGCGGGATGCAGTGGTATCCTGCTGCCTAGTTGATGGTCGATGCGGTCCTCCGCAACGATCTGGTGCCGTCATATTCATATGCACATGAGAAGACTCTCTTGAACGCAAACTCTACCGGCTTTACGACATTGCTGAATCGACGTCTTGCCGTCATGTTGCCGTTGGGCTTTGCGTCGGGCCTTCCATTGGCGCTCACAGCGGGGACGTTGCAAGCGTGGTTGACCGTCGAGGGGGTCGATCTCAAGACGATCGGCATCTTCACGTTAGTCGGACTTCCCTATACGCTCAAATTCCTTTGGGCTCCTGTCATGGATCGCATTGTCCCGCCGTGGTTCGGGAGGCGACGTGGCTGGATGCTGTTGACCCAACTGTGTGTCGCGATTGGATTATGCCTGATGGCGCTCACAAACCCACGCACGCAACCGGAATGGCTTGCGGCCTATGCGCTCTTAGTCGCGTTTCTCTCTGCCTCGCTGGACATTGTCTTCGATGCCTATCGAACGGACGCTCTCGAATCTCACGAGCGAGGGTTGGGTGCTGCGGTGTGGGTGAATGGGTATCGAGTGGCGTTGCTGGTCGCTGGAGCCGGCGCCTTAGTGTTGGCTGATTCTGTCGGCTGGCAGATGACGTATCTCGCGATGGCTGCGGTGATGTTGGCAGGACTCGTCATTATTGTCCTGAGTCCTGAACCAAGCCGCGTCGCGGATCCACCGAAAAGTCTTTCCGAGGCAGTGGGCGCGCCACTGCGCGAATTCTTTTCTCGTCCCCAAGCAGTGGGGTTCTTAGCGGTGATCGTGCTCTACAAACTTGGGGATGCCTTTGCCGCTTCGCTCCAAACCGCATTCTTGATCGGTGGGATCGGCTTCTCAGCAACAGATGTCGGGGCAGCCAAAGGCGTGGGGATTCTGGCGACGCTCCTTGGCGCGCTGGTCGGCGGGATCATGATGACCAGATCAGGGCTCGTGCAGTCACTGTTGGCGTTTGGCGTGCTCCAGGCCATCTCGAATCTAGGATTTGTCGTGCTGGCAGTCGCGGGGAAAAGTTCGACTGTGCTCATGGCAGCGATCGTGATTGAGAATGTGACCGGAGGGATGGGCACGGTTGCGTTCGTCGCGCTGGTCATGTCGCTTTGTGACCCGCGCTATACGGCTACACAGTTTGCGCTACTTTCTTCATTGGAGGCCCTTGGACGGGTGTTTGCCGGCCGGCCATCGGCTGATGTCGTCGAAGCTGTAGGCTGGACACAGTTCTTTCTATTCACCGTTGTGGTGGCTCTTCCAGGACTCTGGGCGGTCTGGCGGCTGAGGTACCAGATTGAACGAGAGCAGCAGGGCCGGTCCCATGCTCTTCACTACGCAGCGTAAAATTTCGCCCGTCGCAGATCAGCTACGAGGACAACCGTCGCTGGAGGAAGAGGACAAAGAGCATGAGGGTGGGGAGCGGGGCAAAGAGAAAGGGGAGGAGCCACAACCAGACGTTCTTTCCTCGTACCCGTGCTTGGTCGATCATCCAGACGAAGACCCACACGAGAAGACCTGCATAGTTCAAGGCCATCCAGCGGGTGGTATGAATCTTCAAGCCGCTGGCAATGTCCGGGGACCCTTGGAGGAGAAAGATCCCCAGCAGCAAGATGAACGCACCTAACAGACCGGCAACGAGTGTTTTGCTCCAAACAAACATGGCATCCTCCTGGCTTGATTATCGTCTTCTGTAGCGCGTCCCATGCGGTGGTGGTCGCTAAGCTAATTGGCCAGTGCTGGTTTGTCAAATGATGGTGGATCCGTTCTAGCTTCATTGATTCGAGCATTGGGGCAGCGGGCTCCGGTGAGGGTATGATGGGTCTTCTACGATTGGGCATGGTGGTAGTGGTGCTCGCTGGGGCGGTAGGCCTGGTATTGTCCAATCCGACGATGGATGATTATTTGCGGTTTGTCGAACAGGAACTAGGCAAGGCACTAGACCGGATGGATCATAGCGCGCCGACTCGTGAGCAGCTGTTTATTCGACAGGTGTTTCGCACGCAGAGCAAGAAACTCCTGGAGAGCATGGTTCGGCCCCATACGACCAGACAAAACTGGGGGTTCTTGAGCCGATATGAGACGCGTGTGGTCGATACGAGGGTGGTCGTACTCGGTATCGGAAGCCAATTTATTCCGATCGAGGGGGTTGAGGAAGCGACCCTGAAGATTGGACGAATGGCTTTTTAAAAAAGGAGAGAGAGAAATGCCAGGAAACGAGCTCCATCTGAGGGGTCGTCTCTGTGGATAACTCTCTCAATTAAGACGCTTTTCTGCTTCGGTATTCATTCAGCAGCTATCCACAGCTTTTCCTCGTATTCCCCAGCCTACCACAATATTTGGTATTGACAAAAAAACTGGATAGCTATATGTAGTCACTCCTCGGTGAATCGTGATCACATCCATGACAAAACCCGGCATTTCTAGATGAGCCGATTTCAGTATTTTAGATCGACCGTCCACATGCCTCTCGAAGGAGGAACACTGTGAAAATTGAGCGGAGATTTACCCGTCGCGGCCAGGGCCCCTACGAGGGTCTCACGTTCGTCAAGCGTTCGTCCGAGATTCGTAATCCGGACGGATCCACCGTTTTCAAGCTTGATAACATTGATGTTCCAGACCAGTGGTCCCAACTTGCCATCGATATTCTGGCCCAAAAGTACTTTCGGAAGGCCGGGGTTCCCCAGCGAGATCACAATGGGCAGCCGCTAGTCAGCCCGGATGGCAAGCCTGTGCTCGGTGGAGAGCGTGATGCCCGCCAGGTTTTTGACCGAATGGCCGGGTGTTGGACGCATTGGGGGAAGTCTTATGGCTATTTCAAGACGGCGGAGGATGCCGAGGCCTTTCACGATGAAATGTGCTACATGCTCGCGCGCCAAATGGCGGCTCCGAACTCGCCCCAATGGTTCAATACGGGGCTCCATTATGCCTATGGATTGTCAGGGCCTGCCCAAGGACACTTTTACGTTGATCCCAAGACCCGCGAGGTCGTGAAGGCCACCAACGCGTTTGAGCATCCCCAACCTCACGCCTGTTTCATCCAATCGGTTGATGATGATCTCGTGAATGAGAATGGGATCATGGATCTCTGGGTTCGGGAGGCCCGGCTGTTCAAGTACGGCTCCGGGACAGGCACCAACTTCTCAAGACTCCGTGGCGATGGAGAGGGGCTCTCGGGTGGGGGAAGGTCTTCTGGACTCATGTCCTTCCTCAAGATCGGCGATCGGGCCGCAGGGGCGATCAAATCCGGGGGGACAACTCGCCGTGCCGCCAAGATGGTCTGTTTGGACCTGGACCATCCCGACATCGAAGAATTTATCGATTGGAAAGTGGTGGAGGAACAGAAGGTCGCGGCGATGGTGACGGGTTCAAGGATCTGCGCCCAACGTCTGAATGCTGTGCTGAAGGCCTGCCACATCGTCGAAGGCGACGGCCGAATGAAGGCCGATCTTGACCCCAAAACAAATCCGGTGTTGCGCGAAGCGCTGACGATGGCTCGGCGAGACATGGTTCCCGAAGCCTATATTCAGCGGATGTTCTCGTATGCGCAGCAGGGCTTTACGCACTTCGTGTTCCACGAATACGACACGAATTGGGACGGCAAGGCCTATCAAACCGTATCGGGCCAGAATTCGAATAACAGCGTCAGAATTCCGAACGAGTTTTTCGCCGCGCTTGAGGCCGATGGTGACTGGCACTTGAAACGCCGTATCAATGGCAAGGTCTGCAAGACCATCAAGGCCCGAGACCTCTGGGACCGGATCGCCTGGGCGGCCTGGATTTGCGCCGATCCCGGGACGCAGTACGACACGACCATCAATGAGTGGCACACCTGCCCTGAAGACGGTCGTATCAATGCGTCGAATCCTTGCTCGGAATATATGTTTTTGGACGATACGGCTTGCAATCTGGCATCTCTCAATTTAGCGACGTTCTATACGGTCGATGGCCAGTTTGAGCTGGAGAATTTCCGATATGCTGTCAGATTGTGGACGATTGCACTGGAGATCAGCGTATTGATGGCCTCGTTCCCCAGCCGATCTATTGCCGAAAAAAGCTACCAGTTCCGCACGCTCGGGTTGGGCTATGCCAACCTGGGGACCGTCCTGATGCGTCAGGGCATTCCCTATGATTCGCCCAAGGCCTTGGCGATGTGCGGGGCGATCACCTCAATCATGACCGGGGAGTCGTACAGTGCGTCGGCTGAAATGGCCGCTGAGCTGTGGCCGTTCCCGGGCTATGCCAAAAATCGCGACCATATGTTGCGTGTGATCCGCAATCACCGCCGGGCAGCCTATAATACTCCTCAGGAAGAATTTGAAGGCCTTACGATTGTCCCCGTGGGGATTCAGCCTGAGCATTGCCCGCCGGATATGCTCATTGCTGCGCGACGGGCATGGGATCGTGCGCTTGAACTGGGCACGGCCTATGGATATCGCAATGCACAGGTGACGGTGATCGCCCCAACGGGAACGATTGGGCTCGTCATGGATTGCGATACCACCGGCATCGAGCCAGACTTCGCTCTGGTGAAGTTTAAGAAACTGGCTGGTGGCGGGTACTTCAAGATCATTAATCAGAGCTTGACGGCCGCCTTAGCGACATTGGGGTATACAGAAGAACAATCGCGGGACATTGTGCGCTACTGTGTCGGTGCGCAGACGCTCAAGGGCTCGCCGTTTATCAATCATGAGACCCTGCGTCCAAAGGGATTCGATGATGCGGCGCTGGATCGGTTGGAGAGCAGCCTGGCCCAGGCGTTTGAAATCCAGTTCGCCTTCAATAAATTTACGCTGGGCGAAGCCTTTTGTTTGGAGAAACTGGGATTGACCGAGTCGCAGCTGAACGACGCCAACTTCAACATGCTCAAGACGCTCGGCTTCACGCAGGAAGAAGTGGCTGCAGCGAATGACTATTGCTGTGGCACGATGGCTGTGGAGGGAGCGCCGCATCTCAAAGCCGAACATCTTCCGGTGTTCGACTGTGCCAATCGGTGCGGCCGAATTGGTCAGCGGTATATCGCAGTCGACGCCCATATTCGCATGATGGCTGCGGCGCAGCCGTTTATCAGCGGCGCGATCAGCAAAACCATCAACATGCCTGCCGATGCCACGCTTGAGGACGTCAAGGCCGCCTATCTGTTCTCTTGGAAGAGCATGGTCAAGGCGGTGGCGCTCTACCGTGACGGATCCAAGCTCAGCCAGCCATTGAGCGCATCGACCGATAGCGGGAAAACGGTCGATGCGACGAAGGATGTCCTGACCGTGGCGGAAAAAATCACCGAGCGAGTACTTGTTCGGTATCTGGCTAAACGCCGGCCCTTGCCGGGCAGGCGAAATGGTTACACGCAAAAAGCTGTTGTGGGCGGACACAAGCTCTACCTGCGAACCGGGGAATATGAGGATGGAACGGTCGGGGAAATTTTCCTGGACATGCATAAGGAAGGAGCAGCCTTCCGGAGCCTCATGAATTGCTTTGCGATCGCGATTTCATTAGGCCTTCAACACGGCGTGCCGCTGGAAGAGTTTGTGGAAGCCTTTGTCTTCACCCGGTTTGAGCCCAATGGGCCCGTGAAGTTGAACGACCGGATTAAAATGTCGACCTCCATCATCGACTATATTTTCCGCGAATTGGCGGTCTCGTATCTTGATCGATATGATCTGGCGCAGGTCAAGGAAGAGGATCTGCGCATGGACTCGATGAAAAATGATGAACTGGATCCTGAGTGCGTCGAAGAGGAAGCGGATCTCGATGCGCTGGCCAAGGCTTCGATCATTACGGAGCATCTTCCTATCCGTCGGAATGGCGGGAAGGGGAATGGCCATGGGAACGGACACAGCGTTGCACGACAAGTTGAGATCATGCGCGAAACACTCACGTTGACCGAGGTTCAAAGTGCTAAGGTCAAGGGCTACGAAGGTGATCCCTGTCCGGAATGCAAACAGTTCACGATGGTTCGGAACGGCACCTGTCTGAAGTGTGTCAGCTGTGGCGCGACGAGTGGATGCTCATGATATATAGTGGAGGACAGCATAAGTACAATTCTTCGCGAACAGGGGGTACAGACCGTCCATGACCAAGTGGTTAGTGAAGTCGCTCAGTGTTGGGCTAAGGCGTTCCAATGCAAGGTGACGATCAAGACCGGCCTTGAACAGAATCTGTGGGCGGATCCTAAGCAGCTGTCCGATATCGTGGGCTGGCACTTTAGTTCTCGGGGCAACAGCATGGAGTGGATCGCGGAGGTCGAGACGGAAGATTCTCTTTCTGATCCAGATACCCGTGCGAGATGGAAGCAAGCTGTGGTGTCGGGTGTTCCAATGTATGTGTTGATTCCCAGGGGAAACAAGGTTGTGGCGGAGAAACTGGCCGCCGCTGCCGATATTCAGTTCACCAGCATCTATGAGTACACTTTCTTCAAATGGGGTCGTTCAGGTCCTGTGATGTCTGTGGCCACGAGAGTAGTCTCGACTCGATGGTCACTGGGATGGTTATCCAAGTTGGTTAGGTCTTCGGGGTCGTGCAATGAATTTTCTTGATCTGCTTCCTCAAATCAGCATTCCCCCCATGGAGGCCACGGGGGTGGATGATCCGACTGTTGCGAAGCGTTTTGCGGATCGACTGAAGAGTCGTTTGGCGGAGATGCAGAAGGAGCTTGAGGATGATGAACAATTGGAAGTCGTCGCGTTTCTGCCCTCGGGAACAGCGATTGTTGTGGACGCGGTGGGATGCCAGAGCCCAGCACTCCTTACGCTCAAGGGCCAGGAGCAAGCAAGCGGAAAGGAATGTGCTATCCTTGTCCATTAATCATCACTGCAGATCTTGGTCTCCGTTGAGAAAGTTCCGTTTGGGCAGGCGAGAAAAGTGATCGTGTTTGAGATCCGGTAGGTCTGTTCTTCATCTTTCGTCAGCGATTGATCGGGGATTGGCAATGTGCCACGTCCCCTTTTTTGTATTAGGCAGGTACAAGGCTTGATTCTTGCGCTGAGACATGAAATTGTATGTCTCAGTCTTTGCTGAAGTGGTGGAATGTGGAATTCCGCTCTTGTCACACGTTCTGATCTAGACGGACCATGGAGTAGCCAACATGCCTACGACGACACAGCTTGTGATTAGCAGTCAAAGTAAGCCGGGTGTCCTTGCCGACGTGGCGTCGGTGCTGGGTGAAGCCGGAGTGAATATCAAGGCATTCTCAGCTCCGGAAGTGACGGGAACGGGTAAGCTGCGGATCCTTGTTGCGGACCTGGAGGGGGCCCGGGCGGCACTCAAGGCAGCCAAGATTAAGTTTGTCGAAGAAACAGCCCTCCTGCTCAGCCTTAAAAACAAGCCTGGCGCCTTGAAGGAAGTGGCCGATCTCCTCACCAAGAGCCGAATCAATATCAAATGTGGTTACTGCACGCCTTCTCGAGAGGGTAAGCGGGCGATTGTCGTTCTCACTGTGTCCAGCACTGAAAAGGCGCTCACAATCCTTCGCAATCATTCGCTCGACGAGTTTTAATCGATGCCGACTGAGCCGTCCAATCGGACCGCTCGTGCGCTGGCCATCAGTCTTGCTCTGTTTATTGGACCAGTCATCCAAAGCTGTTCCAGTACTCCTCCTCACGTTGACCGTTTCCCAGGATATCCCATTGGATTTGTAGAGCGGGGCGTTGCCTCGTGGTACGGACCCGGGTTTCATGGCAACAAGACAGCCAATGGGGAGCGGTATGACATGCACAAACTGACCGCCGCTCATCGAACGCTTCCTCTCGGGTCCATCGCGGTGGTCCATTCCTTGACCTCCGGCCGTCATGTGACGGTCAGAATCAATGATCGAGGGCCTTTTGCCAGGGGACGAGTCCTGGACCTCTCGTTGGCAGGAGCGCAAGCCCTTGGCATGACCGGTAATGGGACTGATCAGATTGAGCTTCGAGTCGTGGGATTTACTCCCAGGCCTGAAGGAATGGGGGTCCTGCGAGTCCAGGTCGGTGCCTTTGCGGACCTTCAAAACGCCCGTGCCCTCTTCGATCAAGTCCGCACCGAGTACCCAGGGGGACGGATTACCCAGGTGGACTTGGCCGAAGGCCGCCGCTATCGGGTCCAGGTTGGTCAGTTTGTGTCAGAGTCCGAAGCCTATCCGGCGGCCGCCCGCTTAGATAGGAAGTACGATCTGCAATCATTTGTCGTGCGCGATGATGGGTAGGAGTGACAGAGAGACATCTACATTATCGCTGAACTATCTTCGCTCATCGTTTGGAAGGCGTTGATTTCACTGCAACTTTATTTGAATTGCTTGCCCAGCCTTGTTTCCTGTGATACATCTATGCCCTCTGAATACTATGAAAAGAACTCAGATCATCTTAGTCGTAAGTCCTTCAGAAGGGTGGGCGGAGAAGGATCCTCTCGGTGACACCCGGATCCTTGTCTGGCCAGCCACGCTGGTTATACGTCCCTAACACATGACCGCCATGGACATCCTCATCCTTTTAGGATTGATAGGGCTATCTGCCATTATTTCTACTGCCGAGATTGGCTTTTTCTCGGTCAATGAAACACGCCTGAGGGCGCTCGCTCAAAATGGGGACAAACGGGCTGCCAAAGCCCTCCACTTGAGAAGCGATCCTCAGAAACTACTCTCGACGATTCTTGTAGGGGATCGCCTGGTAGGAACTGCCATCCCCATGTTCGCCACCTTTATTACGCTGAATGCGTATGGGGGCAAGAACTTCTTTGATGAAGCGATAGCCGTCATGGTCGGCATTCTGACATTTGTGCTGTTGGTGTCCGTCGACGTCATTCCGAAGACCTTGGCCGCGAAATTCGCGGTGCCGGTGACCTTGAACATGGCCTATCCGGTCTATTGGGTTCAGGTGCTGCTAAAGCCCATTCTGTTTTTGATGGTCCCATTAATCCATAAATTGACGGGGGGCAAGGGCCTGACTCTGCCATTGGTCACCGAAGAAGAGTTGAAGATCATGTTGGACGAGGGCGGAAAGGCTGGTGCGCTCGAGTTCGAAGAAGTGAAGATGATCAAGAACGTGTTTCAGCTGAAGGATATTACGGCTGAAGATGCGATGACGCCGCGCATTTATGTGTTTTCGATCGACGGCAATCTTCGGCTGAAAGAGGCGCAGGAGCTTCTCTACAACTCGAAATATTCCAGAATTCCGGTGTATGACGGCGTGCTCGATAACATCACGGGGATTCTCTATAAGACAAAGGCGCTCACTGAATTGGCAAAAGGAAGAACAGACGTGCTCTTGCGGGATATCGCTCATCCTCCGCTCTTCGTTCCGGCTGGAAAAACGGCTGATGATTTAATGAAGCAGTTTCAGCAGGAGAAGCGGCACATGGGAATCGTGGTCAACGAGTTTGGTGGCGTGATGGGGCTGGTCACACTCGAAGACCTCTTGGAAGAAGTGGTGGGCGAGATCGTCGATGAAACCGATATTACCGAAGAACTCATCAAGCGCATCGGGAAGAGCCAGATTCTTGTTCACGGACGAACGGAAGTCCGTAAGGTGAATGACTTCCTCAAGGTTGAGCTGGGGGACGAGGCGCTCACGATCGGCGGGCTCATCCAGGAAGACCTCGGCCGAATCCCCAAGGTAGGGGAAGAAGTCCGTATTGGGAATTGCCGTCTCGTGGTTCACGAGGCAGATCCGCGGTCGATTCGCAGCGTGCACATTTTTAAAGACGAGAAAGTGGCCACACCGGTTGAATCCGCCAGTTTGAATCCAGTGAGCTAAGTCCCTGCTTGCTTTTTCACAAGTTCCAGGAACGCCTCCTCGCCGAGGATCGTGACCCCCAATTTCTGAGCTTGATCGAGTTTCAATCCGGGGTCGGCCCCTGCGACCACATAGGATGTCTTCTTGCTGACGCTGGATGAGACGGTGGCGCCCAACCGCTCAACCCATGCCGTGGCCTCATCTCGGCTCAATCCAACAAGTCCTCCCGTAAACACGAAGCTCTTCCCGGCGAAGGGGAGCGGCGTCTCACGTGGAACCGCGGCTGTTTCTGCAATTGAGACTCCCAATTCCCGCAACCGGCTGATCACGCGTCGGTTGGAACTCTCTTGGAAGTAGGATACAAGGCTCGCAGAAATTTCAGGCCCAATTTCCTGGATTGCCTGGAAGCGATCTTGGTCGCCCGACATGATGGCGTCGAGCGAACCGAACTCCCTCGCCAGTACCTTCGCAATATGTTGCCCGACTTGGCGGATCCCAAGCCCCATCAGGAACCGATCTAAGGACACCGTTTTACTCCGAGCAATGGCATCGAGAAGCTGCGCAGTGGAGCGTTCGGCAAAGCCTTCAAGCGTCAAGAGCTGCTCGCGACTGAGATGATAGAGATCGGCCAGGTCGTGGATCAGTCCTTGATCGACCAGCTGAGCCACCGTTTTCTTCCCCAATCCCTCGATATTCAGAGCAGACTTTGAAGCGAAATGTTCGATGGCGCCTTTCAGTTGAGCAGGGCAAGCGGCTTGGCCTGTGCAGTAGAAATAGGCGCCTTCCCGTGCGACGGCTGCTCCGCATACTGGGCAATGGTCGGGCATTGAAAAGGAAGCCGATCTGGTTTCGCCGGGCACAGGCACCCGCTCCGTGATGGCGGGAATCACATCGCCTGCCCGTTCCACTTTGACAGTGTCGCCGACGCGGACATCTTTCCGTGCCACTTCGTCGGCATTGTGAAGCGTGGCGCGGCTGATGGTGACGCCGCCGACCTCGACCGGCCGTAAGAGTGCCAGCGGTGTCAGAGTCCCGGTCCGGCCTACCGACACGACGATATCCTGTACGACGGTAATTTCTTTGCGCGGGGCAAATTTGTAGGCCATGGCCCAACGAGGGCTTCTTGATTTCGTGCCGAGTTGGTCCTGCCAGTCACGACGATTGACTTTCACGACCACGCCGTCAATTTCATAGGCAAGATTGTCGCGTTGTTGTTCTGTCTCGCGATGAAACGCCATGACGGCTTCGATCGACTCGCAGCGTCGACGGTGACTGGGAATCGGGAGTCCCCAGAGGGCCAGCGCTTCCAACTCTTCCCAGTGAGAAGCAGGAGGCGGTCCATCCACCACCATGACGTCGTAGCATGTCACCACGAGCGGGCGCTCAGCCGTGACGTGCGAAGCGAGTTGCCGGAGAGAGCCTGCGGCTGCGTTACGGGGATTTGCAAAGGCGTCGTCCCCTCGCTCGGTCATGCGTTTATTGAGGGCGTGAAAATCGTCGAGGCGCATGTAGACTTCTCCGCGAACAACCAGATGAGATGGTGGCGTAGCCCCCATCTGGAGCTGCAGCGGGAGCGAACGGATCGTGCGAAGGTTGATCGTCGCATCTTCGCCTGTGATGCCATCACCTCTGGTTGATCCTCGAACAAAAACGCCCTGATCGTACACCAGTTCCACGGAGAGCCCATCAAATTTAGGTTCGACCGTGTACTCGACCTGGTCGGTTTCCAGCTCCCGCTTCATTCGTTGGTCGAAGGCCACAACATCGAGTGAATCGACCAACGAATCAAGACTGAGCATCGGGCGCTCGTGCGTTATCTTCCCCAGTTCTTCAAGGGGCGCGGCGCCGACCCGTTGGGTCGGGGATTCGGCCGTCACGAGTTCCGGGTGGGCTTCTTCCAGCTCGACCAACTCGTTAAAGAGACGATCATATTCGCCGTCCGATATCTCAGGGCGGTCTTTGACGTAGTAGAGGTAGTCATGTTGCCGAATGGTTTCCCTGAGCCGTGTGATCCGTTCCTGCACGGTTCCGGGTGTCTTTGGGGAAGGGTTGCTGGTGTTATCGAACAATTTGGACTGCGTCATGTATGATCGAAAGCCCGCTGACTATGCTCTTCCGAATCGTGTCGCGCCGATTGAAAACCCGAATGACCGTAGCACAGGGCATGAGACCGGTCAAACTGCAGACCAGGCCCATTTCGCTTTGACTTTCGCAACGTTGGCCACTATTCTAAGTCACTCGCCGGCATCTCGTTTGGATGCGATGGAGACGCTTGTCTGCCCATGGGCCGATAAGCGGAAGCGTGTTAAAGGAGGGACTTATGCAGAAGGAGGAGCACGGAGTGAACGATCGGCTATCAAAGAAGATCCTATTGGGGATGCTCATGTTCTGCTGTGGACCGCTGGTGAGCGGGTGTGTGGTGTTGGAGGAAAAATACAACGCGGAAAAGGCGCGCAGCTTGAATTTCCAGCGCCTGTTAGCGCAGGAAGAAAAGCGAACGGCTGAACTGGACAGCGAAGTGAAGCGAACCAAGAAAGAACTGAGCGAATTCGAAGCACGAAACCGGGAATTGTCCGCGCAAGTGCAGTCAGCGCGTGAGCAGATGGGGCGTCTCCAAGAGGAGGCCGAGGCAATTAAGGAATCGGCGTTGCTCGAACGAAAGGCTATGGAAGATATGCGCAAAGGCGGCACTCCGTCCGCCAAGCTGAAGAAGCCCGTGTCACCGGCTGATTTCCTGAGCGATCTCGGTGGAGTGCAGGCGGATCTGCCCAAGGATCTGGGAACCAAGGATGTGGCGTCAGTGGCAGAGTCGGCGCCTGTCACCAAGTCGGGGACTACCATCCATGTTGTAAAACCGGGCGAGACCCTCTTCCGTATCAGCCGACGGTATGGGATTGAGATCGAAAAGTTAAAGAAAATGAACAAGCTGCCGGACGACATCATCGAAGTCGGGCAAAAGCTCATTGTGGGGACGGAATAGCAGACGGTACAAGATGGCGACTCCCACGTATTCACTCAGCCTGGACGAGTTCCGGTCCTACGCGAAGCAGGGCAACCTGATTCCTTTGTACCGGGAAATTTTGGCGGATCATGACACGCCTGTCTCTGCGTTCGCCAAGATTGACCATGGCCCATCAGCCTACCTTCTGGAGAGCGTGCAGGGCGGGGAGAAGTGGGCCCGGTACTCGTTTCTCGGAAGCGGCTCGCCGATTGTCGTGGTCGAGGATCGTGGCGATCTTCTGATTAAGGAAGGCACGCGCCGCCGACGGATTGCCAGTCATGGCGCGCCCCTCGATCGTCTCCGAGAGTTCATGGAGGCCTATCGCCCGGTGACCGTTCCAGACCTGCCCCGTTTTGTGGGCGGAGCCGTGGGCTATCTGGGATATGACGTGGTGAAGACCTTCGAGGATCTGCCCTCTCGCAGAAAGGACCATCTCAGTCTGCCCGATTTTGCCTTTCTGCTTACCGAGACGCTCCTTATTTTCGATAACGTGACTCAAAAGATTAAAGTGGTCGCCAACGCGCATGTGAAATCCTCTTTCGAGCGGGACATCCGTTCGGCGTATCGCGACGCGACCACTCGGATCGAGAAGATAATTGCCCGGCTCCGTCGGCCCCTTCGGCAGGCCAAGCCAAAACGACGCCGGTCGCCCATCCGTTTTACGCCGAACATGAGCAAGGCTGATTTTGAAAAGATGGTCTCCCGTACACAGGAATACATCAAGGCCGGAGATATCTTTCAGTGTGTCTTATCTCAACGATGGGAAACGAATCTGCAGGCGCCGCCGTTCCAACTCTATCGGGCGTTGCGCGTGGTGAATCCCTCGCCGTATATGTACTATTTGCGTATCGCCGGAGTGGAACTCGTCGGGTCGTCTCCGGAAATTCTGGTGCGATGCGAGGATGGACTCGTCTCGGTGCGTCCCATCGCTGGCACGCGCCGCCGAGGCACGACGGCTGAGGAAGATGCACAGCTTGAACGGCGTCTTCTTGCCGACACGAAGGAACGGGCCGAACACATCATGCTGGTCGACTTGGGCCGCAACGATGTTGGCCGGGTGGCCGAACGGGGATCGGTTCGAGTGGAGTCGCTCATGAATGTCGAGCGGTATTCCCATGTCATGCATATTGTGTCGAACGTCACGGGGAAGCTGGAGGCCTCGAAGACTGTCTACGATGTGCTGAAAGCCTGCTTTCCGGCCGGCACCGTCTCAGGCGCCCCGAAGATCAGAGCGATGGAGATCATCGAGGAGCTCGAACCGACGAAACGCGGCCCCTATGCCGGAGCCGTGGGGTACCTCAGCTTCTCGGGCAACATGGACATGTGCATTAATATTCGCACGGTGGTGGTTTCTCGACATCGGGCCTTCATCCAGGCCGGAGCCGGCATCGTCGCCGATTCGAATCCTGAGTATGAGTACGAAGAGACGTGCAACAAAGCCCGCGCGATGATGAAGGCCATTGAATTGGCCGAGCAGGGGCTGGAATAAGAACAGTGAGGAGTGACGCGTGACCAGTGACGGCGAATGGATCAGCCAGCCGCTTTCCTGCTCATCACGCGTCACGCATCACGCATCACGGATGTTTTATGCTGTTGGTCATCGATAACTACGATTCGTTCACCTACAACCTGGTGCAGTATCTTGGAGAGCTGGGTGAAGATGTGCAGGTCTATCGCAACGACAGGATTTCCCTCGGCGAGATACGCGATTTGCATCCGAGCCGGATCGTGATTTCGCCGGGTCCTTGCACGCCCAAAGAGGCCGGCATTTCCGTGGAGACCATTCGCCGGTTTGGCGGCAAGCTCCCGATTCTCGGCGTGTGCCTGGGGCATCAGTCGCTGGCCGTTGCGTATGGGGGAGAAGTCATTCGCGCGCCGCGTTTGATGCATGGAAAGACGTCGCAGATTAAGCATGACGGCAAGACGATCTATCGGTCATTGCCGAATCCATTTGAAGCGACGCGCTATCATTCCCTGATCGTGAATCGAGTGAATCTTCCGGACTGTTTCGAGATCTCGGCCGAGACCGCCGAAGGGGAGATCATGGGACTTCGTCACAAGACACTCGGGGTCGAAGGCGTGCAGTTCCATCCAGAGTCAATCTTAACGACCGTCGGGAAAGACCTGCTTCGAAATTTTCTGAAACTCTAGCCGACTCACTCACTCTGACCCAGGATCATGATTAAAGACGCGCTTGCCAAACTGGCTGACCGGACCAACCTTTCCGCACAAGAAGCGGAAGAGGTGATGGCCGAGATCATGGACGGATTGGCGACCCCAGCCCAGATTGCTGCCTACCTGATGGGACTCAGGCAGAAAGGGGAGACTGTCGATGAAATCGTCGGTTCAGCCAGAGCAATGCGCTCGCGAGCCATTCGAATCAGCGTGGGTGCGCAGATCGTCGTGGACACCTGTGGAACCGGCGGAGATGGAGCCCATACCTTCAATGTCTCCACCACGGCAGCGTTCGTAGTCGCTGGGGCTGGGATCACCGTCGCCAAGCATGGAAATCGTTCGATTTCATCCAAGTCCGGCAGCGCCGATGTCTTAAGCGCACTCGGCGTCAAGATTGATCTGACGCCCGATCGTGTGGCGGATTGTATTGATGAGGTTGGGATCGGGTTCCTGTTTGCGCCGCTCTATCATGGGGCCATGAAGCATTGTGCAGGACCAAGACAGGAGATGGGGATCCGCACCTTGTTGAATGTGCTTGGACCGCTGACCAATCCGGCTGGCGCCACACACCAAGTCCTGGGCGTCTATGATGCGAAGTTGACGGAGGTCATTGGGCAAGTGCTGCTGCAACTCGGTTCGCAACATTGTTTTGTGCTTCATGGCATGGATGGGCTGGACGAAATCACCCTGTCGGATCGTACGAAGGTGTCGGAAGGGAAGGGCGGCGTGGTGTCGAGCTATTTCATCGCCCCGGAAGAGTATGATCTCCAGCGTGTGTCACGCAAAGAGTTCACCGGGGGCACGCCAGAGGACAACGCGCGCATCACACAAGAAATCTTGCAAGGCCGGAAAAGTCCGAAACGCGACATGGTGTGTCTCAATGCGGCTCCCGCGATGGTGGTCGGGCAGAAAGCGAAGACGCTGAAGGAAGGGTTTCGTCTCGCTCAACACACGATTGATTCAGGGGCTGCCGCCGAGAAGCTGGACCGGCTGATCGCCTATACCAGGAAAGCGTAGCAAGTCATGATTCTCGATCAGATTCTTGAACACAAGAAGGCTGAACTGCGGCATAAGCAGAGCCGTGCCTATCTCGCCAATCTCAAGGCGGCTATTCGCGATGCGGCGCCGACGCTGGGGTTTGCCGTCACCCTGGATGCGACGAGGACCGCTATCAGCCCCGCCTTGATTGCGGAAGTGAAAAAGGCATCACCAAGTCTGGGGCTCTTGCGATCCGAGTATGCGGACAAGTTCGACCACCTGGCCATTGCGCGCACGTATTATGAGTCGGGGGCTTCAGCGCTCTCTGTCTTGACGGACAAAGATTTCTTTCAGGGCGATCTTCGGTATCTGGCAGACATTAAGAAGGCGTTGCCGATCCCTGCTCTCAATAAGGAATTCATGGTGGGTGAGGTGCAGTTTTATGAAGCACGAGCCCACGGGGCCGACGCGGTGTTGCTGATCGTGGCGGCCCTAGAACGACGGCAGTTGATCGATTTTCATGCGCTCACCAAAGAGCTCGGCATGGATACTTTGTTTGAAACGCATCATGAACGGGAACTCGATACTGTGCTCGAATGGATTCCGGATGCGCGAATGATTGGCATCAATAATCGCGACCTGAAAACATTTACCACCGACCTCGAAGTAACCTTTCGGTTGGCGAAAAGAATTCCGGCCGGCAAACTCATCGTCAGCGAAAGTGGCATTCATAAGCGCGATGATGTGGTGCGCCTCGTCGAGGCCGGTGTGCATGCCATGTTGATCGGGGAGTCGCTGATTCGAGCAGAACACACCGACGAGAAAGTGCGGGAATTGCTCGGTGTGCCGTCAAAAAGCCCGCAGTCAGTGTAGGGCTGGTAAAACGAGCCATGGTCAAAATAAAAATCTGTGGAATCACGAATGTGGACGATGCCGCGGTCGCCGTCTCGGCAGGAGCCGATGCGCTGGGATTCATCATGTACCGGAAGAGTCCGCGATTTGTGGAACCGGCCGTCGCTCGGGCCATCATCGCAGGGCTGCCCCCATTCGTCCTGCCGATTGGAGTGTTTGTGAATGAAGAGGCCGGCGTGGTTCGGAGTCTCATGGATGAATGCGGGTTGGCGCTCGCCCAACTCCATGGAGATGAATCTGCCTCCTATTGCCAAACCCTTGGGCGTCCCGCATTGAAAGCGCTTCGACTCAAGGATCGGAGCGTCTTCCTTGCCCTGGCTGAATTTCAGGGGCGGGCCAATACCCGTGGTTTTGTGATCGATGCGTTTTCCGATCAGGCGTATGGTGGAACTGGTCAGACAGTGGATTGGACGCTTGCGGAGGAGGCTGCGCGATCGGCCTCGATTCTGTTAGCCGGTGGTCTGACGTCGTCGAATGTGGCTGAAGCGATTCAGCGGGTGCGTCCTTATGGGGTTGATGTCAGCAGTGGAGTCGAAGCGAGTCCAGGCAAGAAAGATCCCGCTAAGGTGAGAGCATTTGTGGCCGCAGCCAGGCTTGTGTCCATCTGATCGACCCGACTATACTCGTGTGCACTTGATTGAAGAGGATCTGATTTCACATGAGTACGCTTCCAGATTCACACGGCAGGTTTGGACCCTATGGCGGCCGGTATGTGCCGGAAACTCTCATGCCGGCTCTCCTTGAGCTGGAAGAGGAATATGCCAAAGCGAAGAAGGACCGCCGGTTTCAGAAAGAGCTCGCCTATTATCTGAAGCAATATGTGGGACGCCCCACGAGTTTGTATCGTGCCGACCGACTGAGCAAGCGATTGGGGGGCGCCAAGATCTATTTGAAACGCGAAGATCTCTGCCATACGGGGGCGCACAAGATCAATAATGCTATCGGGCAGGTGCTCCTTGCTCTCCGCATGAAGAAGCCGCGTATCATTGCCGAGACGGGCGCCGGCCAGCATGGTGTCGCTACGGCCACGGCAGCCGCCATGTTCGGCCTCCAATGCGAAATCTATATGGGCACCGAAGATATGCAGCGGCAGGCGCTGAACGTCTACCGCATGAGGCTGCTGGGTGCAATAGTGACGGGCGTGGATGCCGGAAGCCGGACGCTCAAGGACGCGATCAGCGAAGCCATGCGCGATTGGACGACGAATGTCCGGACCACGCACTACATACTCGGGTCCGTCCTTGGCGCGCATCCCTATCCCATGATGATCCGTGATTTTCAGGCCATCATCGGACGAGAAGCACGACGACAGATTCTGGCGGCGGAAGGAAAGCTGCCTGATTACCTGGTCGCCTGCGTGGGGGGCGGCAGCAATTCGATCGGTCTCTTCTTTCCATTCCTACGCGACAAGAAGGTGAAGATGGTTGGAGTTGAGGCGGGAGGGCTCGGCATTGCGAGCGGGAAGCACGCGGCCAGGTTTTCTGGTGGAAAGCCCGGCGTGTTGCAGGGCACCATGACCTATCTCCTCCAGGACGATAACGGGCAGATCAATTTGACGCATTCGGTGTCGGCAGGTCTCGACTATGCGGCGGTGGGGCCTGAGCATAGCCTGTATCACGATCAGGGCCGCGTCGAATATACCTATGCGACGGACGATGAAGCCATGTCGGCCTTTGATGTGCTCGCCCATGAAGAGGGCATTGTGCCGGCGTTGGAGAGCGCGCATGCCATCGCGCAGGTCGTCAAGCTCGCGCCGAAACTGAAGAAGTCGCAGATCGTCATCGTCAATCTTTCCGGGCGTGGCGATAAGGACGTTCAGCAAGTCGCGCGGATGCGGGGGGTGACTCTCTAAGTGATGGGTGAACAGCGATGAGTGATAAGCGAAGACGATCGAACGGGTGTGGTATTTCCGATCAGGACCCATCACCCATCACCCATCACCCATCACAAGATAAGAACCGACTCGATGCCACCTTTAAGCAGCTCGGAGCCAAAGGCGAGAAGGCTCTCATTGCCTATCTCATGGCAGGCGATCCCGGTCTGGCAGAAACAGAGCAACTGGTGCTGGCGATGGAGCAAGCCGGTGCCGATATTATTGAATTGGGTGTGCCATTTTCAGACCCGATTGCCGACGGACCAGTCATTCAGCAGGCGGCTGAACGGGCGCTACGCAATGGCACCTCGCTCAGACAGATCTTGGTTTCGGTGAAGTCCTTGCGCCAGCGCACGGAGATTCCGATCGTCCTGATGGTCTATTACAATTCCATGTATGCCTTGGGAATCGAGGCATTCTGCAAGGCGGCACAAGCGGCAGGCGTCGATGGGTTGATTGTGCCCGATATGCCTCCAGACGAGGCTGGCCCGTTGAAGGGACCGGCTGCAGCTGCCGGATTGAGACTCGTGTTTCTCCTCGCGCCCACGAGCACACCCGCGCGTAGAACCTATGTGGCGAAGGAGTCGCAGGGCTTCCTCTACTACGTGTCGCTGACGGGCATTACCGGGGCAAAGATCCAGAACATGGCGGAGGTTGGCCAGAACGTCGAGAAGATCCGCAAGGTGACCAAAACCCCAGTCGCCGTCGGTTTCGGTGTGTCAACACCGGACGACGCGGTCAAGGTTGCCACCATGGCGGATGGAGTCATCGTCGGGAGCGCGATCGTCAAACAGATCGCGGCACATCAGCAGAAGCCCGACATGGTCGCGATCGTCGGAGCTTTTGTCGGCTCCTTGAAGCAGGCGATCCGACAGGCCTCCACCTCACGCCAGCCCAACGCGTAAGACGCCGCAGAATCCTTCGTCAATCTGAAACAAAAAAAGTATGAGGGCGGGGGATTACCGTTTGCCCGAATGTAGGGCAGGTGGCATGTACTTGATCATCTCGTCGGTGAGTTCAGCCGCGACATCTTTGAGATTGGGCTTGAAGAACATGTAGCTGCTGGCTTTTTCATGGCGGGCTTTCCATATCGTCGCCCCCGTGGTGGCGTCAATCAATCGGATGGTCAGTCCCACACGGCCGACGTTGTCGCCTTCTTTTCTCGCATACTCCCAGGCGTTAATTCGAAGCACGAGAAAGGATTCCACATTTAAGGATTTACCCAGCTTGATAGCGGCCTCCTTATCCGACTGCCCGGTCATTTCTAACCGAGAGAAGTAAAACACCAGCGAGTCGAAGGCTTCTTTAGAGGCCTGAAAGATGTCGGTCACTTGCTCAGCCGGGACGACGCGCTCGATTCGCCCTGCCTTGCTGAGCGACGCGGCCAGCACTTCCTGCACGTCCTCACGCGCGCTGTCGTACTGGCTAGCCATCGGCGGCAGCACCGCAATCGACTGCGGCCGGAAGACTTTTGCTCCTGGGCCCTCCCACATTTCCTGAAGTCCGCCGCAGCCGGAAAGCATCAAGCCGACAAGCGCGCAACCGAGAAGCCATCCTTTACGATTCGTGGTCATCATGATGGTGCTCAGTATACCATTAGAACGTCAAAGAGACAGAGCCTGATGCCAGCGCGCCTCTCTCACGAAAGTCGTATCCACCTCCGACATCCACACGCAGGGCGAAAATCCGTAGGCCAAACCCTGCAGTCGGGGTGAAGGGAGAGGCAGCATCCTGGACATTCTTGAAAGCGCCTACACGGAGGGAGAGGAACTCGGAGAGAATCGTCTGTTCTGCCCCAAGGCTGAGCACTTGGCTCTTCTGGCCTGGAACAAACGTCTTGTTCGAAGTGGCATCCATGTCAGCCGTTAACGTCAGGCTGGAATAGGGGTTGACCGCCACTCCACCGCGAACTTGCGGGCCCAGCTTGAACTTGCTTCCATCGGGCGCATCGAATTCAGGCTGGTTAATATCTTTGGCCACGACGCCGAAGCGGAGCCAGGACGATGGGCGATAGATGGCCCCAACATCGATTCCGTAGGAGGTCGAGAGTTTGGCTTTCCCGAAATTGTCGGAGAGAGTCACGTCTTGCCCATTTTGGACAGAGACAGATCCCGTATAAGCCGCCCCCTGGATGATCTTCCCCGTGACTCCGATCGCAAATGTCTTGTCGGCGAAGGCATACGCATAGGAGAAGGCTGCCTGCCGAGCTTCCAATCCACGAAGTAGGAACGCTCCCTGTACACCGTTGGTCCCGGTGACGCCGAACCTTCGGCTCGGATCAACAAATCCACCCGCCGTAGCGACGTCTGAAACATTAAAGCCAAATGCATGTTCACCAAAGTGACCCTTCGCGTATAACCCGCCGGCAGCAATTGCGGACACGGTTCCATTATTGATACGGTCGGCGAGTGCCTGAGCAGCAGGGCCTGAAGTCCCAGACGGAACGAAGTCTTTAATGTCATTCAGCGTATCAATGACGCCTCGGCGATCAATTCCTTGCAGGCTCCCTTGTATCCGGATATCCACCGTCTGCGTCATGGCCAATCCGGCCGGGTTCCAATAGGTGGCGTAGGCGTCGGTTGTGATCGCCACTCCGGCGCCTCCCATGCCTGCCGCACGGGGACCCACGACGGCGAATTCCACGGCCATGGCCTGGAGAGGGAGGGCAGCCGCAATTGCCAAGATCAGAACGTGATGAATGGTGCGTCTGATACCTAGCTCCTTGAGATCTTTTCACTATTCCGTACGAACGCCAGTCTGGTAATCGCGCACGATCGCGTCAAGGGTTAGACGATCAGACCATCCTGCATGTAAACGATGCGGTCCGATTGGGCCGACAGCTTGTCATTGTGGGTCACAATAATGAATGTGGTTTTGCGGGCCTTGTTCAATTCACGCATCAGTCCAAATAATCCATCCCCTGTATGCGTATCGAGATTGCCGGTTGGTTCGTCGGCCAGCACCAAGTCAGGCTTTTGCATGAGCGCGCGCGCCATGGCGACGCGTTGCTGCTCACCGCCGGATAACTCGCCTGGTTTATGGTGAAGGCGCTGGCCTAATCCCACTTCCGCTAACAAGGTCGCAGCTTCCGTTTCTACAGACGCTTGATCACGCCGTTGCACGAGTGCCGGCATACAGACGTTCTCCAAAGCCGTGAACTCCGGCAGCAGGTGGTGGAACTGGAAGACGAACCCGATGCGCCGATTGCGAAACTCTGCCTGCTCAGATTCTGACATTGTAAACAGGTCTTGGCCGTCAAACGTCACCGTCCCGCTGGTGGGCTTGTCGAGTGTCCCGATGATATGCAGCAAGGTGCTTTTGCCGGCTCCGGAGGCCCCCACAATGGCGATCAGCTCGCCGCGCTGAATCTCAAGATTGATCCCTTTGAGCACAGGGAGCTCGTATGATCCCATCGAGAAGGATTTATGGAGATCTGTGACTTTGATCATAATAAGTGCTTTCAGCTTTCAGCGATCAGCTGGTTTTCGGATCTGCCAGCTGACGGCTGAATGCTGACAGCGTCGTTGTTACTCATAGCGCAGTGCCGCGATCGGTTCGAGCTTCGCCGCCTGATTGGCCGGATAGACGGTGGCGGCGAAACTGATCAGGATGGCCGATCCTGCGACGAGCAGCACGTCCTCAGCCAGGACGTGGACCGGAATCTTCGAGATGTAGTAGACGGTTGGATCAAAGGTCCAAAAGGTTTGGATCAACCAAAGAAACGCATAGCCCAACGGAATGCCAATGGCTGTGCCGGAAAACCCGATGATCAAGCCGTTCAGCATGAAGATCCGCCTGATGCTGCGTTTGGTCGCGCCCATCGCTTTGAGAATCGCAATTTCTTTCTGCTTCTCCGTCACGATCATCGTCAACGTACTCACGATGTTGAAAGAGGCTACGATCGTGATCAGGACGAGCAGCAAGAACATCATCGTCTTTTCCAGCTTCAGCGCGGAGAAGAGATTGCGGTTCATCTGCATCCAGTCTCTGGCTCCGTGACTGAACCCCAACTCGTGCTCGATATCACGGGCAATCTCGCTGGCACGGAACACATCGGTGACTTTCACTTCGATCCCGGACACACTCGACCCCATGTTGAAGAATTTCTGCGCCTCGCCGAGTTCGATGTAGGCGAGGGAGGAGTCGTACTCATACATGCCGGAATGAAAGAGTGCCACCACGGCAAAGGTCCGGATCTTCGGCACCATACCCATCGCGCTGATGGGACCGACCGGCGATACCACATTGAGCGTATCGCCGACGAAGATACCAAGTCGAAGGGCCAGTTCCTTGCCCAAAATGATGCCGGGTCTTTCGACGAGCTGAGGCTCGCCTTGCGGATCGTCAACCGGGGCCTGCTTCACCTTGACCGGTGTGAGGAGGTCGGTCAGTTGACCGGTCGAGACATTCTTGGCCAGTTCCGTAACCTGGGCCTCGCGCGTGGGATCGATGCCACGCAAGACAATGCCCTGTACGCCGGACTGTGTGGTCAGAAGGACCTGCCGGAGCACGAAGGGAGTCGCGGCGACGACATTGGGCACGGCCTGGATCTTCTCGACGAGCGGATCGTACTCCGTCATGTTCTCTTTCATCCGCTCTTGCACAATAATGTGGGCGGTGGTTCCCAGAATCTTGCCCTGAATATCTTCCTTGAAACCGGTCATGATGCCGACCGTCCCGATCAGGGCCGCCACACCCAGCGTAATGCCGGCGATAGAGACGACGGTGTTCAGCGAAATGGTCCGATTGCGGCGCTTGGCGCGCAGGTAGCGGAGTCCGACGAAGATTTCATAGGGGATAGCCACCCTCACCGCTCCGGTCTCAATTGGGGGAAGAGGACCACGTCGCGGATGGAGGCCTGGTTGGTGAAGAGCATGATCAGTCGATCGATGCCGATCCCTTCGCCCGCCGTCGGCGGCATCCCGTATTCAAGCGCCCGCAGGAAGTCTTCATCCACGAGATGGGCTTCTTCATCGCCGGCTTCCCGCTGGGCCGCCTGACCTTCGAATCGCTCGCGTTGATCTAAAGGGTCGTTCAACTCGGAAAAGGCGTTGGCGATTTCCCGTCCTGCGATGTAGAGCTCGAACCGATCTGTGAGTGCAGGATTGGAGTCTTTCCGGCGAGCGAGCGGCGAAATCTCAATCGGGTAGTCCGTAATGAACGTCGGCTGATGCAAGTTGGGTTCGACCGTTTCTTCGAAGATCGCATTGACGATATTGAACAGCGACGCGTTCGGGTCAACCGGGACGTTCAACTGTTTAGCCGCGGCCAGCGCCTTGTCTCTATCTTGAATCACGGATGGATCGAGCTTGTTCACCTCCAGGATCGACTGGTGGTACGACCAGCGCCGCCACGGAGGCGTGAGCGTGATCTCTTTGCCCTGATATTCAATCACCGTCTTGCCGAGTATCTGTTGGGCGAGGGAGGACACCATCTGTTCGGTGAGGACGATCAGATCGTGGTAATCAGCGAAAGAGACATAGAACTCCAGCATCGTGAATTCGGGATTGTGGATGGTGGAGATGCCCTCGTTCCGAAAGTTCCGGTTGATCTCGAACACCCGTGGAAATCCGCCGACGATCAAGCGCTTCAAGTAGAGCTCCGGTGCGATCCGGAGATACAGATCGACGCCGAGCGCGTTGTGGTGCGTGACAAAGGGCTTGGCCGTGGCGCCACCGGGTATCGGATGCATCATCGGGGTCTCGACTTCCAGAAAATTCCGCTCGATGAGAAAGGCCCGAATGCCGGCGATGATCCGGCTCCTGGTCGCGAAGATCTGATGAACTTCGGGATTGGCGATGAGATCGACATACCGTTGACGATAGCGGGTTTCCACATCCGTCAGCCCGTGCCATTTTTCGGGGAGGGGACGGAGTGCCTTGCTGAGAAACGTCAGTTCGTGGACCTCGACCGTGAACTCGTTGGTCTTCGTACGGAACAACATACCGGTGACGCCGATCCAGTCGCCCAGGTCCAGCTGCTCGCACACCTTGTAGGCCTGTTCGGAGAGAAGATCTTTTTTGAGATAGACTTGGAGGCGATTGGACCCGTCTTGCAGCACGGCAAAGCCGGCCTTGCCGAAACGGCGAAGGGCGACCACGCGGCCTGCGACCGTGCAGGAGATCTTTTCTTGCTCCAAGACCTCTTTCGTTTTTTCGCTGTGCAGTGTGATAAGCTCCCCCGCCCGATCTTTGACTTCGAAGCGAGTACCGTAGGGCGCCACGCCGGCTTCGCGGAGTTGGTCGAGCTTCTTGATTCGTTGCTGACGTTGTTCGTTCAGTTCATCCATAGAAAGACCGTGATGCGTGATGGGTGACGTGTGATGTATGTGAGGTGCAATGATGCATGACTCTTAGAGATCATCGTCAGGTTTGCTGACGGGTGACAGCTGATCGCTTCCTTTTGTGAGCTTCTTTTTTAAATAGGCTTCGATAAATCCGTCGATGTCGCCGTCCATGACGGACGACACATTGCCGCTCTCATAGGCCGTCCGGTGATCCTTCACCATCTGATAGGGCTGGAACACGTAGGAGCGGATCTGGCTGCCCCATGAGATGTCTTTCTTCTCGCCCACGATCGCATTGAACTCCGCTTCTTTTTTCTTCTGTTCGAGTTCGAAAAGGCGGGCTTTCAAGATCTTCATTGCGCCATTGCGGTTTTGAAGCTGCGACCGTTCATTCTGGCATTGCGCGACAATCCCGGTCGGCAGGTGGGTCATGCGGATCGCGGTTTCCACCTTGTTGACATTCTGGCCACCGGCGCCGCCCGCACGGAAGGTATCAATTCTGAGATCCTTGTCCTCAATCACCACATCGATGTCCTCGCTCAGTTCCGGATAGACGAACACCGAGGCGAACGACGTGTGGCGCCGCTTGTTGGCATCGAACGGGGAAATGCGCACCAGGCGGTGGACTCCCGCTTCCGCCTTCAAGTAGCCATAGGCGTAGGGACCGATGATCGACAGGGTGACGCTTTTGATGCCGGCTTCGTCGCCGGCGAGAAGATCCAACGTGTCGACCTTGAATTTCTTGCGCTCCGCCCAGCGGACATACATGCGAAGGAGCATCTGCGCCCAGTCTTGCGATTCCGTCCCGCCAGCGCCTGGATGAATGGCCATAATGGCATTGTTCTGATCGAGCTCGCCCGAGAGCAACAGTTCCACGCGCAGGGTTGCCAGGCGCGGCTCCAACTGATCCAGCTCGGTTGTGAGTTCCTTTTCGAGCCCGGCGTCGCCGCTCTCGTGAGCCAGCTCCAGCAGGGTGTCCAAATCACTCAACTTCATTTCGATTTCACGCCACTGTTGAAGCTCGCGCTCGATCGTCGATTTTTTCCGGCTGACTGCTGCGGCCGTGCGAGCGTCGTTCCAAAAATCCGGCTGCCCCATCTGGGCTTCAAGTTCTTGCAGATCGGCGGTCATGCGGGCGAGGTCAAAGATGCCCCCGTAACTCAGCGATGTGTCCTCCCACGACGCGGACGCGAACTTGTACCTCATCCAACATGGACGGATCCTTCTCCCGTTATGCGGGCGTGATAGCGGTTGTGCCGGGGACGGGTTCCTTCGTGCGGAACGAGCCGAACAGGCACAAAAGCGCGCAGATTATAACACAGCCGTATGCAAACACATCGCCGTAGTGGCTGTAAAAGGTGTGGGGCTGCCACACCGGGATCGTGGCCTGCAGCGCCTGCTCCTTGAAGAGCGGCGAGGCGTGCATGATACGGCCGAAGGGATCGACGAAGCCGGAAATCCCGGTGTTCGCAGCGCGCGCAAAGGCCAGATGATTTTCCACCGAGCGAAAGACCACCATGGCGAAGTGCTGTGCAGGGGCCGATGAAGGGCCGAACCAGCCATCGTTCGTAATCGCTACCAGAAACTCCGCTCCATTGGCTGCGAACTGGCGGACCAGGTCCGGGAAGATCACCTCGTAGCAAATGGCCACGCCGAACTTCACCGGTCGGGGCATGCCCGGATGGCCGCTGCTCCTCGCCTTGGGCGTGAACGACAGAATCGTCGGACCGGGTCCTGCTTCAAAATCGCCGATCCCTTCGACGAGCTTGTCCAAGAAGAACAGGAGAGAGGTTTTTAAGGGAATGTATTCCCCGAACGGGACGAGATGCTGTTTGTCGTAGCGGCCGAGCACTATTCCATCGGTTCCCAGCAGATAGGCACTGTTCAAGAGATAGGGGCGGCGATCCGGATAAAACCGCAGGGCAGGGCTCCCGAGGAGAATCGGCGCTTTCGCGCGCTCCGCCCAGGCGATCAACTGGAGCTGGTAGTCTTTCTCTCGCTCCAGGATGAACGGCGTCGCGGCTTCCGGCCAGACCACCAGATCGGTACTGGTCCCCAGCTGGCCTGTCAGCCGGTCGAACCGCTGCATCGTCTCGTCGCGATACGCGAGGTCCCACTTCACCGCCTGATCGATGTTGGGTTGCACCACACCCACGGTAATGGAAGTCTTCGGGAATGTCAGTCTCTCGCCAGTCAGCACCGACGTGCTGTAGAGCCACGCAAGCACCATGAGCATCGCCGTCGTGGTGACCAATTCCCAGGGGAGCTTGGCCGGGCGGAATCCACGGAAGAAGGGCATGAGCCACACCATCAATTCCGCGAGTGCCAGATTGACGAGCACAATCAGGAACGAGACCCCATAGACGCCTGTGTGGTCCGCAATCTGAATCAGATCCAGCTCGCGGTATTGCGAATACCCCAGGAGGCACCAGGGGAGGCCTGAGAGGAAATAGGTCCGGAGCAGCTCTAACGAAACCCAGAAGCAGGGTGCAAAGAAAATCCCGTATCTCGGGATGAATTCGCGTAACCAGACGACAGACACACAGTACAGCCCGACGTACACACCAAGGTAGGCGGTGAGTAACAGCAGAATCGCATAGCTAATGGGGAGGGGGACCTTCCCATAGGTCGTCATAGCCGTGACTACCCAGGCCATGATGCCGGTGAATCCAATGAGGCCGGTCAGGCAGCCGATCCAAAACGCGCGGCGTCTCGTACAGTGGTCGAGCGCGAGGTGAAGAGGGATGAGGGCAACCCAGGCAAGCAACCCCAGATCAAACTTGGGGAAACAGAGGGGCAACAACAGCCCGCTCGCGCAGGCAAGGAGTATCTGGCGCGAACGAACTCGATCCATTGCCTCGTACCATAGCGAAAGACCCCACGTCTTTCAAGCGAACACTTGAAGAATCAGAGACTTGAGTTGCCAGGTGCGTGCTTTTCCATCCTGAAACAGGTATTCTGCAATATGATGGAACGCCGTCAGCACCGTCGGGTTCCGGCGCAAGTCAAAGGTCTACTCCGGGCGAATGCCCACGAAGTTGAGGGGGAAACCGTCGATCTCTCACTCGGTGGCGCCAAGTTCGAGAGCAGCTTGGCTGTCCAGCCGGGCAGGCTGATTACCGTGAAGCTCATCATCCCGGGCGTCCAAGAGCCGGTGTATATCGAGCAGGCCCAGGTCCAGTGGATTCATGACCAGACCTTCGGGGTCAGGTTCTTGGAGATTCGGCAGCAGGAATTGGATGAATTGGAACAATTGATCGAGGAATGTATCGCCCTCGACGAAAGCGAAGATGCATGAAGCTCTGTACCACCCAACCTCAGCCGCACCTCGACGATCCCCGCGCCTGGATCGGCGGTGAAGCCACCATCGGCTCGCAGGCTGGCCGGCATATCCGGCGGCAAGCGGGGAATACCAGGCACCTCCTCAGCGCCATCCTCGGACTCACCTTCCTCGGCGGCCTCGCCTTAGGCGGCGCTATCAGCCGGCTCTGTGGAGCCAAAGCAAAGTAGCTCTTCTCTATCCGCCATCAATTCTTTGCAGCAGGTTTCTGTTCCGGCTTTTGATGCGCCCACTCGTGTGGGGTCCTCGCGGTGGAGAGATAGGCCTGGCCGAAACCGAGCACCAGGTGGGCGTCCTGCAACATCAATTCCCAAAGCGCGAAATCACTAAAGCCGAACATCGTCGCCGCGAGCGGAAACCGCGCCAGGTACTTCTCCTTGACCTCGGCATAGTGCGGCGCGTCCGTCATCAGCATCGCCGCCTCACCCTGGAGATTCATTCGCTTCAAGGCCAAGGGATTCTTCTCCGGTCGGTCGGGTTCAGAAATAAAAAGAGACAGGCGGGGATCAGTCAATAGGTGTTGTGTATGCGACGCCAAGCGGCTGAGATGCAGATAGGCCCGCGTCCAATCTGGGCCGAACACAAAAGGCACATGCGAGCCAAACGGATGGCTATTCCGCAGCGTCAACAGCACGCCGGTCCGAACACCCTGCGCCAGCGCTGCCCACGCGGCTTGCACGTCCTGGTGGCTCATGGAATCTGTCATCTCAGGCTCACTCTTTCACGATCTGATTTGGTTCCAACCAGCGGGCACTTCTCGATAATCATTATAGCGGTCCGAGACCGATAGTTCTTAACGCCCTGGGCCTAATACGAAATAGGCGTCACCTGTCGGGTGCCTGCGTTCCAGGTTGGGCGCTGTCTCGCAGGCAGCAGTGCTTGTATTTCTTTCCACTGCCGCAGGGGCAGGGAGCGTTGCGGCTGATTCGCGGGCGGCGCCGTGGCGCCAGCGTGAGCAGACCACTCGTGTCCTGGTGGAACATGTCCCGCAGCATGCCGTACAAGACCGGGTCCCGTTGCTTCAAGAGATCGGGCGAAGTGAAGAAATACTCGGCCAACACCGCGAAAAATTCGTGCTCGTTCGTGTAGGCGTAGGCATTGAAGTGGGCGCGATTCTTCGACGGGCGAGCCAGTTCACGTGCCACATAGCGAATCCACTGCTTAACCGCGGACCAGGGCACCTCCGGCGGAAGCCCATGCTCGCCCGCTTCCTTCTCGACCAGGTGCGCAAACTCATGCACCCCCACATTCTGCTTGCTGGACTGACGATCGAATCCCGCAAGGAGAGCCGGCTTGGAGAGAATCATCACCCCGCTCAGATGATGCAGGCCGACCATGCCGAGAGCGGTCGCCTCGGAGTTGCCATTGCTCTGGTAGGCATTGTCGAACGAGTCGGGATAGATGAGCACCTCACTCAGTCGATGATATTCCCAGTCGTGGAATCCGAAGATAGGGATCACGGCACTCGCCGCGACCAGCACCCGAATCGTGTCATCCACCTCCGTGCGAATGCCCGTAATCCGAACTTCGTCGAGGAATATGTGGATGAGTTGTCTGAAGCGTACCTTCTCAGGATCGCTCAACGCCTCGAAGAACGCGACGTGCGTGCGGAGAATCCGCTCCCACTGCTCGGGGAAGGGCTGCGCCAGCACGGCCAATCGCCGGAGACACCGTCGCCGGACCCACCAGTAAATGAACGGGCTCAGTCCTAGAAGAAACCACAGGGGAGGGGACATCCATCCCCACCATCCCGAAATCACGGCCACCAGAACAGCCGCGACGATGGCCTCTCTCCGGTTTCGACGATTGGCATCCGGCGTGACGATCATCCGCCTGTATTCCCGTGCACGCGCAACTCTTGCAATCTCATCGTGGCCTCACGTCATCTTCCGCGGCATAAACCGGGAAGGCCGCTCACCCGAGCAGTCGGGCAATGCCGAACGCCGCCGTCGCCGCCAAGCCGCCGACCAGTACCGTCTGGAGTCCCCCGCGCCAGGGCGGCACCCCGGTGAACCCGCTCTTCACATAGCCGAAGACAAACAGGGCCACCGGCGTCACTGCCACCGAGCACCAGAGCGCAGTGAAGATGTCGTGGATAAAGATGTAGGGCAGCAGGGGAATGAGCCCGCCGACGACATAGGACAGGGCAATCGTCCACGCGCTGATACGCGCGCGCGTCGGATCGGGCGCCTCCAGCCCCAACTCAAACCGCATCATGAAATCCACCCACTGCGTCGGGTTGGCCCGGAGCGTCTCGATCAACGGCGCGATCTGCTCATCGCGCAACCCATAGCCCCGGAAAATCTCGGACACCTCCTCCGCTTCCCGCTCCGGAATGTGCTCCGTCTCCCGCAATTCCCGCATCCGTTCCGACGCATAGTGTTCGAGATCCGTCTTCGCCGCGAGATATCCACCCAACCCCATCGCAATCGAGCCGGCCGCAATCTCAGCCAAGCCCGCCGTCACCACCAGACTGGAAGACGCCACCGCGCCTGATAGCCCGGCGGCCAGCGCAAAGGGCACCGTCAATCCGTCGGCCATGCCGATCACAATGTCGCGCACCGTCGCCGTCGCCGTGAAATGCTTTTCAATGTGGGGAGTCAGTGGCATGAGGCGCTCCTTAGAAAAAGAGGGTGACCGCCGAGACCGTCGC
>JAHFES010000143.1:0-2375 GCA_023248355.1 Nitrospiraceae bacterium
CAGGCCTTGGCCGACAGCGAAGGGCGAGTCACTCGGTGAACATGCCGATGCCGCGTGATGGTGGCAGAGGCCGTTTACGACCAGGCGAACAGCAATTGTTGGGGGCTAGCCGCCTGTTCAGGCTGGCAGTGAGATGTGCGCGGGCTGGTCGGGTGGGGAGCGATTACGGGCAGCTCCTGTAAACTGCCTTTGCACTGTCCACAGTGATGTCGTTTCGGTTCAATGGTCTTGCGTTGACGCCGATACACACGCCCACAGTCCCGACAACGCCAGGCAAACCGCGAAAACGCGAGTACTTCTGTCTGCAGCGAGTGGTACGTCGTGATGGCCACTTCGCCGGAGCGATTCATCTCTGTCATCTTCCGGAGAAAGTCCAGGCCGTGATTGGGCCGGCGCTTCAGCACGTCAAACTGCCACTGATGAATCATCTCATGGGCGAGGGTGTTGAGCAGTTCCTGCTCCGCGTAGGGCGTCCGTTCAGCGAGTTGCTCTAATAGCGGGAGAGACAGGCGAATCTCTCGACGACTACGAGGTGAGGCTGTGTCCCGCGGTGCTCTCGGCCCGCCTCGACTCACAAACATGCCGACCGAGGAGGTCAGGCGGCGGCTCCAGACAATCGAAATCGGCGGCAAGAGGTTGGAGAAGTAGCGCGTATTCAAGCCACGCCACCGGATCTGCAACTCATCAGTTGAGAGCGTGACCACAGTGACTGCGGTGGCGAGATTCTGCTTCACCCGAGTTCTTCCAAGACCGCTGCGGCCAGCAGCGGCAGCATGATCTCGTGGTGGCCGGTCAGTGAGTAGCCCTTGCCGCCCTTTTGCGTGGGCCGCCGGACGACGTTGGTCTGCGGGCGGTAATGGGAGAGGAAATCCATATTCACGGTAGTGATGTTCGCGAGCGGATGTCCGAGGTTCCGGCCCAACGACACCGTCTTGAGAAACACCTCCGGCAGGATCACCGCCGATCCGACGTTCACATACACGCCGCCCTCCATGCCTGCGACAACGGCAGCCAGCCGTCGGAAGTCGAAGAGCGAGGTCGTCCCGATGGCCGCGCCATCCGCTGACGGGTGCATGTGGGTGATGTCGGTTCCCAGTGCCACATGGACCGTGACGGGCACGCCGAGCCGCGCTCCAGTGGCCAAGATACTCGTGGCGCGGTGTCGAAATTGCCCCTGATAGCGATTGATGTAATGTCCGACCGCTTCGCCCAGGCCTTCGCCGTCCGCGGCGCCCCGGCAAATCGCTTCATTGAGGATCCGTCCGGTTTCCTCCGCCATGCCAAACCGACCGTCGTCGATTTCCGCGTCGACTTCCTCCGATGTGTGGCCCATCAAGGCAAGTTCAAAGTCGTGGATGATGCCGGCCCCGTTCATGGCCACCGCGGTGACAATGCCCCGCTCCATCAAGTCCGTCACAATCGGGGCCAGGCCGACCTTGATGACGTGCGCGCCGATGCCGATGATCACGGGGCGGCCTTTCCGATGGGCCTTCGCGATGGCGTGGGCCACGGCTTGGAGCGTCTTGACCGCCAAGATGTCCGGGAGTGTGGTGTAAAAATCCATGAAGGAGCCGCCGCGCGTCCAGGGTCTGGCGAAGTCGGACACCTGCACCTTACTGTGGCGCTTCTTCAACGGATAGGTCTTGAGATCCGATACGTTGATCGGGGCAATCAGGGGGTGCGCGGGCCGATTCGGGGGAGTCCGATTAGGACGCTTTGCCAAGGAGTAGTTCCTCTGAGAGTTCGCACAGCACGTGGCCGAGCGTAATGTGGCTTTCTTGAATCCGGGCCGTGACGGTTGACGGCACGACAAACGGATGGTCCACCAGCGCAGCGAGTGTGCCGCCGGTCCCGCCCGTCCAGGCGATCGTCGTTAATCCACATTCACGGGCGGCCGCAACGCCTTTCAGCACATTGGGCGAGTTGCCGCTGGTGCTGATAGCGATGGCAATATCGCCTTTCTGGCCATGGGCGCGAACCTGACGCGCGAAGAGTTCGTCGAAGCCGTAATCGTTGGCGATGCAGGTGATAGCCGCGATGTCGGTGGCCAGGGCCATCGCAGGTAAGGGCGCGCGTTCACGCTTGTACCGGCCGACAAACTCCGCGGCGATGTGTGCTGCGTCGGTGGCGCTGCCGCCGTTGCCGAAGAGTAGGACTTTGTGACCTTCACGAAAAGCCGTCGCGATGAGATTCGCAACCTGCACAATGCGGTCGGCGTGCTCGCGAGCGAATTGCTGCTTCACGCGCGCGCTCTCCGAAAAGGCGTTGAGGACAAAATCTTTCATTGCGCGCGATTTTAGGGGAGGACCCCGATCATGTCAAACCCTCTGCCTGCCGGTCGCATCTCGTTGCGGGCGAATTGAACGGGTCTGAGG
>JAHFES010000143.1:2475-4177 GCA_023248355.1 Nitrospiraceae bacterium
GTGATATAGTCCGCGCGCAATGGCTCACGATCAACCCATCAAAGCACTTGTCCTTGCGCTAACCGATGGCGCCGCGTCAGCAGTGTACGCGATCAACCGACTGCGGCCCGACGCGCTCTGCTTTGTCTTGCCGGAAGCGAGTAAGGCGCTGGTGGAATCGGCCGTGCAACCGAAGATTGAGCAAATGCCGCGGCGCTGGGACTGGATTGTGACGGAGGAGATCGACGAGTTCACAAGTTGCTATCACACACTCTCCAGGTCGCTTCCGGATCTGCTGCGCACCTGGGAGGTGCAGCCCGGTGAAGTGGTCGTGGACCTGACGGGGGCGACGCCGGCAATGGCGGGTGCCCTTACTGTGGTGACGCTGCCGTGGAGTTCTCGGATCGTGTCGCTGGTCCCGGCTCGTCAGGGGCAGGAGGATGAGACGATTGAGCTTGTTGGTCAATCATTTGTCTGGACGCAAGGCAATCCCTGGGATGAGGCGGCAACGGTGTCTTGCCGTGAGGGCTGCGAGTTATTCAACCGAGGCCTCTTTTCGGCTGCCGCCAGACTGTTCCGCGAAGTGGAACTGCGGGTGAGCGGGGGACAGAAACCGCTCTATCGCGCGTTCGCCGATCTCGCTGACGGCTATGATTTGTGGGAACGATTGCACTACCGTCAGGCCTGGGACAAACTCAAAACATCTTCGAAGGCGCTCGAGATGGCCTCGCTCTGGGGCGGGCCGCCAGGATTACAGGCTCTCCTGCCTCCCATTAAAGCCAACGCGAGCTTTCTTGAAAAGCTCGTGCTTGATCCTGCCGAGGTCAAGGATGCGGTCGCACTGGATCTGCTGGCGCATGTGAGTCGGCGACTCCGTGTGACGCATGATCCCGAAGCGGCGATGATCGCGCTTGTCCGTGCGCTCGAAGCGTTCGCGCAGCGCCAGTTGTTCAAGCAACACAAGATCAAAACCTGGGATGTGCAGCCGGAGCAATTGCCACAGGCGCTCCAAGAAGTCTGTCGTACCTGCTACCTGGAAGATATCGACGGGAAGTATAAGCTGCCGCTGCAAGCGCAGTTTCGTGCGCTGGCCGGGCTCGGTGACCAACTAGGCCAGTCGTTCCTCCGTGAGTGGCCGACCATGAAACCGCTGCTCGATGCGGCCAACCATGCCGTGCTTGGTCACGGGTTTGAACCCATCAAGGCCGAGCGCGTGCAGCAGCTCTATGATGTGGTGGTCAAGCTATCGGGCGTGGCCGACTCTTCTTTGCCCAAGTTTCCGGTGTTGAATCTCTAGGCGCTGTCGCTCGTGAAGCGTGAAGCGTATCTCGTTGAGCCCGGGTATCCGAATGGAAAAGATACGGAACTTTCGCGATCTTGAGATATGGAAGCTGGGGAAAGGTATCGTTGTAGAGGTCTATCGAGTCACAAAGGGTTTCCCAAAGGAAGAAATCTACGGGTTGGTTTCCCAAATGCGTCGCGCAGCGGTGTCGATTCCCTCAAACGTGGCAGAAGGATTCAATCGAAAGCACAACGCAGAATATCGCCAATTCCTCTATATCGCGCTCGGCTCTTGCGCTGAGTTGGAGACTCACGTCGAAATCGCTCATGACCTGGGATTCATTACGGGTACTGGGCGGGACAATCTTCTAGAGCAACTTGATCATGAGTCCAAGATGCTCAGAAACCTCATAAAACGGCTTTAGCGAACGACGCTTCACGA
>JAHFES010000071.1 GCA_023248355.1 Nitrospiraceae bacterium
CGATCGCTGCACCAATCGTGTCCGCCACCCAATCCTGCCAACTCGAGTCTCTGAAGGGGACAAAAGCCTGGTGGACCTCGTCGCTGATGCCATAGAGAGACGCGACAACAATCGCGAGAAGGACGGCTCGCTCTGCCAACGCGGCCGTTGGTCCCCAGCGAAACGCCCGGTAACAGAGCCCACCCAAACCGGCATACTCGACAGCATGCAGCACCTTGTCGCTAAAGAGATCCAACCATGAGGGCAAGTCCTGCTCCGGATGTGACTGCGACGATAGAAAGAAAATTAATCCGGCATATCCACACACCGGCCCCCAGTATCGAACAAACGTGGCGATCACTCATGACTCCGTTTCTGCGAGATGCTCAGAGACAATTCTTCCGTTTATTGCATGCCCCCTACCCCTATGACATACTTGAAAACGTCACGGAAATCACGCGCAATGAAGAACGTCCACGTCTGTTTGTTCTGGCATATGCATCAGCCCTACTACACCGATCCGGTGGCAGGATCGGCCAGTATGCCCTGGGTGCGTCTGCATGCGACCAAAGCCTACTACGACATGGCCTATCTGCTGGAGAAATTTCCAGCCGTGCGCTCGACGTTCAACTTCACCCCGTCCCTGCTGCTCCAATTACAAGAGATCGGCGCCGGGACGGTTCGCGATCTGTTTCTCGAATATGCGCAGCGACCGGCGGCGGACCTGACGGCCGAAGAGAAAGCCTTTCTCATTCAGCATTTCTTTTCCGCCAACTGGGCCACCATGGTGCGTCCGTATCCGCGCTATCATGAATTATTGGTCAAACGAGGCATCGAGGTCCATGACCTCCAGCGCGTGGCCCGCCAATTTTCGACACAAGATTTTCTCGATCTGCAAGTCTGGCACAACCTGGCCTGGTTCGGATACGGCACCGTCCATCAGTATCCCCGCCTCGCCGCACTGCGCAGCAAGAATCGAGGATTCACGGAAGAAGACAAGCAGGAAGTGCTGGCGCTCCAACGCGTCGCCGTGCAGGAGATCGTCCCGCTCTATCGCCAGCTCATGGAGCAGGGACAAGTCGAGCTGACCACGACGCCGTTCTTCCATCCGATTCTCCCGCTCGTCATCGATACCGACATCAACCGACGGGCGAGACCGGACCTGCCGTTACCCTCACGATTCCGCGCGCCCGAAGATGCCGAAGTGCAACTCCAGCGCGCCGTCGAGTTCCACCACAAGACGTTCGGCCAGCCGCCGACGGGTTTGTGGCCGTCAGAGGGATCCGTCTGTCCCGAGCTGCTGCCCATCCTCCATCGCGTTGGACTGCGGTGGCTGGCGACCGATGAGGGGATCCTCGCCCGCTCGTTGGAAACCATCGGCCGCCCCTGGCATCGGCACAGCGCACTCTATCAACCCTATCGAGCAGGAGAGACGGGACAAGAACTGACGATGTTGTTCCGCGATCGAGACATTTCGGATGCGTTCGGCTTCGTCTATCACAAGACGACCCCGGAATCAGCCGCGGATGACGTGCTCCGCCGGCTGCGAAGCATCATCCACGATGCGCCACAGGATGAGGTCGTCATTGCAATCATTTTGGACGGCGAAAATCCATGGGAGCATTACCACGACGGCGGCGAGCGCTTCCTCTCGCTCCTCTACCAGGCCTTTACCAAGCACGAGCTCAACCAGGGCGACAGTGTCCACGTCCACGCCTCGACGGTGTCCGACGCCATCGCAGCGGCGCCGCCGACCCAACATCTGCCCTATCTGCACTCAGGGTCGTGGATCAATCAGGACTTCAAAATCTGGATCGGTCATCAGGAAGACAATCGCGGCTGGGATCTCCTCGGGCATACGCGAACACGGTTAGTCGACGTCGGCCAGAGTCTTCCCCCTGAGAGAGCCCGCGCGGCATGGGACGAACTGTACGCCGCCGAGGGCAGCGATTGGTTCTGGTGGTACGGCGACGATTTCGACACCGATTTCAAGCCGGAATTCGACCGGCTCTTCAGAACGCATCTCCGGAACGTCTGGATGTACATGAGCCTCACGCCGCCTGACCAACTGAACCAGCCCATCTGTACCGTGGCCCCGCACATCGAGGGAGACCCTGTCGCTCAGCCGCACGCACTCATTACCGCCACGGTCGACGGGCTCGTGACGGATTTTTTCGAGTGGCGCGGAGCGGGATCGATCAACACACAGCCGCCACTCGGAGCCATGTGGAAAGCCGACGGTCTGTTTACAGCCATTCAGTTCGGCTGGAGCCAAGACCAGCTCTTTCTTCGATTCGACCCGGACGACGCCTCGCACGCCAGGCGGAGCGGCATCGCCGTGGACGTCACGTTGCAAGGCCCTCAGCAGACATTTCGACTCACGTTTTCGCTCGCGCCCTCCGGGTCCGAGCAGTTCATGTTGTCCCAAGCGACAGGACCGGAAACGTGGCAAAAGATCGGGCCCTATCGCTCGATCTGCCGCAGAACGATTCTGGAGTTAGCCATTCCCTGGAAAGACCTCCACCTGGAGCAAGAGCAAGACGTGCGGATGTCGATCGTGGCGTTGGAACATGGTCTGGAAGTGGCGCGCTACCCACATCAGCGCCCGGCGCTGCTCACTGTGCCAGGGCCAGAATTCGAAGCAGGACTGTGGAGAGTGTAGAAAAAGTGATGCGTGATGGGTGACGCGTGATGCGTTGGGAAAGACACGATCGATCAAGGCCAAAACGCATGACGTTTCACGCTTCACGCTTCACGATTCACGGAGGAAAGAATGCCCGATTTAAGACGCGATCCAATTGTCGGCCGCTGGGTCATTATTTCGACCGAGCGGAGCGGCCGCCCGCATGATTTTGTGCAACTGCAGCCGGCGAGGCCGATCTCCAATTCCCTCTGTCCCTTCTGTCCGGGACAAGAACGGCTGACCCCGAAAGAAATCATGGCCTATCGGCCGCAGCCCGCCGAGCCTAACTCGCCGAACTGGGCCGTGCGCGTTGTGCCGAACAAATTTCCTGCGCTTCAGGTCGAAGGCGACATGGGCCGTGAGGGCATGGGGCTGTATGACCGGATGAACGGCGTGGGCGCGCACGAAGTCATTATCGAAACACCGGGCCACAAGGAAGGCCTCGCAGAACTGCCGGCGAAGAAGATCGAGGATGTGCTCTGGGCCTATCGAGACCGCATCATCGACCTCAAGAAAGATCTCCGTTTCCGCTATATTCTCATTTTCAAGAATCACGGCGCCGCGGCCGGGGCGACGCTGGAACACAGCCACTCGCAATTGATCGCCCTGCCGATCGTGCCCACCAGCGTCATTGAGGAGATCGACGGCTGTCGAGCGCACTATGAACAGAAAGAGCGCTGCATCTACTGCGACATTCTCCGGCAGGATCTTTCCGACGGCGATCGCATCGTGGCGGAGAATCCCGAGTTCGTCTGCGTCACGCCATTTGCGGCGCGGTTTCCCTTCGAAATGTGGATTCTCCCCAAACGCCACGCCGGCTACTTTGAAGAAAGTCAAAAAACGCAGTTCGAATTCCTCGCGCCGATCCTTTCCGAATGCCTGCGGCGCATGGACAAGGTGCTCGCTCGCCCTGCGTACAACTTCATTCTCCATAGCTCGCCGCTGCACGAACGCACGGGAGAGTTCTACCACTGGCACCTGGAGATCATCCCCAAGCTGACTCAAGTCGCCGGCTTCGAATGGGGCACAGGCTTCTATATCAATCCCGTGTCGCCGGAAGAGTCGGCGAAGTATCTCCGCGAAGCGGAACTGTAGGTGCCGGTTCGCTTTCGCATTGAAGATCCCGCGCTCGCGGGACCTCTTCGCCAAATTGAACAACTCATTCGCCGTGCCGGTGGGCGCACCTGGCTCGTCGGCGGTTGCGTGCGCGACCTCGTTCTCGGTCGGCAGCCACGCGATCTCGACATCGAAATCTTTGGGCTGCCGCCCGGCCAGCTCCACGCGCTCCTGTCGGAGCATTTCACCGTACAGTTCGTCGGAAAGGCGTTTGGCGTCTTCAAGCTGCAAGGCCTGCCTGTCGACATCTCGATTCCTTCGCGCATGGTCGCCGACAATGCGTCTGTCCCAGGACTCCTGCGGCAGTCCGATCCCAATATGGATATCGACGAGGCGCTGGCTCGCCGCGATTTCACCATAAACGCCATGGCATGGGATCCCGACACACTGGATCTCCGCGATCCCTTCAATGGCCGATCTGATCTCAACGCTCACATCCTACGTCATGTGTCGGAGCGATTCGCCGAAGACCCGCTGCGGGTCTTGCGCGGGATGCAACTGGCCGCTCGCTTCGAATTGGTGGCCGCGCCGGACACGATCGCCTTCTGCCGGACGCTGACGCAGGCCGGACAACCAAATGAACGCCTGTGGGAAGAATGGAAGAAACTCCTGCTCCAAGGCGTCAAGCCGTCACTAGGTTTGCAGTTCTTGAACCACTGCGGCTGGCTCCGCTTCTACCCGGAGCTCGCCGCGCTGCAGGGTTGCGAGCAAGATCCCTGCTGGCATCCGGAGGGCGATGTCTGGATTCACACCCTGTACTGTCTGGACTGGTTCGCCACTGAGCGCACCGGCAATACGAGTGACGACCTCGTTGTCGGTCTTGCTGTGCTCTGTCACGACTTGGGCAAGCCCGCCACGACGAAACAGGAATTCGGGCACATCACGTCACGTGGCCACGAGCCGGAAGGTGAAGCGCCGACCAGACACTTTCTCCAACGGCTCACCAACCAGGAAGATCTCATCAACGAGGTCGTCCCCCTCATGCTCTGCCACCTCCGCCCTCGCGCCCTCTACGACGGAAAGGCATCGGACAGCGCAGTGCGGCGGCTCGCGAGGCAAGTACAACGCATCGACCGCCTCGTGCGCGTGGCGCGAGCCGATCATGCCGGCCGTCCACCAAAACCTTTCGATGGCTTTCCAGCCGGCGACTGGTTACTCTACAAAGCACGGCAACTGGAAGTCGAAGACCACGCCCCTACTCCCATTGTGATGGGCCGGCATTTGCTGGAAATGGGAGTCCAACCTGGCCCCGAGATGGGTCGTCTCCTAGACGAATGCTACGAAGCCCAATTGGATGGATTGTTCTCAGCGCTCGATGAAGGCCTATCCTACGCAAGAAACAAGCTCTCCTCTTTGCCTTGATTCATTTCTGCTTCTTCCCTCTTAATTTTTACTTTTTCATTTTTCCTTTTTACTTTTCCCGAACGCCCCTTGCCCATTCTTCTCACCCAAGCTTATGATCCTCCCATGCAGATACAACTCAGCCATCCGTCCAGGACCGTCGAAGTCAAAGGCCCCAAGAAGGCGAAAGACCTCTTAAAAGAACTCAATCTCGTAGTCGAAGCGCATTTGGTCATTCGCGGTGATGAATTGGTGACTGAAGACGAGATGCTCTACGACATAGACCAGATCGAAATCCGGCCCGTCATCTCAGGCGGCTAAGCGCTTGAATGCGATTCAGCGGCCAGTGATAAATCCTGTGGTCCGGCCTCACTGTGTCGCATTGAAAACGGGGTATTCGGCGAAGGAGAATAATTGCACAAGGCCCCATCGCTCAAGATGACCTTTAACCACTAGCCGGCCTCTCCCTCTGTCCGAAGCAGCATACTTCAGGCGCCTTATTTCCTACCCTCTCCTGCAATCTTTGCAGGTCGCGCAGGATGAATGAGGCCCGCAGAGCTCACCCTCCCCATGCGAGAGCATCCTTTCCCGTTCGGTTTCTTTGGAACCTCAACGACATCGTCGACTCTGACCATGAGTCTGTCGCTGAGGCACCGGGGTTGCTTTACCAAGTTGGAAGCGTGGCGGTTCATGCGGAGCGACTGGGCCCGCATCCCCGGCCAAGGCATGAGAGGAATGCGTGACGGCAACTCAATGGGTCCAACTCCGTTCGTGCTCACCGATATCTCGCCATCCGATTGCTCTGGCAGGCTCCTCCAGGAGGCCACTGCCATCAACACCGTCTGTCGCGTTCTTGAGAAGATCACGTGTCTAGACAAAGACTGAGTTCGATGACAGCCCGGAACGGCACATGGGCCGATCTTGCCCGGCTCGGGCTCGTTATTGGGCTTGAAACCCGTGTACTCGCCATCCTCGTTTCCTACGCTGTGGCAATCGGTATCTTCTCGCTCGTCGTTCCGCTGACGGTTCAGGAGCTGACCAATACCTTCGCGTACTCGATCGAGCCGATCATGATCGTCACGTTTGCCCTGATCATGCTTGTCGGCTTGCTGTTCATCGGATTGTTCCGTGTGTTCCAGACCAGCGCAATGGAGACGCTGTTTCAACGACTGTACGTCCGCATTGCCCTCGCGATGACGGAGCACCTGCCACGTATCAGACAAGAGGCCTTCGCGCCCAGTCATGCCTCTCGTGTCATGGAAGCCGAACTTCTTGCCCGAGCTGTCCTCGTCGTCCTCGTGGATGTCGTCAATGTGCTGGTGTCGGGGATGACGGGGATGACCATCCTGGTCTTCTATCATCCCAATTTTCTCGTGTATAACGCCTTCCTGCTCGGTGGATTCCTCCTGGTTGCGATCGTGTCCGGTCAGGGCGGAGTCCAGGCCACAAAGACGGTCTCAGAGAAGAATTACGAGGTCATGACCTGGATTCAGGACATCGCGAACAATCGACTCCATTTCAAGTCGAGCCGAAGTGCGCCGTTCTTGATCGGAAAGACGGACCGCTTGCTCGACGAGTACCTCGATGCCCGGCGAACGCGAGCGAACATTCTCACCTGGCGCCAGTATCGGAGCATCGTCGTCTGGGAAGCCGTCTGTCACAGCGGCATGATCGGCCTGGGAGGCTGGCTGCTGTCGGCCGGGCAGATCACGCTGGGACAGTTCGTGGCAGCCGAGGTGATCGTCGGCACCCTGCTCCTGAATTTGGATACAGTGACCCGCCGAATCTACGCGATGACCTACATTCTGACTTCATTGAACGAACTCGACCGGGTTTTCGCCCTGCCAAAACACGAAGCCTTTGGCCTTGGCATAGGAACAGTGACCCGATTGCCGGATCTCGGGCCTTACGGCATCCATCTCACGTGCAGGGACGTGACCTTCGCGTACCCCAACGCGCCACCACTGTTTGATCATTTCAATCTCGAAGTCGCGCCGGGAGAGAAACTGTCGGCGTTGGTCCAATCGAGCACTGAAAAATCGGCGCTAGCCCTTGTGCTTGCCGGTCTCTATCGGCCGACGGCCGGTGTCGTTCGGTACAACGACGTCGATCTCCGCGAAGTGACGATGGACTATATCAACGGAGCGCGTGGCTTAGTGCTGGATTCGCAGCCCACCCTGTTCGGCGGCACGTTGGAAGAGAACATCTCGCTTGGACGCACAGCAATTCGCTTCGAGGATCTCCGGTGGGCCATTCGGTTCGTAGGACTGGAAGACGAGATCGACCGGATGCCCCGCGGGCTCGAAACGCCGGTTGAAGCGGGAGGGAAAGAGTACACGAAGAGTCAAATCCTCCGTATCTTGGTGGCCCGCGCCATCGTGACTCACCCGCCGTTGCTCATCTTTGATGGGACCCTGCACAATATGGAACCCAACTTGAGAGAAATTCTTCTCCGAAGACTGTGTTCGAAAGAGGAATCGTGGACCGCCATCTTCGTGACGAACGACCCCACGATCGGCACTTATGTCGACCGGAGGGTCATCGTGGGCCGAGAGGAGGGGCATTGATGCAAGCGTGGGAGCCTCCAATATACAGCCCTCAGCCGCCGTGGTAGCATAGATGAATTCCCAGCGATGTCCGTGGTGATCCACTATGTTTCGCCCCTCTCCTGAAACGACCCTCTTTCAAAAGATCCCTCTGCGCCTGATTGGCGCCGTCCTTCTCATTCTCGCGCTCGCAGTCTCCGTGCTCTTACTCTTCAGCTTGCAACACGAACAATTCGTTCTCCAGGGCCTGACAGAAGGCAAGAACGTTCCGACCGAACTTCTTGGGGGGCGCTGGCAGTCCCGCTACGACCTGATCGTGATGACCATTCTGTTATTCCTGCTGAGCAGCATCGGGATCGCAGCCGTCATCACCTTTCAGCATGACAGCAGCACACGCCGGACCCTTGAAGAAGTCAAAGGCCTTGCCCGGAACATTCTCGAAAGTATTCCAACCGGCGTCGTCACCGTGAACCGGCACGGCCACATCACCGCGGTCAATCCCTCGGCTGTGGCGACCTTGAAACGCTCGACGGATGAATTGCTCGGGCATGGCTATGACAAGGTGTTTGCCAAAGGAGACATGATCCGCATCGTGCTCGACGGGGCGCTCCACAACAACCGCCATGTGGATCATCACGATAGGCCCTATGGCACCGGCGGCCAGACTCGCACGATCCGCGTCACGACGGCGGACTTGACTGGAGATGATGGCCGGTCGGCCGGCGTGATGGTGCTGCTGAAGGATGTCACGGAGTTACTGGACTTGGAGCGGCGCGTGCGGGTCGCGGATAAACTGGCGGGGCTGCACACACTCTCAGCAGGCGTCGCGCACGAGTTGCGCAATCCCTTGAGCGCCATTGATTTGAATCTCCATCTGCTCGAAGAGGAATTGAAAGAGCAGGGCGTCCTGGGAACACAGCCTGCTCATTACATACACGTGCTGAACGCCGAGTGCCGCCGTCTGTCGGTGATTCTCGATAACTTCATGAAATTCGCACGATCCGGCTCTATGGGCCTCCATGAGGTGGACGTACCCGCCGCAATCGAGCACATCATGGCGCTCATGCAGTTCGAAGCGGAAGAGCGCAAGATTCAGCTTGAGCACACAGTAGGGGCCGCCCTGCCTCCCGTCCTCGGCGATGAGACGCAAATCGGCCAGGTGTTGCTGAACATCGTTGTCAACGCGTTTCATGCCATGCCGGACGGCGGCCGGTGCCGCATCGTCGCGGATGAACGAACCGCGGACGGGAAACGCTGGGTAGAAATTTCAGTGAAAGACACAGGCATCGGCATTCAGGAGGAGGCCTTGTCTCGTTTGTTCGAGCCCTTCTATACGACAAAATCGAGCGGAACCGGGCTTGGCCTCGCGATTGCCTACCGGATCATGCAGGATCATGGCGGAACGATTACCGTCTCGAGCGCTCCGGGGAACGGCACAACCGTGGCGATGAGATTCCCTGCCGGGGCTGGCCAGTGTCAGAAGATCGGAATGGCGTCATGACCACAGCAGCACACATCCTCGTCGTAGACGATGAAGTGAACATTCGCGGGGCGTTGGTGACTCTTCTTGAAAAAAAAGGGCACCAGGTGCGCGGAGTGGGAACGGGAGAAGAAGCCCTTGAGCAACTCGAGTCCGCCACGGCGGATTTAGTATTGACCGACCTCAAGATGCCGGGGATCGGCGGCATGGAGTTCCTTCGCCGGCTCAAAGGGAAATGGCCCGATACGGAAGTCGTGGTCATGACGGCCTATGGATCGATCGATACGGCGGTCGAAGCCATGCGATACGGGGCCTACGATTATCTCACGAAGCCCATCGATCGCGACCGATTCCCCATCGTGGTGGAACGGGCGCTCGAACGGTACGCCCTCGCGACTGAAAACAAGCACCTCCGAGACCGCCTCGAAACGCGTACGCGCTTCGACCAGATGGTCGGCGAGAGCGAACCGATGCAGCGGATGTATCACCTGGTGGAGATGGTCGCCGGAAGCGATGTGACGGTCTTACTGATGGGCGAAAGCGGGACCGGCAAAGAAGTCGCGGCCCGGGCGATTCATCATAAGAGTTCGCGTGCCAATGAGCCCTTCATTACCCTCAACTGTGGGGCGCTTCCGGACAATCTGATCGAGAGTGAGCTGTTCGGGTACGAAAAAGGGGCCTTTACCGGCGCGATGGCGACCAAGGCCGGCCGATTCGAATTGGCGCAAGGCGGCACACTGTTGCTGGATGAAGTCGGCGAGCTGTCCTTGAAATCCCAAGTCGATTTTCTCCGTGTCTTAGAGACCAAGGAATTCCGCCGCCTGGGCGGAACCAAAGTTGTGAAAGTCGATGCCCGGATTATTGCGGCCACCAACCGGAATTTGGAGGCAGCCGTCAAACAGGGCGGCTTTCGCGAGGATCTGTACTATCGGCTGAACGTCGTTCCGATCAAATTACCGCCGTTGCGCGAACGGGGAGAGGACATCCCGCTCTTGGTCGAGACCTTTCTGCGTGAATTTTGCGCCCAACATCAACAGGACCCGAAAGAGGTGTCGCGGGACACCATGCGGTTGCTGCGTCTCTATGCGTGGCCGGGCAATATTCGACAACTCCGCAACCTCATCGAACGATTGGTCGTGACGGTGCGGGACCACACGATCCAGCCGCAGCACCTGCCGGAGGAAATTCAAGCCAGCAAGGAAGATATCCGCACCATGGTCGTGACCCTCGGGAGTTCCATGGAAGATATCGAAAAGGAAGTGATCCGCCGCACCCTTGCGGAAGTCACCAACCACCGCGAAAAGGCCGCCAAGCTGCTCGGTATCAGCCTCCGAGCCCTCCAGTACAAAATCAAGGAATACGGAATCCGCGAGTAAGGCCCTGTCGAAGCGCCCCCCTATAAATCAACTTTCTCCCTTCATATTCCCTTCGCTCTGCAATTCTTGCACACGTCTGATCGCATGCATGAAAGAGACAACTCTCTGATCTCTCGCAAGAAATCTGAATAAGACCGTTTCGTTCAGAAGCTTGTGACCTGCAGTTCTTGCAGATGGCAAGTCTGTCTGCACTCAACGCGTGAATCCGGTGCCTGCCTGGATGGGCGCTTCCAAGCGAAAACCCGCGCTGAGCTTGCAGTTATCGCCATTCGTTTCTCGCGGCACTCACTGTGCAAGTGATTGCGGTTCGGAGCAGAAGAGTCCGTACGAGAAGCAGCGAGCGAGAGAAAAGTATCTATCTTGGGGGCTAAACCCCAATGCGCGGTGGATAAGGCCAAGGGGAAAGAAATCAGGCTCTCGTGGTTAAGCACAGTTGTTCGATTCTCGCTTGGCGTGAATGGTTGGCGATCGTTGTCATGATGATCTGATTCTTTTTCGGCAGAAGGTCGCTGGGCTGACTCCAGAGGCAAGGTAACCGTCTACAGCGCCATTGAGAGAGGGAGGGAGCTATGCCCAAGAAAAAGCCGGAACATCTGCCTCTCTTCGAGAAGGTCTTGGCTGGAGGCTGCCTGGCCGCCCTCGGCGCCTCAATGGCATCGGAGTCCGTCTTCACCATGACCATCCTGTCCGTCACCGTGCTGGCGATTGTTTCGGTATTGCTGGAGGTGTGGAGGTAAGTCGGCCAATGGCACGCGAGAGTGAGCAGCCTCAACCAGGTCGTCACCGGAGAAACATGAAGTCGGCGGCAAGCGGAAGCCAGGTCGGACTGTTGGAAGTGCTCTGTTATCTCGCCGCCACTGTGGTGGTCGTCGGCAGCGTGGCAGGAGGATGGAATTTCAACCTGCTCATCGCGCTGATGATGCTGGTGGTTGCATACGCGATACTCCGCGATGTGCGGGCACTCAGCCGGTTGAACACTCCGAGTGAATCGGCACAGTCATTGGAACGGATGGTTCCGCTCCAGCGGTCTTCAGGGGAAGCGCGGTCAGAACAACAGCCCGGGAGAATGCCCGGGCAGCAAGATGCCGGCAGGAGAGAGCCGCACAGCTCAGAGCCGGCCATCCCTTTACCACGAGCAAAACAGGAAGGAACAAGGTATGAGTCCAACAGAATCAACAAAACGTGAACGAGTGATCGATGTCGGGCCTGCAGGATTCCATCCGCCGTCGGCGATGCAGCTTGGCGTCACCCATCCCGATTCCGGATTCGGACTGTTGTATGGATGTCATGCGCCAGAAGATGAGGTGATCGCCGAGGCGGCCAGGCAACTGTACACCCGGAAAAATCCCACAATCTTTCCCGGCCCCTTGTATTGCTGGGCGTGGCATCCTGAATGGATCGCCAAGGCACAAGCGCTGTTGAAACTCGCAGCAGAGATTCCGAATGTGATGATCATTCCCATGCCGGACTATCGTCCAAAGTATCCCAAGATCGATCCGGAAGAGGGTATCAATCCCAACCACCCCAATCTCACCATCTGGGGGAATAAGATCGAGGTCGCACTGTTCATCGGCATCCATTGTCACTATGCCAACCTCGCCTTGCGGATGGTGCGGGCAGGCACGAACTGTCTCACCATCGCCTTCTGCCACGACATTCATGAAGACGCCATGTTGAGCGTGCAGGATCTGGATGTGAAGCAGATGAACCATATCATCGAGATTTTCCGGAGTGTCCGCAAGGAACTCGGCATCGAATTGCCGAAAGATGGAAAGACCGTGCGGTTAACCGGTACACAGATCCGCGCGAATCACGGGATTGAGCGGGTGGATCCACGTCCGGCATAGGGAGCATGGGACTGCTGTGGAGAGAACGAACAAGAAAAACGGCGGGGCGATGAGAGCGGCGACCATAGGCCCCTGGGCGGAACCGCAATCGCCCATACTCGATAGGTCGAGCGATGAATGGGTCGCACGACTGATTCAACTGCAAGACGCGCTGACCCTGTGTCCCACGGATATCTTGGCGCGAGGCGAGCTTGCCGCGCTGCTTGAACGATTGGGACAGCACGAAGAGGCCTTGTTCAACTGGAGAGCGGTCTTAGCGTGCGACCCGAATTGTCTCATGGCACATGAGGGAGCGGCCCGCTGTCGGCGGCGAACAGGACGGCCTCTCCAGTCCAGCATGTGAAAGAGGGCCACCCATGCCGACGGTCTGGGGTTGTCTTGATCGAGTCGACAAAGATCTCCATGGCACCCGCTGGGTGCAGGTGAAGGCCGTCTTGTCCGGGAAAACGACGATTCGCGTCCGCGCCCTCGTGGGGAAACAGACGCTGATCGCCCGAGGGATTGAACGAGTCGATCTCTCCAGCCTGTGCGCAGGTGAATTCGTGGAGATCAGCTATCGTCACGGGCGCGACGGTTTCATGGAGGCCGAGACGATCTATGTCCGACCGGATCGCGCGGCAGTGGTGTAAGGGACGGAAGGAGGACTATGCCGGTGATCTGGGGACATGTTGAATCGGTTGTGAATCGCCGCAATGTTCCGCCGAGCGTGGTGGTGAGCACGCGCTCTCCGTTTGGAAAGCTCCGCATCGAATGTGTGGTTGGGGTAGACACCAGAATGGCCAGAGGCTTTGAGCG
>JAHFES010000144.1 GCA_023248355.1 Nitrospiraceae bacterium
GTCGTTTAATTTGCGGCGGACCGTCGGATTGGAGGGGCGCTGGATTTCTCCATTTGGTCCGTTGCGTGCCGCGTACGGGATCAATCTCGCTCCTCAGCAGGGTGAGCGAGCTGGCGTCTTCGAGTTTACGATAGGATCATTGTTCTAGTTTGGAGAGAGCCGTCATGGGCTGGCAGCAGGAAGATTCAGGGGCAACCTATGCGAAGGATTGAGTGGCTGAAGCTCCCGGTCATTGTGGCAATGGCCGCTATGCTTGGAGGTTGCGCTGGGCCCGGGGTGAAGGTCGACGGGAACATCGGGGTCATCGACCCGCAGCGCATCTTCACTGATACCAATGCAGGCAAGAAGGCCAAAGATACGCTGAGCTCGTTTTCCAAGAATCGTCAGGCGCTCATGGAATTGGATGAAAAAGAATTGCGCCGGATGGAGGAAGACTTCGTCAAGCAAGCCAGTGTGTTGAGTCCCACGGCGAAGCGGGATCGGGAAGAGCAGTTTCGCCGGCGTATGCAAGAGTATCAGCAAAAAGTCACCGAGTTGAATCGAGAGGTGCAGGAGAAGCAAAAAGACGTCCTGGAAGCCTTTCGCGATAAGGTCGAGGTGGTGGTCGCCAAGGTCGCCAAGCGCCTTGGGGTACACGTGGTGGTTGACAAGAGCAAGGGCGGTCCGACTCTCTATCATGAGGAGAGTCTCGATATCTCAAACCAGGTCATCGAGGAGTTCAACCGAGAGTACCCATAGCGTGAGTGGAGGTATGACATGATAGGTGCGAGCGTGATCAGAATATTGGGTGTCCTTCTGTTGTGGGGAATGTGGGCGCAGCCGGTGCACGCTGCGGATGTCGTGAAAGTCGGTGTTATGGATCAGCAGGTGGTGATGGAGTGGTCCAAAGCCGGCAAGCGGGCGCTGGAAGAGATGAAAAGCTACTCGCTGACCAGGCAGAAGATCATCAATGCGGACGATCAGGAATTAAAAGATCTCGAGCAGTCGCTGCAGGACCCAACCGGCAAGCTGAGCGATGCCGTCAAACAGGAAAAGCAAGAGCAGTTTCGGACTAAGCTGGAGACCTATCAGCGCCGCCTCCAAGATTTCAATCGTGAGGTCCAGCAGAAGCAGCGTGAGATGGTCGCCGAATATTCGAAGAAAATTGCGGAGGCCGCGCAGGCGGTGGCGCAGAAAGAAGGCTATCAGGCCATTCTTGACAAGGGGAACGAGGCGGTCATCCGGGTGGTGTTGTACCATCAGCCGTCGTTGGACGTGACCGATCTGGTGGTCAAAGAATTCGATCGGCAAAACAAGTAGCGAGACTGGTTTGTTTTGTTCGTTGGGTTTGTTTGGTTTGTCGATGGGTCGGTCTGATCCTCACCAAATAGACCAGATAGACCAAATAAACCTTCTTGAACCAGTATGTGAGGAGGCAGCGCCGATGGCAGCGATGGAGCAGGCAGAAATTCAAGCATTACTTCCGCACCGGTATCCCTTTCTGTTGGTGGATCGGATCAAGGAGCTGGAGCCGGATCGCCGGATCGTTGGAATCAAGAACGTCACGGTCAATGAGCCGTTCTTCCAGGGGCATTTCCCGGGACGACCGGTCATGCCAGGGGTGTTGATTATCGAAGCGATGGCGCAGGTCGGCGGCGTCTTGGCCTTCAAGTCGGTGGGGCCAACCGGAAAACCGGTCGTGTATTTGACGGGCATCGATGGCGCCAAGTTTCGGAGGCCGGTGGTGCCCGGCGATCAACTTCGCTTCGAGATCGATGTTGTGAAAAAGCGTCCGCCGTTCTGGAAAATGCAGGCGAAGGCGTTTGTCGATAACGAACTGGTGTGCGAGGCTGAAGTGACGGCCATGGTGACGGAGGAAAAAGCGGTGAAAGGTGATGCGTGATGCGTGACGAGTTGGAAAGGGGAAAATCGGGGCCCATCACCCATCACGGATCACTCATCACTGGAGGTTACGAGTGAAGATTCATCCAACTGCGATTGTCCATTCCAAGGCGAGCCTTGCCGATGATGTGGAAGTCGGGCCGTTCTGCCTGATCGGCGAGCATGTCACGATCGGCAAGGGAACCAGATTGTTATCCCATGTGACGGTCGACGGATGGACGGAGATTGGCGAGCGGAACGAATTGCACCCCTTTGCATCGATCGGCGGACCGCCTCAGCATCTTGGGTACAAGGGCGAACCGACCAAGGTGGTCATCGGCAATGACAATATTCTTCGCGAATACGTCACAGTGAACCGCGCAACGGCGCAGGGCGGAGGGGTGACCTCGCTTGGGTCAAAGAATTTTCTGATGGCCTATGTCCATGTGGCGCACGATTGCCGGCTCGGAAGCCACCTCATTATGGCGAATGCGGCCAGCCTGGCTGGGCATATTACGATCGGCGATCACGCGATTATCGGGGGCCTGACCGGTATCCATCAGTTTGTGCGTGTCGGCGATTACGCCATGGTCGGAGGTTGTTGCGCGATTGGGCAGGATGTCCCGCCGTTCATGCGTGCGGCGGGCGGCTATCGGGCTCATCTGTACGGGCTCAACTCTGTTGGTCTCAGGCGGCATGGATTCTCGGGAGATCGTATTGCAGTACTCAAGAAAGCGTTTGACCTTCTGTTCCGCTCAGGCCATCGGTCGGCCGAAGCGATCAGGTTGGCGAAAGAGGAATTCAAAGGCCAGGCCGATGTCGCCCAGATTCTCACGTTCATGGAAGGCTCGAAGCGCGGGGTGTCTCGCTCGGTGAGCAAAGATCAGGAGGGTGAGGAATAACCGGCGTGACGACGTCGATACCCATTCAGGGCGGGCGAATCGGCCTCATCGCCGGAAACGGCCGGTTCCCGATCATTTTTGCGGATAACGCGCGCAAGCTGGGCCTGTACGTCTCTGCAGTGGCGCACGAGGGGGAAACGGAACCGGAACTCGAGCGCCATGTCGACCGGATTCATTGGATCAAGATCGGACAGCTCAGCAAGTTGATCAAGGCCTTCAAAGAGGATGGCGTTCAGCAAGCGGTGATGCTGGGCGGCATTAAGAAGACCCACGTGTTCACCACGGTGCGTCCGGACTTCCGCACGCTGGCGCTGGCGACACGCCTGGCTTTCTGGAAGGACGACGACATCTTGCGCGAGTTTGCGGCTGAACTCGAACGCGAGGGCATTGCAATTTGCGAATCGACCTTTGGCCTTGATGGAATCCTTGTCGAAGAGGGCACGCTGACATCTCGCCAACCGACGAAGAAAGAGTGGGACGATATCCGCTATGGCTGGGATGTGGCGCAAGAAATTGGACGTCTCGACATCGGCCAATGCGTGGTGATCAAAGATCGGGTGGTGGTGGCTGTGGAGGCGGTTGAAGGAACGGATGGAGCCATCAAGCGCGGCGGCGAATTGGCCAAAGAAGGGGCGGTGGTGGTGAAACGGTGTAAGCCGCAACAAGACCTCCGGTTTGATTTGCCTGCCATCGGACCGCGGACGATTGAGGTCATGGCGTCAGTGAAGGCCGCAGTGCTTGCCGTTGAAGCGGGTCGAACGGTGATGCTTGATCGGGACATCGTCATTCAGAAGGCGCAGAAGGAGGGGATTGTCGTCATTGGGATCAAGAGTGATGGGTGACCCTTTGCGCGGCGGGCGAGACATGCGGGACCGGCGAGACGTAGGAAGTGGACGAGTCGTGCGTGCCCCGCTTTTCCCGCGCATTACGGATTTATGAAACCACTACGAGCAGGCGTCGTCGGTGTCGGGCATTTGGGGCAGCACCATGCGCGGCTCTATGCCGCGCTTCCGGACTCGACGCTGATCGGCGTGACAGATCAGGATGTGGGGCGGGCACAGGTGATCGCTGATCGCCACGGCGCACAGTCATTCGGGAGCCTTTCTGATCTCTTGAAACACGTTGACGTTGTCAGTGTGGCCGTGCCCACGTCCGCCCACTATGCTGTGGCCAAAGTCTGTCTTGAGGCAGGCAAGCATGTGCTGGTCGAGAAACCGATCGCGGTGCTTCCGGCTGAGGCGCAGGACCTTGTCAGACTTGCAACGGCCAGGGGATGCCGGCTCCAGGTCGGCCACAGTGAACGGTTTAATCCCATCATGCAGACGATGCGGCCCCACATTCAGCGGCCGGTGTTCATTGAGTGTCACCGGCTCAG
>JAHFES010000072.1 GCA_023248355.1 Nitrospiraceae bacterium
CCCTTGGAGACTGAACAACAACTTGTATATAATGACGCGCTCATTTCTATGGAGTACCAAGAACCACCATGACCACCACAAAAACTGAATATCACCAACAACTCCGTGCCCTGGCTGAACTCATGCTCGCCGTGTCGGGCGAATCGGTCACGATGATGAAGCGCAGTGCCCCCGAGCAGGCGCTCAAACTCAAGCGTCAGGACGAATGGGGCCTCTATCTGGAATTCATCAAGATTTTGTTCAATCTGGCCGACCGGCTCGTCGCCATGCACATCCCGATCAAGGACCAATTGGAGTTCATGAACGGGCTTGAAGATGCGGTGACGACTCAATTGAAGAGCGTGCTGGAACCGGCTTTCGGCGCCGGCGCGGACCAAATGGAAATCATGCTGACGATCGGCGGCGCTGTGTCGGAAAGCCGCCAGATCTACGAGCAGTATAAGTTTCTGATCACCGAAGACTCGAAGACCAAGAACGAGATGTTCCGCGACTTCGGCGAGCGGGTGGCGGAACTGCTGGGTGCGCCCGGTAACGCACAACTCAGCTCGGCGGCGACGCTCTGCGCCAGCGCGATCGTGCCCGCCATCAGCGCGGTGCTTCAAGGACAAGCTCCGCCCGCGCCTACTGCCGCCGCCGCGCCGAAAGCAACAGCCTCGGCCACAGACAACGGGGGCGAGAAGAAGGGCACTACCGGCCAGGAGATCAAGCTCGTCAGCCTGATGTCGAGCGTGTCGGGTGAGGAAATTGAGACCCGTTGGGGTCTCCACCCCCGTTTCCGTGACGATCTGACCCCGGCCGAGCTCCAGCAACTCAACAAGCTCTTGAACAGAGTTGCAAAAGTCCTTGGCGAACGGTATGCCACCGTGGCATTCTCCGAACAGTGGGCCTCGTGGCATAAGGCTGGACACGCCTGATCCCGATCCGGGGAACAGTGATCACGTCCCCTCGCTGCCCCACACTCATTCCGCAACCCTCGTCAAAGGAGCTCGCGTGGATAATCCTGCATCGGTGAACAGTTCGTCCGGTCCTCTCCCCCAGAGCGTGAGTCGCCTCTCAGAACTCGCCCAGAATCTCTGGTGGAGCTGGACGCTGGAAGCACGCCAATTGTTCGAAGCGATTGATCCGACACTGTGGTTTCTCACCCACCATAATCCGGTCAAGCTCCTGGCTGATGTGAAACCGGGGCGGCTGACGCGGCTGGCCGAAGATCCATCATTTCTCCGGCAATACTCGGCGGTGCTCCGACTGTTCGACGAGTATCGTGCAAATCGGCATAGCTGGTTCGGCACCCAGTATCCCGACCTGACCAAGACCACGATTGCCTACTTCTCCGCCGAGTTCGGCTTGCATACGTCGCTCCCCATTTATAGCGGCGGCCTCGGTATCTTGGCCGGTGATCATTGCAAAGAGGCCAGTGATCTGGGCGTGCCACTCGTAGGCATTGGGTTCATGTATCCCCAAGGCTATTTCCACCAGCGCATTACTCCGGAAGGATGGCAGGAAGCCGCGTACGCCCCGTTCAATCGTGAGGACTCTCCGATTCGTCCAGCCCTCACGCCTTCCGGTGAGCCCTGTCGGTTTGCGGTCGAAATGGGTGGCCGCCACGTCAGCGCGGTGGTCTGGAAGATCCTCGTCGGACGAGTCCCGCTCTATTTGATCGATACGGATGTGCCGGAAAACAGCCCGGAGAATCGCGCCCTCTCCGCCCGCCTCTACGGAGGCGATCAGGAAATGCGGCTCCGTCAGGAAATCTTACTGGGCATCGGCGGCGTCCGCATGTTGCGCGCGCTGGGCATCGCGCCATCCGTCTGGCACGCGAATGAAGGCCATTCGGCATTTCTCACGCTGGAGCGCGTGCGCGAGCTGATTCAAAAAGGTGCCTCGCACGCCGAAGCCAGTGAGATCGTCCGCCAGAGCACGGTCTTCACGACGCACACCCCGGTCCCCGCCGGCCACGACGTGTTCCCCCATCATCTGATGGATCAGCACTTTGCCGGCTACTGGGAACAACTCGGCCTCTCCCGGGAAGAATTCCTTCGCTTGGGCGAGACACCGGAATCACGCGGGCAGGGTTTCAATATGACGGCGCTGGCGATGCGCATGTCGGCGCACGTGAACGGCGTCAGCCGCGAACATGGCCGCGTCACTCGCGAGATGTGGCAACATTTTTGGCCTGGCCTGCCGACTGAACAGGTTCCCATCCGCAGCGTGACAAACGGCATCCATGCACCGACCTGGATTTCACCTGAGCTCCATCACTTGTACAGCAAGTCGCTCAGCCCCCAGTGGACCGAGACCTGCGACGATCCTGCGATGTGGCAACGGGTGATGGATGTTCCCGACCATGAACTCTGGGCGGTTCGTCAAACGATGAAACGAAAGCTGATGGGCTTCATCCGTGAACGGGCCAGGAACGGATGGATACATGGGCACCTTCAGCCCTCGCAAGTGCTGACACGCGGCACGCTGCTCAATCCCGAAGCGTTGACGATCGGGTTCGCCAGGCGATTCGCCACGTACAAACGGGCGACCTTGCTCTTCCAGGATCTCGAACGGCTCAAGCGATTGCTTCACGACCGATGGAGACCGGTCCAATTGATTTTCGCCGGCAAAGCACACCCGGCCGATGAGCCCGGCCGCTACTTTATCCACGAAGTCCTGAACTTTTGCCATGACCACAAGCTGGGCGGCCACGTCGCGTTCCTCGAAGACTACGAAATGCATATGGCGAAGTACCTCGTGCAAGGCGTCGACATCTGGCTCAATACCCCTCGTTTCCCCTTGGAAGCCAGCGGGACCAGCGGGATGAAGGCCGCGCTGAACGGCGTGTTGAACCTCAGCGTCCTGGATGGCTGGTGGGTCGAGGGTTATAACGGCGCCAACGGGTGGGGCATTCAGCCCTTAGCCGAACAGGCCGACGTGCAGGCCCAAGACCATCACGATGCCGAACAGCTCTACCGCATGTTGGAACAGGATGCCGTGCAGCTGTTTTACCAACGCGATCGAGATGGCATCCCGCGCGGCTGGCTTCAAATGGTCAAAGAATGCATCCGCACCATCGCGCCACAATTCTGCACCAAGCGCATGGTGAAGGACTACGTGAGTACGATGTACAGCCCTGCTACCGTGCGCGCGCCCTCAACATGGTAACTCGCGGCCACGCTCATGATCGACGCCGCACGCGACGCCTGGCTCACCGCCTGACGTGCGCGCTGTGTCTGAGTGGCACGGTGATATTGTGTCTCGGATGGACCGGCCATGCTGGAGCCGCCACAGGAACACCCTCCTCAGCAGAATCGAACGCGGCAGGACTCTTCAAGGCCGGTGACTATGTGGCGGTGACGACCCTCTTCCAGAAGTTGCCTCCTGACTCGACCCCATCCAAAGCATTCTTGCGCCTCTCGCTGTTGAGTTATGTCCGGCTCGGACGAACAGACGAAGCGCTCACGATCTATACGAAGCTGAGCCCGACCGGAAAAAATCACGACGCCACGCTCCTCCGCCCGCTGGCGCTCGGTGTGATTACCAGTCGCGTCCGCGACCAAAAGGAACATGTCCGCATTGCGGCCTACACGGTCCTCGCGGAACTGGGGCTTCCTGACACGGCGGCGATTTTGGAGGATGGCCTGCTGGATACCTCTGTCCTCGTGCGCGCGCGTGCTGCGGAAGCCATCGGGAAAGCCGGACTGGCTGCACAATCCGGCGCGTTGCGGCGAGCGCTGGGGGACGAGATGCCCACCGTCCGCATTGCCGCCATGAGCGCGCTCGGAGAGGCGAAGGTCACCGACCTCACTCAACGCTTCATTGAAATCGGCCGCACGGAGGAGGGGCCTGAAGCGATCTTCGCCTATGCAGCCCTCTATAAGATGGGCCAGTCCGACATGCTCGTCGACATTACCAACGCCACGACTCTCCCCGATGCGGAAATACGCATGGCAGCACTCGGCGTGCTTGGCCGCTTGAAGCGCCCAGCCAGCCTGGCAGTCCTCACCCAAGCTGTCTATGATCCCAATCCGTCGGTGCGTGCCTTCGCCGCCGGCGCGCTGGGAGAATTCGGTTCTCCCGGCGGAGTGGCCCCGCTTACGCACGCAATAGGAGACGAGATGGCGATGGTTCGCGGCCTTGCCGCCGGGAGTCTGGGACGGCTCGGTCTGAAGGACAATCGCCCGTTGCTCCAAGCCTTGACCAGAGATCCCAGCTTCCAAGTCCGTGCCATGGCCGCGGAGGGGCTGCTTCGTTTGGGAGACCGCGCTGCGATTCTTCTCGCCGCCGATCTCGCGCGGCACCCGGACCCTTCCATTCGTGGCGCGGCGGCTCAAGCGCTGAGCGCCACAGCGGACAAACAGGCGTTGTCCATCCTGCAAGCCTTGCTACAGGATCAACAACCTCTCCCGCGCCTGATGGCCGCAAAAGCATTGGGGAAAAATTCAGGAGCCGCGGTGCCCTTGTTGGTGAAGGGGCTGCAAGATTCCGACGAAGCCGTCCGCATCGCCGCGGCGGGGAGCCTATTGCAACAGTTGGCTCGAACGAGTCCACCGCAACGCCGTCACTAACCTGCAAGGACTGATATGCTCAAATTCATTGCCGTGGTATTCCTCATCCTGGGCGCATTCGGTTCGGGCTACTACTTCGGACAACGTCCGGTCGGCACCCTGCAACAGACCGTCTCCGATCTCCAGCAATCGTTGAAAGACCTGTCCAGAAATGTCTTGGATACGACGTTAGGGATTGAACGCGACCTCCGTCGCCGCCAGGGGCTTGTCGATGCGAAGTCGCGGTTGGTGCAGGCCAAGGCGAATGTCTTTGATCGAAATTTCGGAGATGCGGCGAAAGAGCTGACCGAGGCAGTCGATGCCCTGGAGGCCGCGACCAAAGGGGTCAAGTCAGACGACTTGACCAATGCCGTGCGGGATCTGACGGGCTCACTTCGGGAGATTCGTCTGGAGATCGCGATGGGGAAATCGGTACCGCTGAAGAGGCTCGATGAGATTCAGCACCGGCTGGATCAGTTACTCAACAAGTAGTTCAGGCATTGGCCGACTGAGACACCGGCGGCTTCTTCCACTTCGCCAGAATTCGCTCCACTCTCATCTTCACAACCATGTCGGGATCTTTCATCAACGGCTTGATGGCCTCGCGTCCCCGGTCATCCCCGATGGATTCCAACGCCGCAGCCGCCGTCAACCGCGTGAACCAATCCTTATCAGCGAGCATCTGAATCAGCGGATCGATCGCTTCACTGTTCTTGATCCGGCCCAGTCCTAGCACCGCACTCTTGCGGACGTTTTCATCTTTGTCCTTGAGAGCCGCAATGAACTTCGGCACAGCCGGCTCGCCGAGCTCAACCAACGCGTTGATCGCATCATCCTTGAACTCATCGTTCCGAAGCTGGAGCATCAAGGGATCCAGCACCCGCTCATCGCGAATCTTGCCGAGCGCTAAAATGGCGTACTTCCGAACGTCCCAGTCGCGTAGCAGCTTGAGGAGCGTCTCAACGGCGGGCGATCCAATCTGCCCCATCGCCTCAATCGCCACTTCACGAACCTGCCAATCACCATCACGCAACGCCCGCGCTATCGGCTCCACACAACGCTCATCACCCATTTCGCCAAGCGTGATGACGGCTTCCCGTCGGACGACCCAGTCAGGATCATTGAGCAGATCGATCTGAATATCGATCTCATCCTTGACCTGCTCCTCTTCAAGCGCCACCGTATCCTGCGCGACACTCGGGCTCACCTCGAGTGCCGACGAATCCGCCATCACCATTTCGGCGGCGACCTTGTCGGTCAATTCATCGCTTGCAAGCTGGGGGGCTTCGGAAGTCTCGTGATGCTGATCCTTCTGTTCCTGTTCCATGTGCGTCCTACTGGTACAAACGTGGGTAATGGCTGACGATTACTTCGCCGCCGGTGCCGCGGCCTTACTCCCGGCTGCGTGTTTCTTGCGCAACGCCAGGGCACGTCGCTTGCGCTGTTCCCGCTTCAACCGTTTCCGGAGCGCTCGCAGTGCGGCATCCCCTTTGGGATTGCTATGCCCGGTGCGCTTCGCAGACACCCCTTTCTTTAATCGAACCTCTTCAGACTCCGCTGCAGCTTTCTTTGCCATGTAATCTCGCTCCTTCTCAAATTATCTATTCGAAGCCCCTACCCCTGAGCTCAGACGGGTCAGTCTAGAGGAGAGGTTCCTGTACTGTCAACCGCGAGATCAGGGGTGACTGAATCAAGCTACGTCAACACAAGGCCCGGATGATCCCTATGAGCTGGATGAGCTGTAAGTAGTGATGACGCCCACCTCCATCGACGCTGAATAAGGACGTCGTTGGGTGGAAGTCGGCGCACAGGAGTCATGGTGGGATCTGGACGGTCTTGGCTAGAATAAGGAAGAGACGACATGTTGTGCTCGTCCAGACGATGGACCGCAAGAAGCGGAGGAGTCGACGGGGTCGCCTCCTCCGCCGCAAGGACAAAATCCGGACGATGGTCGCCGATCACCTCGAGCTGAATGACCGAGAGACCTCCACCCACCATCCCCAATTGGGCCGCGGCCGCATAGGACAGATCCAGAATTCTTCCGTTCACATACGGCCCACGATCATTAATCCGCACCCGAACATGCTTCCCATTCGCCAGGTTGACGACCCGAACCATACTCCCCAGGGGAAGCGTCCGATGGGCCGCCGTCAACGCATCCATATTGAAGATCTCTCCATTGGCTGCCTGCTTCCCGTGGAACTGCTCCCCATACCAGGAGGCAATCCCCCGGTCCTTGATCCCAACATCCAGCCCGCTCTCGCCTTTGGGAATCCATGAACAGGCCCCCAGCAAGACGCACGCGACGAACGCAAGAAGCTCGTAGGACGGCCACCGATTTTGCCTGGTTTGTGTGCTCATTTTGTTTTATAGCCTCCCTCTAGACAACATTAGGAGAGAACGTATGATCTAGAGTATGCGAGGCCCGGGAGTTCAACAATACCGACTGAGTACCCCCTCTCCCCTACCACCGTATGGAGGAAATAGACTCCGTCTTTGGTGAAGGAGGAGTACAAAAACGGACAGTAGAGGCCACGTTCGATGGAGGCGGTAGAGCTATATAAAGGAGAAGGGAACCTGAGTCAACCCCTCTGGGCTACCAGGTGGGCTCCTGAGGGGAACTTGGACTGAGGGATTGGATGCTGCCGCCGCTTCATCTGCGACCGAAAGCGGCGGCAAGAACCGGCATTGCGCCTAGCGCAGCACGACCCTATCTGAATCGAAGAGCGGGGCCGGCAAACTTGGTCTGGCTCACGAACTTCTCGAAATTCTTTTCCATGACGTCGCTCAGAATGTCCTCAGCATCCTCCGGCCCATACCAAAACACCGAAGAGGTCCCGTTGTGACTGATCGTGTCGGTAATGGAGCTGCCATCGCTCAGGTTCTTGGCCTGGACCATAATCTTATTCTTGGCCGCAATGTCGGTGGAACCAACTGCCCCATGAGCATCGACGGATGATTCGAGGACCTTGCCGGAAATCACGACATCCACTCCGGTGAGACTGGACCCAGTTGGGGCATACTGCGCCCGCCATCCCTTTCGAGTGAGATACTCCACGAGCGCTTTGGCGGTCACCTCTCCCACAGTCCCGTTCTTCAGCGTCAGCGGCTCGGTCGTGCGCCACAAGGATTGACGCACCCCAAGCTTGGTCCGGTCAGACCGATCATCGCCGAAGGAAGTCACCAACACGGTGACCGCACTCGTCGATGAGACGGCCGCCGGATCAGTCGAAGGTTTTAGCGCAAGCGTGATCGGCACCGCTTCACCTTGCCCCGCGCAGCCACTGACCCCAATGAGAACACTCAACACCATCATGCCGACAACGACGTTCTTCACAGCTCCCTCCATCCTCTATGGTTCAGATCCTACGAATCCACATAAGCCCATCGACAATGAATGAGGGGAAAATCTAGCAGTTCATGCCAATCCTGTAAAGCCACCGCTCCGCCGTATTGACTGCCTCGAATGGACTGAGTAAGATCCCGTGCGCAAATGACATGCTTATGTGTTCGACGACGGCACCGCTACCGTCCCCACGGTTGATCGTCTCAACATCACATCCATGATCGACGTTCAGAACATTACCAAACGGTACGGGCACCATACGGCCATCGACCGGGTCACCTTCTCGGTGGCCAAGGGAGAAGTCCTGGCGTTTCTCGGCCCGAACGGCGCCGGGAAAACGACGACCATGCGCATTCTGACCTGCTTCATGCCTGCCACGGAGGGCACGGCACGGGTCGCAGGATTCGATTGTGCAGACCAACCGCTTGAGGTCAAACGCCGGATTGGCTATCTCCCGGAAACGCCCCCGGTCTACCAGGAGCTGACGGTCACGGAATATTTGACGTTCGTCGGTCGCCTCCGTGGCATGGTGGGACGCAACTTGACCTCGGCGCTGGATCAATCGATCGGACGGCTTGAATTGGGCACGGTCCGTCACAGATTGATCGGCAATCTCTCCCGCGGCTATCGCCAGCGAGTGGGACTTGCGCAAGCCCTGCTGCACGATCCGCCCGTCCTGATTTTGGATGAGCCGACGGTGGGCCTTGACCCGAAACAGATCATTGAAATCCGAGAACTGATTAAGAGCCTCGCCGGTTCGCACACGGTGATACTCAGTACTCATATCCTCCCGGAGGCCACCGCTGTCTGCCAGCGAGTCGTCATTATCAGCGGCGGGCGCATCGTGGCGGAAGATACTCCTGAACAATTATCTGCCCGACTACGCCATTCGGAAAAGATTTCGGTGACGCTCAAGACCCCCCCCATAGATTGCGAGGGCAAACTCCGCGCTATTCCAGGCATCCTCAACATTTTCTCGGGACAGACCACAGGGAATTACCTCATCGAATGCGCACTGGGCCATGACCTGCGCGACGAGATTGCTCGCTTTGTCGTGTCCAACCACTGGGGGCTGCTTGAGCTGCGTACCATTTCGATGACGCTGGAAGATGTCTTCCTCCAACTTACGCGCCACGAAGAAGACCTGTCTCACTCGGCGGATGCTTCGGCAAGCTCGATTTCTGATGGAGCCGTCGTCACACAGGATACCGCTTCATGACTCCAGTCCAAGCCCTCATCGCGAAAGAACTCCGCGGATATTTCGTCTCACCGATCGTGTATGTGGTCGGTGCCGTGTTTTTGCTCATCTTTGGATTTCTCTCATATCTCTACATCGTCTTCGCCGGCGCGCAGGCCATCCAGTTGATGCAAATGCAGGGTGGCACAGCACAGATTAACTTGAACGATCTGGTCTTTAGAAACTTATTCGCCAGCATGCGTTTCATCCTCCTGATCATTCTTCCCATCCTGACGATGCGGCTGTTTGCCGAAGAGCGGAAGTTGCGCACGTTCGAGTTCTTGATGACCTCACCCATCGGCATCAATGAAATCGTTGCGGGCAAGTTCGTGAGTGTGTTTCTGGTCTTTCTGAGTCTGCTGGGATTGACCGGCCTCGTGCCGGCCGTGCTGATGCTCTTCAGCGACTTCGACTGGAATCCGGTCCTGACCGGGTATTTGGGAATGGCGCTCCTCGGCGCGCTGTTTCTCGCTGTGGGCGTGTTTGCCTCAGCCCTGACGGAAAACCAGATCGTGGCCGCTTTCGTCAGTTTTGGCATTCTCCTCACGATCTGGCTGATCTCCGGGTTAGGCGCACTCCTGGGTGACACCACGGCAGGACATGTCATTTCCTATGTATCTTTCATGGAGCACTATGACCGCCTCGTTCATGGTCTGATCGATACAAGCGACCTGGTTTACTTCGGGAGCAGTCTGGCACTCATGTTATTTCTCACCCACCGCGTTGTGGAATCGGCACGCTGGAAATGAGCCTGAAGACCTTCCCCCTAGGCATTCTTGGAACCGTCCTCGTCGTCGCGGGCATGATTGCGTACAGCCTGAGTCCGGACCTGTTCTGGGCCGTCACCATCGCGGAAAGTTTGGCGCTGATCTGTTTGATCCTGTTTTTTCTCCTGCATTTTGAAGCGGTCAAAGCCTTCTCCGGACGCCGTTCAACGCGAATGGGCATGAACAGCCTCCTGATGGTGCTGCTCTTCTCCGCCATTCTGATCATTGTCAATTTCCTGGCTGCCCGGCATTCCGTGCGATGGGACCTGTCGGAAAATCAGAACTTCACGTTGGCGCCCCAAACGTATCGTGTCCTCCGCACTCTCCCGCACGACGTGAAAGTCACCGTCTTCACAAGAGAGAAAGATGCCGGCTATCAGGCATACAAAGAACGGTTGGAGAGTTATCGACAAGCCTCAACCAAGCTCACAGTTGAATTCATCGACCCGGAGAAGCAACCGAAGCTCGCTCAAAACTATGGGATCTTCCGAACGGACACCGCGATTTTCGAGAGCGGCGGGCAAACGATCCGGGTGACCTCGCCATCGGAGGTCGAACTCACAGGTGCCCTGCTCCGCATTTCCAAAGACGCCAAGAAACGCATCGTCTTCGTCGAGGGCCACAGCGAGCGGAGCCTGGAGGACAAAGAGCGCAACGGCCTCTCGATCGCGAAAGAAGCGCTGACCAAGCAAGGCTATGAAGTCGGCACCGTCTCGCTACTCCAAGAAACGACCGTACCGAGCAATACCACAGTGCTGGTGCTCGCCGGCCCGCGCCGGGCTGTCACCAAAGACGAGCAAGACCGCATCCAGGCCTATGTGGAGAAGGGCGGCCATGTCCTAATGCTTGTCGATCCGGACACCCAAACTGAGCTGGAGTCGTTGCTCACCCACTGGGGACTCGGTCTGGGGCCAGGCGTCTTAGTGGATCTGAAAGACCGGCTCGCCCAAGGTGATTTGACTGCGCTGCTGGTTCGGACGTTTACCGAGCACGAGATCACTCAGGATTTGACCTCGGCCGTGCTCTTTCCGCTTTCACGGCACATTACCTTTGACGAGCAGGCCGGCAAGGACTGGGAGTATGTTCCGCTGGCTCGCACCTCGGCCAACAGCTGGGCGGAAACCAACATGCAGGGCCGCGTCGTGAGTCTCAACGAGAAGGAAGACGTGAAGGGCCCGCTCCCGATGGCCGCCGCACTGGCGCCCAAGAAGGCACCGGAAGAAGGGAAGCCCCATCCCGCGATCGTCATAGTCGGCAACTCCACCTTTGCCACCAACGCCTACTTCAACTTTCCCGGCAACAGCGACTTTTTTCTGCACGCGACGGGGTGGCTGGCCGAAGAACGTGATCTGATTTCCATTGCGCCAAAAGAGCCGGCCCTACGGCCCTTTACGCCGAACCCCACGCAGGAACGGGCACTCCTGTATATTCAAGTCATCTTTCTCCCGCTCATGACGTTCCTGACCGGCATGATGGTGTGGAGAAAACGCCGTCGTCTCTAAACCTATGCGCTACTGGCCGATACTTTTTTTATTCCTGACTCTGGCGGGACTGGGCGGCTATCTGTATCTCGTCGAGCTCCCCACCAAGCAACTCGAAGACAAGCAAGAGATCGAGCGAACACACTTGCTCCCATTCCCTGAAAACACCATCACAGGCGTGACCATCACCACTGCCCAAGGCCCGGTTGCGCTCAAGCTCACGGAACCGGGAAAATGGAGTATCGCCTCTCCCCTTCAAACGGACGCCGACACTCGCGAAGTCCAGACCCTCATTCGAGCACTGGTGACAGGAACCGTCATGCGGACCGTCGAAGAAAAGGCTACCGCCCTTTCGCCCTTCGGGCTCGAGCAACCCGTCACGGTCATCACCGTCACGGCCGGGTCTCAACAGGACACGCTCTCGATCGGTGATAGCGGCCCTCTCTCGAACACCCTCTATGTCTTGCGCGGCTCGGACCAGCATGTGCTTCTGACGGATCTCACGGCCAAACACTTCATCAACAAGTCGCTGCTCACATTCCGGCGCAAAGATCTGTTGCGATTCGTGCAGAACGACGTCGAGCGCGTCCGGCTCACGTACCCGACGACTGAAATCGTGCTCTACAACACGACCAAGGATAAGCCGAAGCCTACGTGGACAATCCGCTATCCCCTCGAAGCAGAGGCGGATCAAACCGAAGTGCGCTCGCTTTTGTTCCGGCTGGAAGATCTGAAAGCGCTCGGGATGATCGATCCAGGCCCTGCACGAGACGCAATGGCCAAGACGCTGACGACTCCCAAGGTGAAGGTGACGCTGCACACAACCGACGGCGACCAAACCGTCAAACTCTACCAGCCTGACGCAGACAGCGGAGAAGCCATCGCGGAAACCAGGCCTGATGGCCCACTCTACCGTATCAGTCCGACCGCGATCAAAGATCTGACTAAAGAACTCTTCTCGCTTCAAGACAAACGCTTGCTCGGGGTCGACTATACGGACATCGCCATGCTCTCCGTGAACACGCGGGATAAACACTATGTGCTCATCAACCAACAGGGCGAATGGACGCTCGAAGACCACCCCACCGAAAAGCTCAGCCAGGAAGCGGCAGATCTCTTTGTGAGCCGGGTCGCGAATCTCCCGGCGGAAGAACGCGTCATCAAACATACGGCGCCGCTGGCGCCGTACGGACTCTTGGCGCCAACCGCTGAGTTCGTCGCGACCGGCAAAGACGGGAAGGTCGCCGGAAAGCTCACCCTCGGAAACCATGTGGGCAACTTGGTCTATGCCACAGGCGGACGCTTGCAAGGAGTCTTTCAAGTGCGCCCCGACTTACTCACTCAGATTCCGTCGAAAGCCGAACTGCTCGCACCAGCCCGGGACAAAGCGGCCACGAGTCGCTGATGCCCTCATTGTTTGCCGCCCCGGTTGCCTAGACATTTTCACGCCCTTTCAGTATCGTAGCCTGCATGCCCCCGTAGCTCAGTTGGATAGAGCGTCGGTTTCCTAAACCGCAGGTCACCCGTTCAATTCGGGTCGGGGGCACCAAACCT
>JAHFES010000012.1:0-9775 GCA_023248355.1 Nitrospiraceae bacterium
ATGCGTTCCTGGACGAGATTGAAGCATGGCAAAAATCTCGGTCCTCGTAGACACCGACATCTTCATCGATTATTTCAACACGGGCCGGTTCCACGCTCTTTTCGATTCCGACCGCTTCACCGTCTGCTATTCCGCCATCACGAAAAAGGAACTGCTGACGAAGCCGGGGCTCCGCGATACCGAACGAGAATCCATTCTGGCCGAATTGAACCGATGTCGGCTCATCGCTCTTTCCGATTCGATAACCGCACGATACTCCGATCTTCGCCGCTGGCATCCTTCACTCGAAAAAGGTGACGCCCTCATCGCCGCCACGGCCCTCGTCAAGCACCTTCCTCTGATGACACGAAACAAACGGCACTTTCAGGTGGTAAACGGCCTGGCTTTGTTCGGGGAGTGAGCGCCTTCCCCACCCCTTCCAACCAGGGATCGCGACGAGCTGGTCGCGGGGAATCTCCACGCCAATATTTTTGAGATTGCGCTCGCGGACGTCGTTGACGATGATGGATCGGCTCATACGTTCAGCAGACTCATTCGCCGCCGTCAGCTCTCAGCTTCGGACTCCGGCAACTCAGCACTCTCGGCAGGCGACGGGATTTGGTAGCATGGGGTGTATTCAGCCGGCGCCCACTACCGACGCCTCTGTGTGCCTGGACGAGAACCTTCGAGCGCTTCCCCCCATCGAGTCATGAAGGTGGTCACGAAGGTCCGGCTCTCCTTGGGTTCCGCCGCGAACTGGGCCACCGCCAAGGCGACACACAGCGCAATGTGATATCCCTCCGAGCGGGACGCGACCGCCCGGCGGTAGGCAGGATGGGCTTGATTGATGACCACGGCGGACTCGATCAGGCGCCCCAGCTCGGGATCGTCCGGGTGCGATTCGAAGCGAAGTTCGAGCCCATAGCGCATGGGGCGCTGGCGACCTGTCTTCCCCGGCACAGGCATGCGGCCCGGCGGATCGAGACCCGGACCGGGAACCTCCCGCGGTTGTTCCAGCGGCCGGTTTGGATCGAGAGCCGATGCCGGCTCCATGGAATCTTCCTCGCCCTGACCAACCCCCGTGACCACTGATGCGGTAACGAAGGCCTGCCCTTCCCGATTTTCCCCACGAGGCCCGATCGGCAAGGGTTTTTGCCCGCCGGCCTTCCGCTCGACGAGCGAAGCCAACAGCGGAAATTCTTCGGACAATTCTCCGAGCACCTGCTCAAGATCCCGCTCTAAGGGTCGAATTGACCGTCGCCTCACCGCGTCGGTCGGCTCGCGCGTATCTCCCCATTGAGTGAATTGGCGCAAGACCGCTTCTTGAATCGCTTTCCGATAAGCCAGAAACAACGCGCCCCGCGAGCCGGCCCGGATGAAGTCGCCTTTGTTGAGCGTCAGCGTGGCTGAGAGATCAGGCGCCTCAATCATTCCTCCGATGCGGTCCGGCGTGGAGGGTGTCACACCGAGCCAATCCCACCCGCGCTTGATGACTTTCCCGAAGGTGCTGACTGCGATCCCCTGCGCTTCTTCGTCGAGGGGTGTCTCGGTTCGAACCAGATAGCCGAGGACGCTTGGCTTTCTCTTGCGGGCAAGACAGACGGCGAGGCGGCTGACTTCACCGTCTCGGCACGGCTCTTTCTCCAATACCGACCCGTTCACGTCGAACACGACCCCCTCCGGATACCGCGTCCGAAGAACCTCGTCGAACGCGGGATCCAATAACGGCCCATAGCAGCGTCGCAACGTGGCTTCAATGAAGCCGGCGTCCAGCAAGGGAGACAGCCCGTTCTGAAGCTTCAGCTTGACCGCCGTGCCCCGGTCCCCCACCAATCCTAAAGGAGGCATCCATTTCCATGGAGCCTTATGCCGCCCCGCCAGAAACCATCGCGTGGCAATCTGTCGAGCCTGCCGCCTGGTTTCGGTAATCACCTCTTCGCAGATTAAGAGGCTCAGCTTGATACCGACTCCGGCGAACCCAATCCCGTGCCCGCGTGTCTTGGCGCTGGTCGCCAAGTCGTGATAGCGGATCAGCTCTTTCCGATGCATCCCCGTGCCGTCATCAACAACGGTCAGGCTGGTCTGTGCGGCCTCGGGAATGAACCGGATACGGCGGGCACCTGAGTCCAGGCTGTTGGCGACAATCTCTGTAATGATCGTCTCTTCCAACGAACCGGGATAGGCGTCACGGAGATCCTCAAGCAGGTGAAGCAGATCGACCCTGGTTTCTCCCATGGAGCATGCGCCTTTCGTTGGACTCTTGTGCGGAGAATCTTCCCGCGAACGAGCAAAGTCAAGACGGGGCGTATCGTCACGCCCGCCGCACTCGACCTTGACAACGATCGAAAGCCGGTGCTACGACCCTGGCATGATACGAGCCGAACAACCGCCTGCCTCACAAGAAACGCAGGCTCCGGCGCAAGCCGTGTCCACCTGGTCCGGCCAGGCCCGTGAACAAGCCGTGCAACGGATGTTCACGTCGATCGCAGCCGTGTACGACCTCAACAACACGTTGCTGAGTTTCGGCCTCCATTATCGTTGGAAAAAACAGACGGCTTCGTTCGTCCCTTCAGTGAAACAGGGCACGGCCCTCGATGTCGGAGCCGGAACCGCCGACCTGGCTCTCTTGGTTGAGCCAAGAATGGGTGCAAAGGGACGAGTGATCGCCTCTGATTTGAATCATGCCATGCTCGCCGAGGGGCTCAAAAAGGTGGATAGCAAGGGCCTGACGGGCAAGATCACCTGCCTGCAAGCCAATGCCGAGCATTTGGGATTTGCCGATAACACCTTCGATGCCGTGACGACTGGTTTCTGCATGCGAAACGTGGGGCACTTACCGCAAGCCGTCAGCGAGATCCGGCGCGTGATGAAGCCTGGCGGCACCTTCGTCTGCCTGGAATTCTCCCGACCGGTTTTTGGATGGCTGCGGGCGCTCTACGATTGGTATTCCTTTACACTGTTGCCCTGGATCGGCACGAAAGTCGCGCGGGACACTACCGGCGTCTATGAATACTTGCCGGCGTCGATCCGCACATTCCCGGATCAAGAACGGCTCTGCCATATGCTCCGCGAGGCCGGATTCCGTCAGGTGTCATACAAGAACCTGTCGGGAGGAATCGTGGCGATCCACGTAGCAACGAAGTAGGCGAGAGGCATGAGGCTAGAGGCAATGGGCCAGACATTTCGTCTCTTCCCCCTAGCCGCTTGCCCCTAGCCCCGAGCCAAAGATGAATTCTATTCTTTACATCTTTCTCCCCTGCAAGAAGGTCTATCCGATCGGGATTACCTACTTGACCGACTTCATTCATCGCCGGAAACCGGAGGTTCGGCAGCGGATTCTGGATCTGTCGCTGTTTCCTGTCTCCCAGCGGAGTCAGGCGATTCGCGATGCCGCGACTGAGTTCAAGCCGGATTTGGTCTGCTTCTCCTGGCGCGACATTCAGATCTTTTCCCCGCACGAAGGCGATTCGTCGCTGGAGCATGCGTTCAATTTTTATTTCGCCAGCAATCCGCTCAAACGCGTTATGGCGTCGTTCGCGGGACTGAAGCAGCTCTACCGCTACTACAGTCATATCCATACGATCCTGTCGTACCCCTGGCTGATTCGTAAAGAGTTCCCGAAGGCCCAGATCATGATCGGAGGCGGCGCGTTTACTGCCTTTGCCGATCAGTTGATTGAGAAGCTGCCGGAAGGGACGATCGGCCTGCTCGGCGAAGGTGAGGATGCAATCCTGAAAGTCATTGAAGGCCGGTCCATTGAGGATGAGCGTTACATCGTCAAAGAGGGCCGGCAGATCCGGAAGGGCCGGCAGGGATCGCCGGCGCTGCTGGATGCCCTCACGGTGGACTTGCCCTATTTGACCTCCATCTTCCCGCAGTACCGCGAGTATCACGGTGAAGCGATCGGCGTGCAGACCAAACGGGGCTGTCCCTATGACTGTGCGTTTTGTCTCTATCCCTATATTGAAGGCAAGCGGGTCCGCTATCGTCCGCCCGACATGGTGGTGAAGGACATTTCTCAACACTATCACCAGTGGGGCACACGCCGGTTCTGGTTCACGGATGCCCAGTTCATCACCGGCAAGGAAGCCTACCCGCAATGCACGGAGATTCTGGAGCGGATCATCCGTGAAAAGCTGGAGATCGAGTGGTCCGGCTATATCCGCACGTCGTTGATCACGCCCGAGCTGGCCAAGCTCATGGTCCGGTCAGGTGTCGGCGATCTGGAAGTTGCGATTACCTCCGGCTCGCAGGAGGTGCTCAACAATCTCCACATGGGATTCAAGCTCGAACGGCTCTACGACGGGTGTCGGTATCTGGCTGAGGCAGGGTTCACAGGCAAAGTCATTCTGAATTATTCGCTGAACAGCCCGAAAGAAACCGAGGAATCCCTCCTTCAAAGCGTGGAATCCTACAAGCTGGTGGCCTCGATCCTGGGTGAAGAGCGCGTCTTCCCCTTAATGTTCTTCTTGGGGATTCAGCCGAACACGGATCTTGAACGACGACTCTTGGAAGAGGGTTACCTCTCGGCAGGCTATAACCCCTTAATGCTGACTCCAACCAGCATTCGCAAGCTCCTCTACAACCCAGCCCCTCTCAATACGTTCATTGCCAAAGCCTGCCTCAAAGCCTGGGATCGGAAAGCCGGCAGCCGAGACCCTCGGAAGTGGACCGGATCGCTGTCGCAAACAACCACAGAGACCGGAAAATATGCCGACGCGAACCTGATTCGAGGAATTGAAGGGAACTCTGGGCGCGACGCCTTGCTGTCACTTGAGGAAATCCTGCGGTCACGCCCAAGCGCCCAGGTGTCGTCACCCGTCACACGTCAATCGTCAACCGCCTGAGTCGGAAAACCATCACGCATCCTTCGTCAATCGCGAGGAAGACATCTGTCTGTTTCTGACGTGTGACGGGTGACGCCCCTCTCTTCCACTTCTTGCATTCCAATTCGACGCAGTGCTATTATTCGCGCTCTTTTAGGCCTGTGGACTTCGTTAACCATTAGTGTTTTCCAAGGTTTACGACAACCAACCCTGGCAGAGAGTGTTCCAGGAGGAGGCAGTTCAATGTATAAGACGATCTACATCCCGGTCGATAATTCCGACCATTCCAATACAGCGGTGGATGTCGGCGTCCACATGGCCAAAACATTTGGCTCCAAGATTGTTGGAAGCCACGTCTATGCGGCCAAGATGCATGACAAACGCTTCAAACAGATGGAAGCAGGCTTGCCCGAGGAATACCACGATGAGAAGGAACTCGACCGTCAACGGCAGATCCATGATTCGCTAATTACCCGCGGGCTTCAGATCATCACCGATTCCTACCTCGACTACGTCGACAAGAAATGCAACGAGGCCAACCTGCCGATCGAGCGGCGTTCGCTCGAGGGCCGGAATTGGAAAGTCCTTGCCGAAGATATCAATACCAATGCCTACGATCTCGTGATCATGGGCGCGTTGGGCGTCGGCGCCGTGAAGGACAGCGTGATCGGCAGCAATACTGAGCGCGTGGTCCGTCGGGTCCGTAACTCCGATATGCTGATTATCAAGAACACCCAGCCGATGACGGGCGGGAAGATTGTCGTCGCGGTGGACGGCAGCCCCTATTCATTCGGCGGGTTGATGACCGGTCTCGCGTTGGGCAAGGCCTTCAACATGCCGGTGGAAGCGATCTCGGCCTTTGATCCCTATTTCCACTACGCCGCGTTCCACAGCATTTCCGGCGTCCTGAACGAAGAGGCCGGTAAGGTGTTCCGTTTCAAGGAACAGGAAAAGCTGCACGAAGATATCATCGATAGCGGCTTGGCGAAGATTTACCAGTCCCACCTGGACATCTCCCGTGAAATCGCCCAGGCCGAACAGACCGACGTGAAGACGACGCTGTTGGACGGCAAGGCCTTCGAGAAGATCATTCAGTATGTCCGCAAGGATATCCCGGCCCTCTTGATCATGGGCCGCATCGGTGTCCACAGCGATGAAGATATGGACATTGGGAGCAACACCGAGAATCTGCTCCGGAGCGCCCCCTGTAACGTGCTCATCTCCAACCGCAAGTATGTCCCGCCGATCGATACGCAGGCTGAGTACACGATCGCCTGGACGGAAGAAGCCTTACGGCGGATGGAAAGGATCCCGGTGTTCGCTCGTGGCGTTGCGAAAACCGCGGTCCATCGCTATGCGATTGAGAAGGGGCACACCATCATCAGCAACACGGTGCTGGACACCGCAATCGGCCATATCCTCCCGAAAGGTGCGATGGATGCCATGCGGACCCTAGGCGGCAGCCTGGATGCAGCCGGCATCGACCGCGACAAGATGCAGGCGGACGAAGCCGTGGCGAAGGATCTCATGGGCTCGACACTGAGCGGCATGATGACCGAAATCGTGGAAGAAAAACCAACAGTCAGTGCGGGCACTCAGGCCTACTTGGATCGGATGATCCAGAATTACTTCGTCTGTGACAGCTGCGGCTACATCGGCAAAGGCGAGACACCCGTGAAGTGTCCCGTCTGCGGAGCGGGCGGTGACCGCTTCAAGCTGGTAGACAAGACCATTTTCGAAGCAGCCGCGAACGCCGAAGGAGCCATTGAGACCGACCTGTCCTACGATGACGTGCCGATGCAATGGACGAAGGACGCGAAGGAAGCGATTCGTGCTGTGCCGGCCGGCTTCCAACGCCGCCGTGCAAAGGCCAAGATCGAAAAGACCTCTCGCAAGCTTGGCATGACGACTATCACGCTTGAATACGCGGCTCCCATGATCAAGGAAGCAGCGTCAGAAGACTATCAGCCGATCTTTGCCAACAAAGGTGCAGGAACCTCCGCCGAAGCCGAGGTCAAACTTGCCGCGGCGAACGGAAATGGGACCAACGGCACCCATGAGAATGGCAATGGACACGGCAATGGCCATACCGAGACCTCTCCGTATACCTGGACCGCCGAGGCCCAGGCCCGTCTGGATCGTGCACCTGAAGGCTTTATGCGCGAATGCACTAAAGCCTTGATCATCAAACATGCCGACAAGATTGGGGTAACGCATATCACGATCGAAGTGGCACACGAGGGCATCGAACAGGCCAAGGACTACATGACGGACGCCATGAAGACCGGCAACCTCAAGGACATGATCGCGAACCTCACGGGAAAGGTCAGTTCATAGTTCTGAGTGCAGGGTGATCGACATGGAGCGCTGATGTCAGTGCTTCTTGTTTGCACACTCCAAATCTCAGCACTCAGAACTTTTTGATATGGGTAAATCGCTTCCGATTCTGAATATTCCGTCTTTGCCTGGCGCGCTAGGATCATTTCAACAGCAGATCACGCAGTTCTTCACGCCATCGATCACTGTGCCGGCTCCGCATGACGGCCGCACAGTCGACGACTTCAAGCCTTACCTCGTCGCGCTGAACCTCACCAAGCGCTGCAATCTTAAGTGTGATCATTGCTACCTTGACGCCACCACCAAGGCGGCAGGCGGAGACGACGAGCTTACTACCGAAGAGTGCTATACGCTCATCGATCAAATCGCTGAGGTGAACAAGGGCTGCCTGCTCGTGATCACCGGCGGGGAACCGCTGGTCCGTCCAGATATTCTCGACATCGCCCGCCATGCAGTGAAGCTCGGCTTCATGGTCGTCTTTGGCACAAACGGCATGCTCATCAATGATCAAATGGCCAAAGCCCTAGTCGAGATCGGGGTGATGGGTGTCGGGATCAGCATCGATTCACTCGATGCCGCGAAGCATAATTCCTTCCGTGGAGTGCCAGGAGCGTGGGAAGCCGCCGTGGCCGGCATTGAAGCCAGCAAGCGGAACGGCCTCCAGTTCCAAGTCCACTTCAGCGCACAGCCGATGAACTATCAAGAGCTCCCGGCTGTGATCGAGTGGTCGCACAATCTTGGGGCGCGAGTCCTGAACGTCTTTTTCATGGTCTGCACCGGCCGCGGTGAGGAACTCACCGACATCACACCAGCCCAGTATGAAGAAGTGCTCGGTTATCTCGTGGATTGCCAGGATAATTACAAGGGCATGCTCGTCCGCGCCCGTTGCGCACCGCATTTCAAGCGGCTGGCCTATGAAAAGGACCCGAATTCGCCCATCACGAAAGCGACCGGCTACATGGGTGGCGGCTGTCTCGCCGGAACCAACTACGCGCGCGTGACGCCGAACGGCGAACTCACCCCCTGCCCCTACATGCCGCTCTCGGCCGGGAATATCCGCCAGAACAGCTTCGCCGACCTGTGGGAAAAGTCGGATGTCTTCAACTCTTTCCGCTACCCGCAGCTCAAGGGGAAATGCGGAGACTGCGAATACACCGATATCTGCGGCGGCTGCCGCGCACGTCCTTATGTCGATCACGGCGATTGGCTGGACGAAGACCAATGGTGTCTCTACACCCCGAAGGGTGGCGAGAAGATCAAGGTGGCCTTCAATATCCCCGAAGAATCCGATGTGGTCTGGGACGAGGCTTCAGCGGTGCGCCTAAGCCGCATCCCCTACTTCCTTCGAGCGATGGTGAAGAAGGGCGTGGAGAAACATGCTCATGAGAACAACGTGACGATCATTACCGTAGAGTTGATGGAAGAACTGCGCAAGAAGCGATTTGGGAATGACGCACCGGTCTTCAAATTCTCAGTGACGAGTGATCAGTGATGTGTGACGAGTTCGGCCTTATGAGAACGTTTCTCCGAGCTGTCGTTTATTCACGCATCACCCATCACGCATCACCCATCACGGGGTACTAGTGGACGCCTTTCAAAGCATCGTTACCGATCTCAATGCCCTCATCCCCATTATCAATCACTGGTTTCATTTATTGGCCGCGGTCATTTGGATCGGCGGTCTTGCGTTCCTTGTCATGGCGGTCACGCCCGGCCTCCAGAAGGCCGTGGCCAGGGAACAGATCAAGCCCATTACGGATGTTTTCTATCAGCACTATAAGAAAGTAGCCGGCATTCTCCTCGTCGTGCTCTTGTTCACGGGCGGGATCAATCTCCACTATGTGAATCAGGTAATTACCTCGCAGACGGGAAGTGGCGTTCCACACCACGCCAAGTACCTCACGGTCTTCTTCATCAAGCTATTTCTTGTGCTCTGCCTCATGACGCTCTACCTCTACACCGTGATTTTCAAATCCGATGAGGACGACGGCGAAGAAGGAACCTACGAGGCGATCCCTTATCAACGAGCTGCGTTATGGATTGGATTCTTCATCATCCTCTGCGCGGCTGCCATGAAACATTTACATCAGTAGCGCTCTCTCCGCATCGTCCTATTCCCCTATCGCCTCCTGTATCAAACGAGATACCCCTCGTACCTAATGTGATACAGATTGATCGCCTTCCTTATACGCGCCGTTCCATCGCCTCGATCAGACGCCTCATTCCACTCCAGTAATTCAATGCCTTAGGTTTCTTGCTGTCTCATGCCAGCCATTTTTCTCGTTGGTATAAGCATTGCTGAGTTACAGCATCATTCTATTCGTGAAGGGCCACCGACCATGGGATTCATTCGGTTCCTATTCTCTACACTGCCAACTCGGATGTGGCGACGTATAGAGCCGCCAGTCACCCACTCAGCCGTGCAGGATTCTCCTGAGTCGCTGAGCGATGCTATCTCTGGATCGTGCCCATCCAGAGTGGCACTGTCGCCTCTAGCCGCTGCCACGAGCGCCGTGCCTCCTTCGGGAGGCACGGCCACTTCTTATCCCTCATTTTTCATCGCCCTTGGGTGTGATCGAAGGATTCCGCAGTGCAACCTCTCGACCACGCTGTGAAAGGAATCAGATGGCCAT
>JAHFES010000012.1:9875-32857 GCA_023248355.1 Nitrospiraceae bacterium
CGTGCCTCCTTCGGGAGGCACGGCCACTTCTTATCCCTCATTTTTCATCGCCCTTGGGTGTGATCGAAGGATTCCGCAGTGCAACCTCTCGACCACGCTGTGAAAGGAATCAGATGGCCATTGACCACCCACAGAGGGAAGCCCAACAGCTGAAGGCCCTGCGCTCTATGAAACGAGCTGGGCCGAACGCCCAGAAACCTGTTCGGCCCATTCAGCCTCGAACTACTCGCCTGACGGTAAACCTTCCGATGGAACTGGTGAATCGGCTTCGAGATACCGTGTATTGGGTGCCCCAACTCACCGTGACGCGCTTGGTCGAAGACGCGATCCGAGCGGCTCTGGCTACGCATGAAGCATCGAACCAAGGCCTATTTCCTCGACGCACAGAAGAACTGAAGCCTGGTCGTCCACGAACTGAACGTACCGCTGAACGAGAGACACAGGTCTCTCGATTGCGAACTGCACTTCGCTCACTGAAGCACCGATTCCCGTTCATCCATCGCCGACTCAAGTTGAGGATGTCCGACGAGAATGTCAGTTCTAGCGGATAAGGAGCTTATCGCGGTGACACCACGCCCGCTATCGCAGGCTGCATGTGAGCGGAAAGTGTGAAGAATAGAATTCACTGAGATCCTGTTCGACAGGCGCGGCAGTCACTCGGCAACCCCGCTTCAGCGAGGCACTTATGGTCATGAACAAGTCAGGCTACGGTACACACGAGCCACCTGGATACACGGTGGCTGGATCTGAGGCGCAACACTCTGTGCTGGTCGTCGACGATGACCCGGATATTCTCACGGCCCTGCAAGATCTGCTTGAGTATGAAGGGTTTCATGTTGACTGCGCACAGACCTGCCGCGATGCATTTCTCTCCATCGAACAGAATTGCTACAATGCAGTTCTCCTCGATCTGGGCTTGCCTGATGGCGACGGGCAGTCCATTCTTCAGAGATTGCAGGAATCCGACCCCTCCCTTCCCGTGATCGTCTTGACGGCCATGACCTCCACAGATCGGAAGCTCAGCTCCTTGACCCAAGGAGCCTTCGCGCATTTGACCAAGCCCTACCACCGAGAAGAGTTGCGCGCGATTCTTCACCGGGCTATCGGCATGAAATCTCTCGTAACGAAAGCCGAAGGGATCGAGACCGCCCTGACCGAAAGCGAGGATCGCTTTCGGTCAGTAGTTCAGTCTGCGCCGGATGCCATCATTGTGGCAGACGAGCACGGCTACATCGTGACGTGGAATGAAGCAGCCTCGAGAATGTTCGGCTACATCCCCGCCGAGGTCCTCGGAAAACCTCTCTCGATTCTGATGCCCATGCGATACCGCGAGGCCCACGAAATGGGCATTGAGCGCATGCGAACAACCGGCCAGTCGAAGCTCGCAGGAAACGTGATTACCTTGCACGGGATTCGAAAGGACAGGAAGGAGTTTCCTATCGAACTGTCACTGGCGGCTTGGAAGAGACAGGGTAGATTGTTCTATAGCGGCATCATCCGGGACATCTCTTCGCGAACCGTCACCGAACAAACGCTCTGTGACCATGCCGAGCGGTTCCAACTACTTGTCGATTATCTTCCTCTCGTGTTTTGGATGACCGACTCGGCAAAACACGAATTGCTGTATGTCAGCCCTTCCTACGCGCAGGTGTGGGGGAGGCCCTGTGACGAGCTGTATCTCACGCCCCGGGCTTGGCTTGACGCGATTCATCCCGACGATCGTCCCCGCGTATTCCATGCAGCGATGACCAAGCAGGCGATCGGGACGTACCGTGAGGAATACCGCATCATCCGTCCGGATGGCACGATGCGGTGGATTCGCGATCAGGCATTCCCGATTCGAGATGCCTCGGGGGTCGTCCATCGAATCGTGGGGCTGGCGGAAGACATTACGGATATGAAGGAACGTGAGGAGACGATACGGCTCACCGAAGAACGTGGCAGGCTTGCCTTGGCCACGGCAGATCTCGGCATTTGGGATTGGGACCGCGAGACGGATCGAATCTATTGCTCAGGCCGCACGATGGAATTTCTGGGACAGACGAACCGGAGTCAGCACCTTTCGCCGCAAGAATTGTCGGCGCTGGTCCACGAGAGTGATCGAACACACGTCCTAAAGGCGCTGCGTCGCCCCTCAGATGACTCGGATGTCTTCGCCTTCCGGCATCGAATGCTCCGGCCGGACGGATCAGTACGCTGGCTGGCGTGGTTTGGATACCCAATGAAAGCGAAAGACGGAAACGTGGCGCGACTGATCGGATCGGTCGGAGTGGTGGAATAAGTTGTTTCGACCTGGACTAGGTAGAAGACTTCGACCCGGCAAGAGCCCGTTTAAACACCGCCTTGAGACCAAAGTAGGCGAAGGAATCTTTGAGGTTGGAATAGAGCCGCTTGAACGTGCCCATTTCTGGATTCGTGACGTACTCCATCGTCAACACAATCCGCTCTTCCTCTTTCCCCAGCGGCGTCACGGCATGCCACAGCTTGTCGCCGTTGAAAATCACCATATCGCCCGGTTCGGTGACCAGTTCGAGATGTCGAGGCGGCTTGGTCGGATGATCCTTAAATAACTCACAGACCAGCTTGCATTGCGTCGAGTGATCGACGAGGCCCATGAGAATCGTATAGCGCGCCCCCTTATAGTACGACGTGTCGTAGTGGAATCCGATGTGATCGCCAGGCTCGGTGTAGTAATAGAGCGCGCAGGAGTGGGGGTCATTGTCCGGACAGAACGCCAGCTTCGCGTCGACGAGCCGGTTTAAGAACGCCTTGAATGATTCGGACCGATACAGATCCAAAAAGCGCGGGGCTTTGTCCTGTACCGTGTAATAGCTGACGCTGCCGCCTTTCTTATGACCCGGGATATAGTTGCGATTGAGATCCGTCTTCACGCCCTGAGCCTGGGGAACCAGCGTGTCTTCCACAAACGCGCGAGGCAGAAACTGCTTAATGACCAAGAATTCGTTCTGATCCCAATATTCGCGATGCAGGCGCTCTACGTCCAACGCCGCGACCGCCCGTTCAACCGCCTCGCTCACTGAACTCGCCGCTGCAACCTGCATGGGGCTACCCTCTTCGTGTAATGACAGCGCCAAACATTCTTCGACTCTAATCAGGAGTGCTTATGGAACGCTGAACACCGGAGCTTTGACGACTTCGGCATCCGGTGGCGCTTTGAAGTCGAACACCTCATTGCCCAAACCGAGATTCGGCTTCAACCCAGAAAATTCAAAGGTCGCCACATTGCCGCTGATCTCGTACAGCGACACCGTACGGATAAAATAGGTTTTGGGAAACACCTCGACAACGATCCGCTGGAGGCTCCGCGTTGACTCTTGATCCTTGGCTTTGGGAATCAGCGTGATCAGACGAATGCCGCCGACACCGCGCTCTTTTCCAGTGGTCGGTTCGATCTCGAACGACTCTTCCAATTTGGCTGCGCCCTGCAACAGTTCCAGCGGCGCTTTGGACGCGGCCATCTGGGTCAGCTTTCCAACCAGCACTTGCTTGTGCTCCGGCACATAGACTTTCACATCATCGTGATTCACATAGATTTCTTCGTTAGCTGGATCGAGATAGTCCCAGCGCAGACGCCCAGGCTTCTTGATATAGACTTTGCCGGACGAGGTTACAGGCCGTTCAAATCCTTCGATCCTGGTTTTCTGAGAGAAGTCGGCTTGCAGATCTTTGGTCTTTTCGTAGCGGGCTTGCAGCTGCTTCACAACCTCGCGCACTTCCTGAAGAGCTTTCTCGTCAGCCGGTCCCTCGCCTCCCCATGCCGAGGCGACAAGCAGGAGGCTGAGCACAGCCCCAGACAACAAGAGTCTCATGCTTCCGTCGCTCCCACAGGGCCGCGCCGCCCAAGGACTTCCCGACGCCCGTCCCGCCCGGCCGCGCCCACGATCCCATCCGTTTCCATCTGCTCAATCATGCGGGCCGCGCGTGGATACCCGACTCGAAGGCGGCGCTGGATCAGCGAGGCCGAGGCCTGTCCCGTCGAGAGGACAAGTTCTTTCGCCTGCTCATACACATCATCTTTCGCTTCCTCCTCCGCTGCCTCTTCCAATTTGAGCGATTGCAATTCCTGGTTATAAATCGGCAGCGCCTGTTTCTTCACAAAATCCACGACGGAACGCACATCGTCGTCGGACACAAAGGAGCCGTGCAGGCGAGCCAGGCGGCCGGTGCCGGAGGCGAGATAGAGCATGTCGCCACGCCCAAGCAGCGCTTCGGCCCCATTCGCATCAAGGATCGTCCGTGAGTCGGTTTTTGAAGAGACTTGGAATGCAATGCGCGCCGGGAAATTGGCCTTAATCAAACCAGTAAGCACATCGACCGACGGCCGCTGGGTGGCCAGCACCAGATGAATGCCGGAGGCCCGCGCCATCTGCGCAAGCCGGGCGATCTTGTCTTCCACATCCTTGGGCGCCACCATCATCAAATCGGCCAGCTCATCGATCATGACCACGATAAAGGGCAGCGGCTCAGGCGGTGTGGGCTTTGGCTGCATGCAGCCAGGCTCACCTTCGGCGAGAGCGGTTTCCCCGGCAGACAGTCGTTCCTCTTCGGAGAGAAATTGCATGGGAAGCTCGGCTTGCTCAGCTGGCAACGCGGCGCTCTCGGCGAAGGCTTCATGCAGACCAGTCACTTTGCGATTATAGGAATCGATGTTCCGGACACCCGCTTCAGCCAGCAACTTGTAGCGCCGTTCCATTTCGGCCACGACCCAGCCCAGCCCCTTGGCGGCGGACTTGGGATCTGTGATCACCGGACGCAAAAGATGGGGAATCCCATCGTACGATTGGAACTCCAACATCTTTGGATCGATCAGCAGCAGCTTGACTTCACTAGGCTTTGCACAGAAGAGGATGCTGAGCAGCATCGTATTTAAGCTCACACTCTTGCCGGCTCCCGTCGCGCCGGCCACCAAGAGATGCGGCATTGTCTTGAGGTCCACTGTGACCGGAGCGCCGTAAATATCCTTGCCCAGCGCCATCGTGAGTTTCGACCGGGCTCGCGTGAAGGCCTCGCTCATCACGACTTCCTTCATCGACACCGTTTCGCGTGACCGGTTCGGCACTTCAATGCCGACCACTGATTTACCCGGCAGCGGCGCCACGATGCGCAAGCTCGTCGCCTTGAGCGCCAGCGCGAGATCATCGGCCAGATTCACGATACGGGCGACCTTGGTGCCAGGAGACGGTTCAATTTCATACATCGTCACCACGGGACCAGGCCGAACCTCCGTCACCTTGCCGTCAATGCCGAAGCTCGCCAAGGCCCGCGTCAACACGTCGGACTGAGCCTTGAGTTCGTCATCGGACATGCGGCTCTGCGGGCCAGAGGGATCGCTAAGCAACTCATCAGGATCAGGAAGACGATAATCGCCAGAGTCGGCCTGCACGGCCACGATCTCAGGCTCGATGTCTTCCCTCTCCATCGCGCTGGCAGTTGGAACGGCGAACGACTGAATGATGGGCGGCTCGGGCACATTCACCCGTTGAGGGTCCTCGTCCATCTCGGCAAATGTTTCCTCCACCGCTGTGATGCGACCCTGCTTGGCAGCCTTGGCTTTCTGCCTACGATTACCGGTTTCAGCGGGAGTCTCGGCAGAAGGCTCAGGCATCATCGCTGCCAGCCGTTCGCGGAGCACTGCCCACCGCTCAGGAATTCGGCAAACCACTTCAGTCAGTGACAGCGGGGTCGTGAACAGGAGCGACACGAGGAATCCGGCGATGATCAGAATGTGCGCGCCGGTGCTGGCGAAGACTGCACGGAGCCCCTCTCCAATCACCTGGCCGACCATCCCGCCGGCTATCCCACGGGAGACCATGCCACTCGTCAGAGTCGGAACCGCCGTCGCCTCGAGATGGAGAAACGCGCTCAGAAAAAGGACGGCGGCGAGTGAACTCCCCCCGGTCCTGAGTCGAATGCTGACAGGAGTCTGGGAAAAGCAGCGTAGGCCCAGCCGGCCTAGCAGAATGGGGAACAGATAGGCCGCCCCGCCCATCAGGTAAAAGAACCCACCGGCTAATACCGCGCCAAACGAGCCGATGAGATTACGAGGAGGATTGGCTGCCGGCGCCCCAGCCGCCACAGTCTTCGCCTCTCCCGGCACAAATGACAGCAGGCTCAGCAAGGTAAGCAAGCTCAGCGCGATCAGAATCACACCGATCACTTCCCGCTGAATATGAGAAGGGGGAGAAGGGGCGCGGCGGGCTTCGCCCCGCTTAGCCGAGGAGGTGACACCCATGGCGCGAATGCTAACACAGGGGGAAAGTCATTTCAAACGACTCGACCCTCATCGCCTGATTCACGAAGACTCTGTCCTTCGCCACGATGTGTGTTCACTCAACGCGATCGTGAAACCACAATTTCCTTGCGCGTACAGCAGGGGTTACTAAGATAGAGAATATTTTCATGGTAGGACAATATGTCTCCGTCCGACGCACAAGCCAGACGTTTCATCGAACTCCGTAAACACCGGCGACTGACCGCGCCGCCCGGTGCCCTTCTTTCTTTCTCGCAGCTGGCCCTCCCAAGCGGGAGAGCCGAAGAAGCTGAAGGAGATGGGACGATTCTGGACCTCTCGTCAGGGGGCTGTAAAATTCTCAGCGAGATCGCGGTCACAGTTGGCCAGCCCTACAGTCTCATTATCCAGCTCCCGTCCTTTCCAACCCCCATCATCATTGAAGCGGCGATTGTGCGCTGGTTTGGCAATCAGACCTTCGGCTTCAAGTTTGATGCGATCCAGCAACAGCAAGAGGAACTACTGCGAGAAATTCTCCAAAGGCTCCGCTTTCCAGCCGCGTAGCACGGCCTCACTCAACCTCAGGGACAAGATCCGAAATCACAAACTCAGTCAGGATCGCTCGTTTGCGGTGTTGGTAAAGGGGCTGGAGGTGATCCGTGCCAGGCTCCCGTGGGCCTACGAATGCTTCCAGCAGAAGAGCTCAGCGAACGGACGTGGCAAACAGGACCTGCTGTGGAACGAAGCAGGTCAACTGAATCGTGACAAAAGCCGCCGCGTCATCTTCAAAATCCACCTGCGGCATGCATGACGGTCCGAAACTCGCCTCCCCCTACCGGACGATCTTTGCAACTGGTGTAAAACAACCAACGGAACGCTGAGCAGGTAGCCGTAAGTTAATTTTGACCCAGCTTTTGGGTTTTGGGTAAACACGCGGGATGCACAACTAGCCTGTCCGCATAAGCTTGGCTTAACCGCAACCCAGGTTATCCACAAGCCCTACAAGAATTCTCGCCTGCAAATTCACCCTGAAAGATCAGGCCTTTCTCTGACCTTAAATCAGGCATTTGAGAGACAGTGACCTCCCCTAAGTTTAGTTTGGCAGCCCAGGACTCACAGGGGACCTGACCGGTTTCCAGGATCAGATCGCTGGCATTGACAGAGGAAACTTTCAATACCATAATAGTTTCCAAAGTATATAGCCGTCGGATCCTCCATGCGTCACCGTAAAGTACCGGCGAAAGAGTTGCCTGTCGAGAATTCCGTCCGTCAACGGATTCTCGCTGAAGCCCGGCGTCACTTTTTTGCCCACGGTTTCCGCAGTGTCACCATGGATGATCTCGCGGAAGAACTCGGGATGAGCAAAAAGACTTTGTACGCGTGTTTCCCGAGCAAGACTGCTCTCCTGGAGGCCGTGCTCCGGGAGAGGTTCCGAAGCGTCGACGCGGATCTCGACCAAATTACGTCTGGGGGCTCATCTGATTGTCTGACCACGCTGCATCAACTGCTCGCGTGTGTACAGAGGCACATGGAAGAGATTCAGCCGCCGTTTGTGCGGGACATCCGACGGGAGGCGCCTGACCTGTTCGAGGTGGTGGAGAGCCGACGGCGGGATGTGATTCAGCGACACTTCGGCCAGCTGTTCCTCAAAGGACGCAGGGCGGGAATCATCCGCCAAGACATTCCCGCCAAGTTGGCGATCGAGATTCTGCTTGGCGCAGTGCAGGCCATTATGAATCCACCCAAGATGGCGGAGCTCGGGCTCACGCCGAAGACCGGATTTTCTGCCATCATCAGGGTGATTCTTGAAGGCGTGATGACGAAGAAAGTGAGGCCAAACCGATGACCGGGCCCACCGCAAGGTCGACGGGCGCTTTCTTAGAAGGGTGTCTCGCTCAGGGGGTTTTGTCTCTGGATCGGTTGCAGCCGCTCGAACCCGAATCGAGTGCAGGGTTATGTCGCGGGAGAGTTCGTGTGCGGCGCGTCACCTCTCGCGGGCGCGCTGGAATCGCTGTTGGAATCATTGTCGGTGCGTCGTGCTCGCTGACGAGGCATTAGGGCAACTCGATGAAGGCAAAGAGAACACTCCTCATCACGCTGGGGGCGATCGCCATGATGGCAGGCGCGTACCTTTATCTCCGAGCGGCCGCAAATCATGTTACTGACACGACGTTGCAGATTTCCGGCAATATTGAGGCGCACGAAAGCGTGGTGAGTTTCAAGGTGCCAGGCCGGATCGCGGGGTTGCCCATCGAAGAAGGGCAATACGTCACCAAAGGCGACCTGTTGGCTCGGCTGGACGATGATGACTACCGGCAGCAAGTGAGCGTAGACGAGGCCACAGTTCGTGCACATGAAGCCGAGCTGGACCTAGCCCTGGCTGGAAGCCGCGTCCAGGAAATTCAGGCGGCGAAACAGACATTACTCGACGCGCAAGCGGATCTTTATCTAAAAAGGCAGGAGTTTAGACGCCGTCAGACGCTCCTCTCCGAGCAAGGGGTCTCTCAGGAGGATCTCGACAGCGCCGCAACGCAATTGAAACGCGCTCAGGCCACCTTTGAAAGGGTCAAGCAAAACTATGATCAAATCGTTGAGGGCACCCGCAAGGAACAGATCGCGGTTCACCGCGCCAATCTTCAGCTCGCCCGTGAAAATCTCGAGATGTCTCGAGTGAAGCTAAGCTACACCGTCTTATCGTCTCCGACCTCCGGAGTGATTCTGGTTCGGCAAGCTGAGCTCGGCGAGGTGGTGGCCCCCGGTACGCCCGTGGTGACCATTGCCGACGTGGACCATCTGTGGTTGCGTGGCTATGTCAGCGAAACCGATCTGGGACGAATCCGCTGGGGTCAGCCCGCGACCGTTCACACCGACACGTATCCCAACAAGACCTATCAAGGTCGGGTGTCGTTCATCTCCTCCCAGGCCGAATTCACTCCCAAGAGCGTGGAGACCCATAGGGAGCGTGTGACCCTGGTCTATCGAGTAAAAATCGACCTAGACAATCCGAACCATGAGTTGAAGCCAGGCATGCCTGCGGACGCCGTGATCGAAGGGAGCCCGCGCTAAAACGCTATGTCCCCATTGAACTCCGCAATTCGCACTTCCGAACTGACCAAATGCTTCCCCGGTGTGCTGGCCGTCGATCATCTGAGCTTCGAGGTGACTCCCGGCGAGATCTTTGGCTTGGTGGGGCCGGATGGAGCCGGCAAGACGACGACCCTCCGCATGCTGGCCGGCGTGCTCACTCCCGATTCCGGATCAGCGACGGTCGCAGGATTCGACATGGTGCGGGACTCGGAGGCTGCCAAAGCCCACATCAGTTACATGCCGCAGCGATTCGGTCTCTACGAAGATTTGACCGTCGACGAAAACATTCGCTTCTACGCCGATGTCTTTGGCGTCCCTCGCTCAGACCGTGAGCAGCGGGCCCGCCGACTGCTTGAGGCGGCTAATATGAGTCAATTTGGAAACCGCCTGGCAGGGAAGCTCTCAGGCGGGATGAAGCAAAAACTTGGGCTCGCCTGCGCGCTCATCCACAGACCACGCGTCATCCTTTTGGATGAACCAACCAACGGTGTCGACCCTGTCTCGCGCCGGGATTTCTGGCACATTCTGTATTCGCTGCTGGGCGAAGGCATCGCCATCGTGATGTCCACGGCCTACCTCGACGAAGCCGAGCGGTGCCACCGGGTTGCGTTGCTTCACCAGGGGCGCGTCCTCTTCTGCGAGACACCGTCCGAACTGAAGAAGAACCTTAGGGGAGCGGTCGTTGCAGTGATGTCGAGTGACCCTCGGGGCTTGCGAGCGGTACTCGCCAGCGCTGAGGGCGTCCTCAACGTCGTGCTAGTCGGCGACGGGGTGCACCTGGTGGTAGACAATGCTGAACGTCGCATCCCAGAACTCCGGGCCCAGATGATGGCAGCGGGTCTTCCGTTTGAGAACCTGGAACAAGTCGCACCAAGTATTGAAGACCTCTTCGTAGCGGCCACGTCGGGTGGAGACGAGGGGAGGGAACGGTGACCAACAATTCTCCATCTGTGGTCGTCCGAGAGCTCGTCAAGCGCTTTGGCGACTTCGTCGCGGTGGATCGGATCAGCTTCGAGGCACATCGAGGGGAAGTGGTGGGCTTCCTGGGCCCGAATGGGGCCGGCAAGTCAACGACCATCCGCATGTTGTGCGGACTGCTTCGCCCCACTGCGGGGCAGGCCCTGGTCGCCGGCTACGATGTGGCGCAGGAGCCAGAACGAGTGCGTCAACGGATTGGCTACATGTCCCAAAAATTCTCTCTGTATAACGATCTTCGGGTCATCGAAAACATCCAATTCTTTGCCAGCATGTATGAGGTGCCCGTCGCCCTGCTGCCTGAGCGAGCTTCTTGGGTGCTTGGGATGGCAGGCTTGACCGGCCGTGAATCCGCCCTGACCGGCACGCTTCCCAGCGGATGGAAACAGCGGCTCGCGTTGGGATGCGCCGTGTTGCACCGGCCGTCCATTCTGTTTCTCGACGAACCGACGTCGGGAGTGGATCCCATTTCGAGACGCCAATTCTGGGAACTGATCCATCAGATGGCTGCGGACGGAGTGACGGTCCTTGTCACCACCCACTACATGGACGAAGCGGAGTATTGCAACCGCCTGGTCTTGATCTTTCAGGGCCGGATCGTCGCCTCCGGTTCGCCGGCTGAATTGAAACAGCATGCCATGACAGGCGAATTGTTGCTGGTGGAATGCGACCCGATGGGCCTCGCCCTCGATCTGCTCCAGAAGACGCCCGACGTAGTGGATGCGGCTGTGTTCGGTAACGCTCTGCACGTGGTCGTGCCGGAATCCAGGGCAGCCATGCCCCCTCTGCGCGCCTATCTTTCGAAGCATGGCGTCAGCGTCGCGAGAATTGAACCGATCCGACCGACGTTAGAAGATGTCTTCGTGTCCCTCACTGCAAAGCAGGGGAATTCCGGAAAGGAATAGATGGCGAATGCGTTGGCACCGGCTCACGGCAATCATCCGCAAGGAAGTGATTCAAATTCGCCGGGACCTGCCCAGCTTGCTCATCACCGTAGCCATGCCGCTGCTGTTGATGCTGGCCTTTGGCTACGGCGTGAGTTTCGACATCAAACACATCCCCGTGTATGTCTATGACCGTGAGGGGAGTCAGCAAAGCCAGGACTTCCTGAAGCATTTCCAGGCATCGGAGTATTTCAGGGTGGTGCGGAGCGTCGCCAGTTATTCCGCGCTGATTCAAGCCATCGATGCCGGGCTTTGCCGGCTTGCGATCGTCATCCCGCCGGATTTTTCGGAGAAGTTAAACGCCGGAGGGCCGGTAAGTATCCAAGCTCTGCTCGATGCCACCGATAATAACACGGCCAATGTCAGCATCAGTTACAGCGAAGCCGTCGTCCAGGCCTATAACAGGCAGATTCAACTTGGTTGGCTGCAACGCCATGGGCAGCTCAAGCTTCAGCCCCCGTTGAGCATGGATGCACGTACCTGGTTTAACGAAGATCTCGAGAGCACCGCCAACATCGTTCCGGGGGTCATCGCCATCGTCATGGCGGTAATCGGCTCGTTTCTCACCTCCCTGACCATCGCGAGGGAGTGGGAGCGAGGCACAATGGAGCAGCTCATCTCGACGCCGGTCACGCCTCTGGAAGTGATGGCTGGCAAGTTGGTGCCGTATTTTGTGATCGGGTTGATCGATACCGCCCTCTGTGCCGGCATGGGTGTCTGGTGGTTCCATGTTCCGTTCCGCGGGCAATGGAGCGTCTTTTTTCTCAGCTCCACCCTCTTCTTGATGGTCGTCCTCTCGCTGGGCTATTTTATTTCGGTGGTGGCCAAATCGCAGCTCGCGGCCAGCCAGGCGGCCCTCATCGCCACCTTCTTGCCGGCGTTTCTGCTCTCCGGATTCATTTATCCGATTGACCAGATGCCGGCGGTCATTCAGCTGATTACCCATCTCATCCCGGCGCGCTATTTCATGACAATCATCCGTGATGTCTTTCTGAAGGGTACGTCCATACCGTTGCTCCTTGATGATCTGCTGGCTCTGGCTGTGTTTGCCGTGCTGCTCACCGTCATCGCCACTCGTGCCTTCCACAAGAAGCTCAGCTGAGGAGATCGCCATGCTTGGGCGCATACGAGGGATGCTGATTAAGGAGTTTATCCAAGTTTTCCGAGACAAACGCACTCGTTTCTTGCTCTTTGGCCCACCTGTGATTCAAATGTTAGTCTTCGGATATGCCGCTACTTTGGAGATCCGACACGTCCCAACTGCGGTCTTAGACTTCGACAACAGCCAAGAGAGTCGTGACCTCATTTCGCGTTTTACTGCCAGCCGCTATTTTGATGTTCGGGCCCGCTTGAATGACCGCCGGCAGGTCGGCGACCTGATCGATCGCGGTGACGTGATTATCGCCCTCCAGGTTAATTCTGGCTTTGCCCAAGATCTCAGAAAGGGCCAGACGGCCCATCTCCAGGTGATTGTCGACAGCAGTAATTCTAATACCGCGCTGATCGCGGTTGGATATGTTAACCAGATCGCGAGTCGCTTCTCAGGGGACTACCAGATGGAGCGTTTGCTGCACGCGTCCCCGATGTTGGTGTCCCAAATGCCTCGTCTCGTGCTTGAACGGCGTCCGTGGTTCAATACGGATCTAGACAGTCAATGGTTCTTTGTGCCGGGAGTGATCGGCAATCTTATCTTGGTGGTGGTGGTAAGCTTAACCGCCTTTGCCGTTGTGCGCGAGCGTGAAATCGGCACACTCGAACAAATTATGGTGACGCCCATTGGGCGGCTGGAATTCATTCTGGGGAAGACCGTCCCGTTCTTTCTGATCGGGCTGCTCGATACAACCCTCATATCCCTCGTTGGCACCCTCTGGTTTGGCGTGCCCTTCCGGGGCAGCATCGGGGTGCTGACGCTCGGAGCGATTCTCTTCATCCTGTGCATGCTTGGAATTGGTCTCTTCATCTCCACCATTTCGATGACTCAACAGCAAGCCATGGTGTCCGGGTTCTTTTTCAACATGCCTGCCATCACCTTTTCCGGCTTTGGCACTCCGATCAGTAGCATGCCGGAGGTCATGCAGTGGCTCACCTACTTGGACCCGCTGCGATATTTCCTGGAGGTACTTCGGGGTGTCTATTTAAAAGGAGTGGGCCTGGAGGTGCTCTGGCCCCAAATGGCTGCGATGGGAATATTTGGAGCCGCCATGCTCGCCATCAGTGTTTTCCGCTTCCGGAAATCCCTCGACTGACCCAGGTTCCATTCCACTGGCAGCAAAAAATAATGACCCGGTGCATGACACTTCACTTTCCTAGGAGTTAGACGCGGGAAGACTGGTTGAGAAAGGGTCCCCAAGTATGACTCGAACAACTCACCAGAGCATCGAAAACCCACTCCAAGCTGTTCGTCAAAGCTTCCGCGACCTTGCTTATTCCCTATGTGGAGGTTGGGATCCGGCGACTTAGTTCGATGAGCTGTGTGACTGAGAGGACTTCAGCGCGGGCGGTTGGCGAGAGGCTGAGTGAGTTCAGCGCTTCTATCACTGACTTCTGATCGTACCCTTCGTCCTTGAGCGAGTTGACGAGCGTTTTGCGCCGGTGGGCGAAGGCGGCTTTCACCAGCGCGGCGAACTTTGGTTCTTCCTCAAGGCTCAGTGCTCTCCGTTCCTTGGTTCGCAACAACACCACTGCTGAGCCGACCTCTGGTCTTGGCCTGAAACACTGGGCGGAGACCCGGAATGCCTTGGTAATCTCTGCGGCATACTGCGCCATCACCGAAAGCACGCCGTAGTCTGAGCTGCCGGGTTTCGCCACCAGACGATCGGCCACCTCATTTTGGAGCATGAGGACCATCCGTGGAAACCGGTCTCGTTGATCAAGCAGTCTAAACAACAAGGGCGTCGAGATGTAGTACGGCAGGTTGGCGACGACGATAGTGCCGACTGGAAGGTTCTCGATCGGATAGGTCATCGCGTCGTCGAGGACGAGCGTGAGACTCGGAAACTCCGCTTGCCGTTCGGCGAGATAGGCATGGAGTCTTGGATCGACCTCCACGGCCGTCACGTGACCAGCTGTGCGACAGAGTGCCTCTGTGAGAATGCCGCGGCCCGGTCCGATTTCGAGCACCGTGTCGCTCGGCGCGATCTCAGCTAACGCGACGATCTTGCGAACGATGTTGGGATCGATGAGAAAATTCTGACCGAGGCGTTTGATCGCGGGAGGCGGGTCAGAGATTCCCACTCGTCAGCTCCCTGTAGAGGGGCGCGGAGCCTGGGCCAGTTGTTTGGCCAATGCAGCGAGCGGCGTGCGGTAGCCGTCGATCAAGTCCGTGAACTCCTCGACCATATCATTCGTAAACGACGGCCCGGGATGGATGCCGGCAAACTTCTGCCCTTCCTGCTGACCCACCGCCTCCGTAATAAGCGCGACGGTTTTCGTCTTCCACTTCGCGACCCGTTCGTCGCCTGCAACGGTGTTCAGATCTTCGAGTGTCTGCTTGGCCAACGCGTCCAGCTCCTTGATCTGCTGCTGTATTATTTCGAGCGCCCTACTTGGCTGATTCGTCATTACTATGCTCCTGTTGCGCTGGTTTATTTGGTTCATCTGGTCTGTTTGGTTCATTTTGTTTCTCTGGTTGCAACTTCATCCGCTGAAGTTGCTTCTTCGAACCAAACAAACAGGACAAACCAAATAAACCAGACAGACCAGACAAACCAAATGAACGAGATAGACCCATCACCGCCCCTTGGCGAGTTTAGCCGCCAGTTTGACAGCTTCGAACAAGCTGCCTGGATCGGCAATGCCCTTCCCGACGATATCGAACGCGGTTCCATGATCGACCGAAGTGCGAATGATGGGCAAGCCCACTGTGAGATTCACACAGGTGCCGAAGGCCACGAGCTTGAGCGGAATCAATCCCTGGTCGTGATACATGGCGACGATGCCGTCGTACTGGCCTTTCACCGCCTTACCGAAGAGCGTGTCTGCTGGCAGGGGATCGCTGGCCAGAATCCCTTGGGCCTGCGCTGCGCGTGCGGCCGGGAGAATCACCCGGGCCTCTTCATCACCGAAGAGGCCATGTTCGCCGGCATGCGGATTCAACGCGGCCACGCCGATCTTGGGCTTCTTGATTCCATAGAGCCTGGTCAGCGCCTGATGCGCCAGACGAATCCCCTTTTCGATTTTCGCCTGCGTGAGGAGCGCCGAGAGATCTTTGATCGCGACGTGGGTCGTGACAAACATGATGCGGAGCGGCCCGCCCACAATCATCATCCCGGACTCCTGGGTCTGAGTCAGGTCCGCCAGGAGTTCCGTATGGCCCGGGTAGTGACAACCGGCCATGTTGATGGCTTCCTTATTGATGGGCGCCGTGACGATGCCGTCGATGCACCCGAGCTGAGCCAGCTCGACGCCCTTCTTGATAAAGGCAACTGAGGCAGCGCCTGTCTCTTTAGCCGCAACACCTAGCGTAAATTTTCCCAGCGGCGTTTTGAGCGGGTCCAACACCGCCACTGTTCCTGCACGCATCGGCACGGCCTCGTGCCCATCTACGCGAACGGCTTTCAGCTTGAGTTTCAGCGCCTTGATCGTTCGCTCCATCACCGGGAACGATCCGATTACAAGTAGGCGACAAATCTTTCGCAGCGCCCGGCTTGTCACCGCCTTCGCAATGACCTCCGGCCCGATCCCGGCCGGATCGCCCATCGTGATCCCTAGCAACGGGCGCATCTCGCGTTGTGGCTGTCGCTTCACAACCTCTCTCCCATCATCATGCATTTGTGTGGTTGGTTCATTTTGTTTCTCTGGTTTGTTTGGTTTGTCTAGTTTGTCTGGTTGCAACTTCAATATCTGAAAGCCTCTTCCAACCAAACAAACCAAATGAACTAGATAAACCAGAGAAACCAAACAAACCCGATCAACCGTTTAGAAGCCATAGAGATACAGCGTATACCCTACATAAAGGATGGCGCTGGCGCTCAACAGCCAAGGACGCCAATGGCCCCCCAGAATAATCTGGAGCAGACAGAATCCTGCCGCCGCCACCGCCAAGACCATCGTGACTAACGCAGACGGCGCGAGCGCCCATTCCGTTCCTAGCAATCCCACTGAAACCGGGAACGTCCCCTGAAAGACCATGGCGCCCGTGACATTGCCCACAGCGAGACGGTCTTTTTTGCGATAGAGCCACAGAAAGCTGTTAGACATTTCTGGCAGCTCGGTCGCGAGCGGAGCCACCAACAACGCCAGGATCAGCGGCGAGATCGACAGAGCTTCGGCCATTGTTTCGGCGGCGGTGACGAATAGATGGGCGCCCAAGATCAACCCAGCTAACCCAGCGAGTCCTTGCAGGCTGATCATGACATAGGAGGGCGTGCTTGCGGATTTGGCAAAGAGCAGCGGCTCCAGCGCCCCGCCTTCTCCGTCCTCTTCATCGGTCGCGCCGAATTTGATCTTCATATAATAGCCGTACATGCAGATCAACCCGATCGCTGCGAGGATGTGGACGAGTCGCGAGGGCACGAAGACGCACCCAAGGGCCACGCTATAGCCGATCGTGAAAAACGTGAGATCGGTTTTGACTTCGCCATAATTGAGATGAAACCGCGCCGTGCGCTTGCCCGCCCGCGCGTACAGCACCAAGAGAAGCGCAAGGATCGGCAATACCAAGGTGCTGAGCATAAATGGCGCGCCCAGAATCGCCCCCAACCCGACCTCCGCCTCTTGCTGGCTTTTTCCAAAAAAGATCGCGATGACGGGAATCGACGTTTCCGGCAAGGTGGTCCCAATCGCAGCAAAGATGCTGCCGACGGCGCCTTCAGAAATCCCGCGCCGCTTGCCCAACCATTCGATGGCGTTGGTAAAGAGCGCGCACCCACCCAAGGTGACTGCGACGGACACGAGAAACAGGAGCGCGTAGAGCAAGATGGTCACAGGCTGACCGCCAGGGCAGAAGGCAAACGGCAAACGGAGGAAGTTCGGATCATACTTTCAACTTTCTACTTTTTACGTTTGCCTTGTGATTGCCGGTAGGCGAGCGCCGCTTCGTCCATCACATCTTTGAGAGGACGGCCTGTCCGATTCGCGATCTTCTTACAATCGATATATTCCGGCGCGGCCTTCTCCCAGCCGGCACCCACCTCGGCAATCTTCATGCGCACCACTCCACCATTCAGCTTCACGGAGACGAAGCGCCGAGGAAGAATCTGCCGGGCCAGTTCTTGAATGCGCACGCCGAGTGCCGTGGTTTCTTGAAACAGGACTTCGAGCACGGCATCAGTCTGGTCACGCGCGACCAGACAACTCAGAACCACGCCAGGCCGGCACCGCTTCATGATGACGGGGATCAACGCCACATCCACGGCGCCGACGGCAAAGAGTTGCTCCATCACATACTCATAGGCTTGCGGGGTGAGATCGTCGATGTTGGATTCGATCTGCATCACACGATCGGTCGGCCGCCCCATCTGATGGGATTCTTCCGACAAGAAGACGCGCAAGGCGTTGGGCCAGCCCTCGGGATCTTGATCCCCGGCGCCGTAACCGACCGTCGCCGATTCCATGACCGGCACAGGACCGAACTCTGACACCAGCGTCCGAAGCAACGCCACACCGGTAGGAGTCGCGAGCTCGCAACGCGGACCTTCGGAGTAAATCGGAATCCCTTTCACCAGCGCTACCACAGCCGGCCCCGGCACCGGCAAAAGCCCATGGGAGGTCTGAATCGTGCCTGCACCCACATTGATGGCCGATGCCGTGACACGCGTCACGTTCAACAGATAACAGCCCAGGACGCTGCCGACAACGTCGATAAACGAATCCATCACGCCGACTTCATGAAAGTGGACGTCTTTCGTGGCGACTCGATGGGCGAGCCCCTCTGCCTCAGCCAGCCGATCGAAAACGGCGCGGCTGTTCTTCTTCACCAGATCGGGCAACGTACTTGCGGCAAGAATCCGACGAATGCGCGAGAGCGTGAGGGGACGTTGGAAGCCGCGTTGGATGAGGACATTCACTTTGATCGCGTGGAGCGCGCCACGCTGCACCTCCCGCTTGCGTAACTGATAGCCGCTGAGCTTCAGGCGTTTCAGTCCACCCACCAACGAAGCCCATGGCAGGCCGGCACTCACGAGCGCCCCCAGCACCATGTCCCCGCTGATTCCCGAGAAACAATCAAAATGCAGATGCCGTCCCACTCACATCCTCACTCAACAAACCACGATCCGGAGCCGCGGTCTTGTGCCTCTGAGCAAAAGAACAGGCTCGAATCCTCCCGCGTGCCTCTTACCGCTCGCCACTTGCCTCATTCGTGCATCGATATGGCGGCCCATCTTACCCAACGCACCGGCCAACGGCAATCATCGCCGGGGAATCATTGACAGCCTGAGGAGGCTGTGTTATCCCCTCTATCCATGCTCCATTTCTTCCACACACTTCCACGAGCGCCATCCCAGTCATTCTCCACATGAGCATTCGTTTCACTGTTATCCCAGATTTCCACCGCCGATCACGAGATCTCCGGCCTTGGCTGTGCCTCTTGGGCGTCGCATTCTGTCTCAGCATGTTTCTCGCCACTGAGTGCCTGGCCAAAACTAAACCGCCGCGAGTGCCTCGCCCGGAACCAGAATTAAAGATCCTCGACCTAAACATTGCCCCGACACCCTATGCTCCTCATAACGGCCCACTAGTGTTTGCGGTGACCGTTCAGCTGCCGAGAGAGCTGGATGATGCCGCGATTCTGGAGGTCGCCTCGTTGATCAGCTCCCCTTCCAAAACCTCTTTGCGGTTTCTTACGCACCGTCAACCAGCCCTGGTGTCAACAACGACACCGAGTGGGACCGAGCGACCGAAGCTCTTAGTCCAACTCTCCTGGGATGGGCAAGACCACCGGAAGCAACTGGCCAGTCCTGGAACCTATGCCTATGAGGTGCGTATTAAGCTGCTCGCAAACGGCGAGAAGGGGCTCAGGACCATGATGGTCGCCTGGCCGAAGCGAGGAACGCTGGAAGTCCGATAGGTGATGGGTGAGAGGGCATAAGCCCGGCCCAACTGCGCTCTTCTCCTACTCATCACGCATCACCCGTCACACATCACGTCTTGAGACCCAGCACATTGATCCGATGGGCAAGACTGCCGGCGCCAAATCCATTATCGATGTTCATCACACCAACACCCGCCGCACACGAGTTCAGCATGGTTAGTAGAGCAGCGAGTCCTCCGAAACTGGCGCCGTAGCCGCAGCTGGTCGGCACAGCGATCACCGGGCACGCTACCAAGCCTCCGACGACACTCGGCAAGACGCCATCCATCCCCGCGACAACAATGACCACTCTGGCATCGAACAATCGCTGTTTCTTCCCAAGGAGTCGATGGAGACCTGCCACGCCCACATCGTACAATCGTTCAACGTGACTGCCCATGACTTCAGCGGTCACGCGAGCCTCTTCGGCCACCGGCACATCCGCGGTGCCCGCCGTCACGATTAACACATGCCCTTCATGCCGGCGCTTCGCACGATGTATCGCCACAATGCGCGCATCACCATAGTAGCGCGCCCGACGATCGAGCCGTCGAATGGCGCGTGCGACCACTGGCTCGGCACGAGTGGCGAGAAACGGGCCCCGTTTCTTGAGCAGGGCCCGAGTAATCGAGACCACCTGTGCGGTGGTCTTTCCATCACACAGCACGACCTCGGGAAACCCTTGTCGCAAGGATCGGTGGTGATCAAGTGACGCGAACCCGAGATCCTCGAACGGCATCGTACGCAGTTGCTGTAACGCACGGCTCACCGTCACGCGCCCCTGACGCACCTGCGTCAATAATCGTTCAAGCCCCTCGGGACTCATGCGCGCCCCTTCTCCGGCTTGGCTTCCCGTTCCATCAAATCGCTTACAGCCTTCCGGCAGGATTTGCCCTCGAACAACACCGCATTGATTTCCTGCGTAATGGGCATCTCGACGCTGTGCCGCCGCGCCAGCCCTAGGGCCGCATGGGCCGTCCGCACGCCTTCCGCCACCGCCTGCATGCCGCCAAGAATCGTGTCAAGCTTCTCGCCTTTCCCAAGGCGAACCCCCACCGTGTGATTTCGGCTCAGGGTTCCTGTGCAAGTCAGCACGAGATCGCCAACACCCGAGAGCCCGTAGAATGTCCGCGGATCAGCCCCCATCGCTACACCCAGTCGGACGATCTCTGCAAGGCCCCGCGTGATGAGCGCCGCGCGCGCATTGAGCCCAAGGCCAAGACCATCGACGACACCCGCCGCCAGCGCCATGACATTCTTCAGTGCGCCGCCGAGTTGCACCCCGATGAGATCCCCGTCCGCGTAGACGCGAAACCCTGGGGTCATGAACGCCTGCTGAAACCGTTGGACGACCTGTTCGTCTCGACCGGCCAAGCACACAGCTGTGGGCTTCCCTATGCTGAGTTCGCCGGCGAAACTCGGGCCGGACAGGGCCATAATCATGGGCTGCATCGAAGGAGGCAGTACTTCGTCCATGACTTGTGTCATCAGCTTCGAGGTCTCTTCCTCAATCCCTTTCGTCGCGCTGACCAGCGGTACCGGACCTGGCAGGCAGGACACGAGCGCCCGGAGCACCTGTCTCGCCACATGCGAAGGCACGACGAACAGGATGCCGTCGCAGCCTTCCACCGCATCCGCGAGCGACGACGTCGCCACGAGCGTACGAGGCAACGTCACACCTGAGAGAAAGATGGGATTCTCGTGCGTGGCATTGATGGCGTTGACCACTTCTTGCTCATAGGCCCAGAGCCGAATGTTCAGCCCCTTCTCGGCCAAATGCTTCGCCAAGGCTGTCCCCCACGCCCCGGCCCCAATCACACCTATGTTGCGGATCGCCTGCATGCTGGAAGGTTCCATCGAGAAGAGAGGACACGTGGACGGCTATCGTACCGAGCGGGGCGGATTATAGGAAGGCCATTCCTAGCTGTCAACGAAGCGGATGAAACAGGGGTCTCCAGTTTGTCAACAAGGGGAGCGCCACAGAGATGCCATTCGCCCTCTCGATGGCACATCGTTTGCTCATTTCCTGTGAGGAATTGCGAAATTCCTTCGAGAGACGAATGGCAGGACTTACCATGAATCATTGTGTCCTGAACATAGGAATATTTGAGGGGTTTTCATGAAACAGACACGATCGGTGCAAGTCCTCTTCGGAGCCAGTGCAGCAGCCTTGTTCCTGTCCATGGTTCTGACTGTTCCAAATGTGTATCCGGAAGCCTACATCGGTGGCCAAATCGGGACAACGATTGGCGGCAACAAACTCTCAAGCGTAGCTTTGACTGACTTTAGCCCCAATGGGTCTATGTCCGACCGGTCACTGGCCACCTCTCCCTTGATCGGATTTAAGCTCGGCTACTACTTCCCCCAAGCAAGATGGTTTGGGCTGGAAACGGAAGCGTACCACACGACCCCTCATATCAAGCAGCAATCAACGACCATCTCCATTCCATCAAATGCTGTACTGCGCGATTTCGGTCCTGTCACGGGGGGAACAACTTCAGCTGTAACCTCAGGCGACCATTTTCGAGTCATTACATGGGTTCCTGTCAATTTCATGTTCCGATACTACAAAACAAGACTGCAGCCTTATTTTGGATTTGGCCCCGGCATCTTCATGGCTCACATCAAGACGACGGCAGCTGGGTTCGAAGGGACTCAAAATTCAACGAAACTTGGACTCAATGCTAAGCTCGGGGGAGAATACTTCTTCACAAAACACCTGACCGCCTTTACTGAGCTCAAGTATAACTATACGAGTTTCGACTTTGCATCCAAGGACAGTAGCTTTGGATTCAAAGCGACCTATAACCCGATCTTATTGGCCTTCGGCGTGAGCTACCACTTCTAGACTCCTCTCCTGGACGCGTGAGCCCTACCCGACGCGTCCAGGACCTCCTTCCCACCCCTATAAAGCACCTCCTCCAATTCCACGCGCGTGATGGCCTTGGCCGTGACACCCCCTCTGGAAATGAGCGGGAGATCTCGCTATGGTTACCCCCTAAGACTCTCACCGAAAGCATGCTATCTATGCAAACCTGTCCTGCCTGTCATCGATCGTTGCCCGAGATCAATCGGTTCTGCACGAACTGCGGCCAAAGGCTCGACGGGAGTGCGACCCCGCCCTCCCGACCCAACGTTCCTCCACTGGAGCAATTGAACATCACTGTGCTCTACGGCATGGTGGCCGCCCTCGCCCTCGCTGTGCTGTTCCCGCCATGGGAAAGTCCTCCAACTCAGCAGCCGGAATTTCTTGGACTCCATTTCATCCTTTCACCCCCCACCCCTGAGGCGATCGTAAGCCGGATGCTCCTGACCGTCGAACTGGTCACGCTCGCGATTGCCGGTCTCTACGCATCGTTCTTGTTACGGAAACGATAACGGCGCCGGGATGAAGCTCCCCGCAGCCCGGCTTTCGCAGCCGCTTCGGCGGAGCAGGCCAAGCTGCGGGGTATCCTGTGAAATTCTCCGAGCCTACTCCGCCGAAGTAGCTTCGGCTACGAAGGCCGGAAGTCGCTACCCTCCTTCGCCAAGGCTATGGAGGGTTCTCCTCGCCTTCATCCCCGCAGCAAGCTACGGGGTATTCGGCGAAGGAGAATAAGATTCAGCCAATAGCTCGCCTCGGGGCCAGAATCGCCCCATAACCCCTCCGCCGTGAAGCGTCACACGCCGCCTCAAGAAGCGCCGGCAGAATGCCGATACAAGATTCACATGGACT